>DLZQ01000033.1:0-41868 GCA_003447295.1 Lachnospiraceae bacterium
CCCACTTATGAGCAAGCTCATATGGGTTTAGACCTTTTGACCCTGGCATCATATAGTAAAGTATACAACCAATAAACGAATTACAATCAGAAGGGAGCATATTTATGAAAAAATTCAACTCCTTCCGTAATCGCCAGAACGGCTTTGAAGATTTAGGTTCCGGCACCGCGGAAGCAGCAAAAACAAAAAAAAGCTGGTGGAAAGTCCCCGGCATCATTCTTGTGATTCTGGTAATCGCTATTTTTACTTTTAATTCCACTTACCAGATCCGTGAGCAGGAGCAGGCGGTTCTGATCACCTTAGGACAGGCCAAAGCGGTAACGGATCCCGGACTTCATTTTAAGATACCGTTCATCCAGCAGGTCCGCAAGGTCAATACCACCATTCAGGGATTTTCCCTGGGATATGATGTAGATTCCAATTCTTCGGAAACCGACGATTCTCTCATGATCACTTCCGACTATAATTTTGTCAACGTTGATTTCTTCGTAGAGTATCGTTTCAGTGACCCGGTAAAAGCAGTCTATGCTTCCAAAGATCCCGTGCTGATCCTGCGTAACATCAGCCAGAGCTGTATCCGCACTGTCATCGGCAGCTATCCGGTAGATGACGTACTGACCACCGGTAAAAATGAGATTCAGGCTGCTATTAAAGAAATGATTCTGGAGCGTCTGAGCGAACAGGATATCGGTATTCAGCTGGTGAATATCACAATCCAGGATTCCGAGCCGCCTACCTCCGAAGTCATGGAGGCTTTCAAGGCCGTAGAAACCGCCAAGCAGGGAAAAGAAACCGCTCTGAACAATGCCAACAAATACCGCAATGAGCAGCTTCCTCTGGCGCAGGCACAGGCAGACGGTATCATTAAGGACGCCGAAGCACAAAAGACCGAGCGCATCAATGAGGCTACTGCACAGGTTGCACGTTTTAACGCTATGTACGAGGAATATATCAAGAACCCCGCCGTCACCAAACAGCGTATGTTCTACGAGACCATGGAAGAAGTCCTGCCGGATCTCAAGGTAGTCATCGAAAGCCCCAACGGCAATACACAGACCTTCTACCCTTTGGAATCTTTCACAGGTACGACAACCGGTTCTTCCACGGAAAACAGTACCTCTGAAACCGCACAATAATCATTGTCTACAGAAAGGCAGTTTTAATAATATGAAAAAATTAAAAAATATATCTCTGATTCTATTGGTACTGGTGCTGCTGATCATCGGATCCTCCAGCATTGTCGTTACCAACGAAAACGAATACAGTCTGATCCGACAGTTCGGTAAAGTAGATCATGTAGTGAGTTCTGCAGGTGTTACCTTTAAGATTCCTTTTGTACAGAGCGTTGATAAGCTTCCAAAGGAGATTCTGCTCTATGATCTGTCTTCCTCCGATGTCATCACCAGTGACAAAAAGACCATGATCTGCGACAGTTACATTTTATGGCAGATCAACGATCCTCTGAAATTCGCCCAGACCCTGAACTCTTCCATCTCCAACGCTGAGAGCCGTCTGGACACCATCGTATATAACTCTACCAAGAACATCATCAGCAGCACTACTCAGAATGATGTGATCTCCGGACGTGACGGAGAGCTGGCGGCAGCCATTATGAAAAACATCGGAAACACCACCGAGCAATACGGTATTGAATTGCTCTCCTTCGAAACCAAACAGCTGGATCTGCCCAGTGACAACAAAGCCGCTGTGTACGAGCGCATGATCTCCGAACGCGAAAATATCTCCGCGACCTATACCGCAGAGGGAAGTTCCGAGGCACAGAAGATCCGCAATACCACGGACAAGGAGGTCAACGTGCTCCTGTCGGAAGCCAATAAAAACGCGGAAATTCTCATTGCGGAGGGAGAAGCGGAATACATGCGTATTCTGTCAGAGGCCTATGCCGATGAATCCAAGCAGGATTTCTATTCCTTCGTCAGAAGTCTGGATGCTCTGAAGGCTTCCATGACCGGTGATAATAAAACCGTGATCCTGTCTCCGGACTCTCCGATCGCACAGATTTTCTACGGAAGATAACGCGAAAGCCGGCGTCTGCAATATACTTGCAGACGCCGGCTTTTTTATGCCAGAATCTCATCAATCTTACGTCTTTCTTCATCGCTGAAGGAGGTTGCATGTACAATTCCAATATTATCCAGGATCTGTGAAGGCTTGGAAGCTCCAATCAGAACACTGGTAATATCCCCATCCCTTAAGATCCAGGACAGTGCCATCTGTGCCAGGGTCTGTCCTCTCTGGGATGCCAGATCGTTCAGTGCACGTACCTTCTTCAATGTCTCTTCCACGATCGCCGCTTCTTTCAGGAACCTGCCGTCGGTACGGACACGGCTGTCCTCAGGAATACCATGAAGATAACGGTCGGTCAGAAGTCCCTGTGCCAGAGGGCTGAAGGTAATGATACCGATGCCGTGAGCTGCCGCGTAATCTTTCAGACCATCCTTCTCAATATCTCTTACAAACATGGAATATTTTCTCTGGTTGATAATGAACGGAGTGCCCAGCTCCTTGAACAGTTCTGCCGCTGCAATGGTCTGTTCTTTATTGTAATTGGAAATTCCCACATACAATGCCTTACCGGATCTGACAATGCCGTCCAGTGCACGAACGGTCTCCTCCAGCGGTGTATTGGGATCCGGTCTGTGATGGTAGAAGATATCCACATAATCCAGTCCCATACGCTTCAGGCTTTGATCCAGGCTGGCTACGAGATACTTTTTGCTGCCCCAGTTGCCGTAAGGTCCGGGCCACATATCATAACCGGCTTTCGTGGAAATCACCAGCTCATCACGATATACACCCAGATCCTTTTTCAGGATACGACCGAAATTCTCCTCCGCACTGCCCGGTACAGGTCCATAATTGTTTGCCAGATCAAAATGTGTAATTCCATGGTCAAATGCTGTGTGACACATGTCCTGCATATTGTCAAAATTGCCGTTGGAACCGAAATTGTGCCACAGTCCCAAGGAGACTGCCGGAAGCAGCAATCCACTGGCACCACAGCGATTGTATTTCATTTCTTCATATCTTTTTTCATCTGCCTGATACATTTAAATACCTCCGTCTTTCCTTGATTTCTTTATTATAAATTCATTGTGCTCCCGTTTCTATGCAAATTTTATAGAATAAAGTGCAATATCTTACGAATTATCTCTTACTTCCCACGATCTTCAGGCGGCTGAAAAACAGGTAATACACAATAAAAGCGATACTTGTCACCGTCCAGGTCAGTGGATAGCTGAATACAATGGTGAGAATGTCATTTTTCAGAGGTACAGCTGTCAGGATCCATACCACACGCAGCGCACAGATCCCCAGACAGCAGATGATCATGGGAAGCCAGCTGTCGCCGATACCGCGCAGAGTACCGGACAAAATCTCAATGGCAATATAGGTAAAATATGTAGGTACCAAAAAGTGCAGAATCTGTTCTCCGATCACTACCACCTGTGCATCCGTGGTAAACAGTTGATAACAGATCGATGCATAATTATAGAGGATCACAGACAACAGAACGGTTGCCCCGGCTGTAATTCCCATACAGGTACGGACTCCCTTGTGTACACGGTCCATTTTCCCCGCACCATAATTCTGTCCCACAAAGGTAGTGATCGATATACCAAAGGCATTGACGATCATCCAGAACAGGCTGTCAATCTTGCTGTATGCTGTCCATGCCGCTACCGTATCCGTTCCCAGTGCATTCACGCTGGACTGGATCAGAATATTGGACGATGTATACATTACCGACTGCAATCCCGCCGGAAGTCCGATCCGGATGATCCTGTGGAACATTCTTCCATCAAAACGGATCTTGCTCAGTTCCAGACGATGCATATCTTTCGTCCGCATCAGCACCCACAATACCAGCACAGCACTGAGCGCCTGCGACAGGATCGTAGCAAGTGCGGCACCTGCCACACCCATATGCAGTCCGATGACAAACACAATGTCCAGTACAATATTGGTCAGGCAGCTGACGATCAGAAAATACAGCGGTCTCTTGGAATCCCCCACAGCCCGCAGGATACCTGCGCCCATGTTGTAGATCAGATTCCCGATAACGCCCAGAAAATAGATTCGGATATAGGTTGTCGACGGTCCCAAAATATCCTCAGGTGTAGACATCGCGCGCAGTGCCCATGGTGCCGCCGTAATACCCACGATCATCATGCCGATTCCCGCCACCAGGCTGAACGCAATGGAGGTATGTACGGCATAGCCCACCATCTCGGCCCGTTTTGCTCCATAATACTGGGAGATAATAACCGTGGCACCGCTGGACAGTCCCACGAAAAATCCCACCAGCAGCTGGATCAGCGTACCTGTGCCGCCACCTACTGCGGACAGCGCTTCCTTTCCCACAAAACGTCCTACGATCACTGCATCCGCTGCATTATATAATTGTTGAAAAAAGGTCCCAAACAAAATAGGGAAAAAGAACAGGAGCAGCTGCTGCCAGATGACTCCCGTTACGATCTTGTTCTCTTTCCCTATAACATTTTCTGTCTGCTTTTGTGTTTTCTTTGTATTTTCTTCCATATAAATCATACCCTTTGAAAATCTGTACTTCTACGATGATAGTATCATTTCCACCAAACCTTTTCAAGAGGGCAATCTTATCCACCGCCAAGGGCAGGAAAAACCCCGGGTGGTGGAAGCACCCGGGGTCCTTGTCTGCACCCGGATGAGTCGCAGCATCCGGGCACAGCACTCTGTATATACCAAATTGAGGGATTAGATAAAAGCTAAGTTAAGTTACTCCACGTCTTGCAGAGCTGCGAAGTCTTCTTCGCCGGTACGAACCTTTACTACCTTGTCAACGTTGTATACGAAGATCTTGCCATCGCCGATATGTCCGGTGTACAGGGCCTTCTTGGCAGCCTCGATCACAGTTGCTACGGGGATCTTGCTGACTACGACTTCAACCTTCACCTTAGGAAGCAGGGTCGCATCCATCTCAACTCCACGATACATCTCGCCGGCGCCCTTCTGTACGCCACAGCCCATAACCTGTGTCATGGTCATACCGGTAACACCCAGATCGTTCAGTGCTTTCTTCAGCACTTCGAACCGGGCAAGCTTTGCAATAACCACTACTTTGTAGATTCCGGTTGCGGGAATTGCTGCCGGAGCTGTCTCTACCTTTACTGCTGCTTCCTTCATGGTTGCGGAAGCTGCGTCATAATCACTTACACCAAGGCTGGTATTTTCATTTACCTCCATGGTCATAGTGTTGGAAATATCCATAATGCTGAAGCCTGCATATGCGGAAGGAAGACCATGCTCGCAGGAATCCAGACCTACAATTTCTTCTTCCTCAGATACGCGTAAGCCAACGGTTGCCTTGATGATCAAGAATGCAATGGTAATGGTTACTGCAGTCCATGCTGCTACACTTACAAAACCTAACAGCTGTAAACCAAGCTGCTTGAATCCGCCGCCATAGAACAGACCTACAATGCTGTCGTTACCGGGTGCGGAAGTGGTTGCGAACAGACCGGTTGCAATGGTACCCCAGATACCGTTCAGGCAATGTACTGCAACTGCACCTACGGGATCATCAACATGTAACTTGTAATCCAGAAGCCATACACCGAATACTACCAGAAGTCCTGCAACAGCACCGATTACGATAGCACCGAAGCAGTCGGTCACATCACAGGGAGCAGTAATTGCTACCAGACCTGCCAAAGATGCATTCAGGCACATAGATACATCGGGTTTGCCATACTTGATCCAGGTAAAAATCATGCAGACTACGGTTGCAACTGCGGGAGCTACGGTAGTGGTAAGGAATACGGAGCCTAACTGCTCTACGGAAGTACAGGCAGCACCGTTGAATCCATACCAGCCAAGCCACAGAATGAATACACCGAGACATCCGATCGGAAGGTTATGTCCGGGGAATGCATTTACTTTTACGATCTTACCACTCTTATCCTTATCGAATTTACCGATACGGGGTCCTAACAGTTTTGCACCGATCAGAGCGGAAATACCACCTACCATGTGGATCGCACAGGATCCTGCGAAATCATGGAAACCAAGCTGTGCCAGCCAGCCGCCGCCCCAGATCCAGTGAGCTTCGATGGGATAGATCAATGCGGAGATCACACCGGAGTAAATACAATAGGATAAGAACTTAGTTCTCTCTGCCATAGCACCGGATACGATGGTAGCTGTGGTAGCACAGAACACCAGGTTAAATACAAAATTTGAATAATCAAAATTCTCATAGGAGGTAAAGATATCCAGTCCCGGCTTACCGATCAGACCTACTACATCTTCACCAAGTAACAATCCAAAGCCGATCAGAATAAACACTACGGTACCGATACAGAAATCCATCAGATTCTTCATCAGGATATTACCGGCATTCTTGGCTCTGGTAAATCCGGTCTCCACCATTGCGAATCCTGCCTGCATCCAGAACACCAGGGCCGCACCGATCAGAAACCAGACTGCAAATAATTGACCGTCTACTGCGCTTAAGATTTCTTCTGTCATAACATTTTCCTCCTCACTCTTCGTGAAATATCTTCCACCATACTTCACCGGTGTAAAAAAATATGCGATACTATGGTCTCATCCTTCGAAGCCCCATTGCATCGCATCCTTAGGGTATAGCAGTTAAACTGTTTTCCACATACCCTTACGCTATTTTTGTCCGGCCACGCGCGTTGTGATACTGCCAAACAAAAAGGGCGCTACAGTTTTATTCTGTAGCGCCTTTGCTATGTTGAGAGTATAGCACCATGATTTTAGAGTGTCAACACGTTTTTTATATTTTCTTTATATTTTTACAACTTCAGCAGAAGCCGTTCATATAAGATTCCTTCCCATATCATCCGATCCTGCCTGTGGAACCCCAGTTTTTCAGCCAGTCGCAGCGACACCCTATTCTCCGGCATCACCAGCATCTGTACCCGCTCAAATCCCAATTCTTCTTTCCCGTATTCCAACAATGCCTTACACACTTCCGTCGCATATCCCTGCCACTGCCACGGGACACCGATGACGAAGCCCAGCTCCGGATCCTCGTAACCTTCACGGTTGGAAAATCCGGCTCTGCCGATGACCTGCCCGGTAATTTTATCACAGATCGTCCATACACCGTAATTGTAAAAATAATACATATTTTCCGTATAGTCTTTCAAATAAGCTTCTTCCTGTGCCCGTTCCGGATACAACCCTTCCGTATACTGCGTCACAGAAGGCTCCGCATAGATCTCGTAGAGAGCATCCAGATCCTCCACGCAAGTCTCCCTGACAAGGCACCTCTTTGTGGTCAGGATCTCCCAGGGAATGTCCACGTATCTGCGATAGACCTTCTCCAGATAATCAAAATCCAGTTCACTGATATTTTCGCAGGCATAACGGACACCGCTAAAATCCTGATTCCTGTTGTCCTCATGGAGCCAGGCAAGCACCGGACAGCCCTGTTCCAATAGTTCCTGCGCACGTGTGGCGTTATCTACGATCCAGAGTTTTCCCTGCCCGTTTTCCGTTCCGGCGTTTTCGCTTTCAGATCCATTTGCGCCTTCGGAAGATATTCCTCCTGTCCTATGCAGCCTGAGTGTATTCTGCAATGCCCTCATTTGCGTGTCATACTTTTCACGGTAGTCTTCACGTTTTTCCTCCGGAACATTTTCCGGATCTGTTTCCATTGACACCTGCTTCAAAAAATACATCTGCGGCAATTCTCCTCTTTACGTTTTCCCCAGAATCATCTAAAATAATGGTTATACTATTTATTATACACAAAGTTCCAAAAGAAAGGAAATCATTATGGCAAAAAATCCTATTGTTACTATTACTATGAAGGATGGCGGTGTGATCAAATGCGAGCTTTATCCCGAAATTGCACCCGAATCCGTTAACAATTTTATCAGTCTGATCAACAAGCATTTCTATGACGGTCTGATCTTCCACCGTGTGATCCGCGGTTTCATGATCCAGGGCGGATGTCCTGACGGCACCGGATGTGGTGGCCCCGGCTACAGCATCAAGGGTGAATTCGCTGCTAACGGCGTAAGCAACGATCTGAAGCACACCGAAGGCGTTCTGTCCATGGCCAGAGCTATGCATCCCGATTCCGCAGGCAGCCAGTTCTTCATCATGCATAAGACCAGCCCTCATCTGGATGGTTCTTACGCTGCTTTCGGCAAAGTCATCGAGGGTATGGATGTAGTAAATAAAATTGCCGAGACCTCTACTGATTACAGCGATCGTCCCCTGGAGGATCAGGTAATGGAAAGCGTTACCGTAGATACCTTCGGTGAGACTTATCCCGAGCCTAACAGGCTGGATCGATAAACCAACTGCTCAGCTCAACTATTCATTTTGCTCATGTGGT
Organism: Lachnospiraceae bacterium; assembly: GCA_003447295.1. Taxonomy (GTDB): domain Bacteria; phylum Bacillota; class Clostridia; order Lachnospirales; family Lachnospiraceae; genus Acetatifactor; species Acetatifactor hominis. The sequence continues at coordinate 8,381 of DLZQ01000033.1, forward strand.
TACTTCGTTAAATAAATAAGCGCTGCTGTTCTTACGAATACAAGTATTCGACGTACAGTAGTGCTTATTTATTTCCCTCTGAATAGATGTTCATATTTTGTTTACAAATTCTTCAAGGAATCTTCAATTCCACAACACGTTTTGGACATTTCTGTTTCATATACTATAACCATAGAAACGAACAAAGTAACACACAACAGTTTCTTGTTTAAAAAACTTTTTCATAATAAATGCCAAGGATCAGAATCCTTGGCATCCTCCCTTTCTAGGGGTAAAATTACAGCTATCGCGGTAGAACACTACGCCGGATAGTTATTTTTTTGCAAAAAAAATCTCCCGCATCACTGCGAGAGATTTTTATTATGTCAAAATTATTCAGCCTTACCAACAGATCCGAACAGTTCCATCTTCTCCTTAACAGTAGCCTTGATAGCTTCTGCGCCGGGAGCTAAGAGCTTACGAGGGTCAAAGCCCTTGCCTTCGAGATCCTTACCAGCCTCGATGTACTTACGGGTAGCATCAGCAAATGCCAGCTGGCACTCGGTGTTAACGTTGATCTTGGATACGCCCAGGTCGATTGCCTTCTTGATCTGATCTGCGGGGATACCTGTACCACCGTGCAGAACCAGAGGAAGCTCACCTGTCAGCTCCTGTACAGCTGCCAGAGTTTCGAAGCTTAAGCCCTTCCAGTTAGCGGGGTATTTACCATGGATGTTACCGATACCTGCTGCCAGGAAATCAACTCCCAGATCAGCGATAGACTTACACTCCTTAGGATCAGCGCACTCGCCCATACCGATAACGCCGTCTTCCTCACCACCGATAGAACCAACTTCTGCCTCGATGGAAAGTCCCTTGCTGTGAGCAGCCTTAACCAGCTCAGTGGTCTTCTCTACGTTCTCAGCGATAGGATAATGAGAACCATCAAACATGATGGAAGAGAAACCTGCTTCAATACACTTATAGCAGCCTTCGAAAGAGCCATGATCCAGATGCAGAGCAACGGGAACATCAATGTCCAGATCCTTTAACAGTCCGTTTACCATACCAACGACTACATCATAACCGCCCATGTATTTGCCGGCACCCTCGGATACACCCAGGATAACAGGGGAACGAAGTTCCTTAGCGGTGAGCAGGATGGACTTTGTCCACTCCAGATTGTTGATGTTGAACTGACCTACTGCATAGTGGCCTGCTTTTGCTTTTTTGAGCATTTCTGTTGCGGATACTAACATTTCAATACCTCCATTTTATATACTCATTCTTGTTAGGATATTCGAAATGTAATCCATTCCTAAATGCACACGGGAAAAACATTTCGAAAAATCACTTTGTGACTACCCAAACTATAACACAACTCTAACAAAAAGGGAACAGCTTATTGTTAAATTTTTACCAAATTTTAAGATTCCTTCTACTCCACACGAATATCCATGCCCTGACAGATATTCTCGATCACTACTTTCGTATGGGTTCCGCCGTATTCTCCGTCCAGCGTCCAGGGCAGTGGCTCGGCAGACGTAATCTCCAGCCTGGAAGTCCTGAAGCAATACATGGCATTGGTGTCAATGTCACGATTCAACAGCGAAACCATAATATTGTTCAACTCCATGGGATTCTTCGGGCGCTTGATCAGTGTCACTTCAAATACACCGTCATCCAGTTTGACATTTTTGCCGGTGATCCGCTTGAATCCGCCTACGGACACGGAATTCGTCACCATGCCGAAGATAAAATCATCCTCTATCGTCGTATCCTCATAGTTGATCCTCATGGGGTAAGAACGGATCGCCGGCAGACGCTTCATGCCTTCCAGCAGATATGCCATATGACCCAGTACATTTTTCATATCCTGTCCGGTCTCATAGGAAACATCCGTGAACAATCCGAACGCTGCAATATAGACAAATATATCCTCGTTAAAGGCTCCCACATCACAGGCAAAATTATTCCCGTTTACAATACTTTCCGCTGCGTGCACCATATTTTTCGGTAATCCCAGACTTCCCCCGAAATCGTTCGTGCTTCCTGCCGGAATATAACCGATGGGTGTGCGAAAGCCACTGCGGATCATACCGGTGACCACTTCATCCAAAGTACCGTCTCCACCGCTGCAGACTACGATATCGTAATCCCTGTCGCGCGTCATGGTCTTCTCCATGGCATCTTCTCTTTTCTGTGTGGGATAGATTGTGATCTCATAACCGCCTCTGGTAAATACATCCAGAATATCTGCCAGTTTGTTGCGGATCTGTGCCTTTCCGGCTTTCGGATTATAGATAAATAACATCTTCTTCATAAACACTATCCTCAAAATATGCAAAACGGGACTAACAGAATTCTCTATCAGCCCCGCTCCTCGTCATACTATGTTCTTAAGCCACCTGACCGCTTAAAAACTTCTCAATGTTGTCCACAGCGGTCTGCTCATCTGCACCCTCTGCAGCTACCGTAAGCTCTTCGCCTGCGCAAAGTCCCAGGCTCATCATGCCCATGATACTCTTGGCATTGATCCGCTTATCGTCTACTTCAATGTAAATGTTGCTTTCGTACTTGCTGGCCTCCTGTACTAACAGTGCCACCGGTCTTGCGTCCAGACCGTCTTCCAGTCTGACCTTAATGCTCCTTTTTGTCATAATTTTCCTCCTCTTTTACGTCCTGATCCTATCTGCTAATTCACTGAGTTTGCGTAATCTGTGGTTCACACCGGACTTTCCCACGGGCGGGTCCAGGTATTCTCCCAGTTCCTTCAGCGGAGCATCCGGATTCTCCAGTCTGGCTTCCGCCATCTGGCTCAAAGGTTCCGGCAGATTCTCCAGTCCGTAGTGATCCCGGATATAAATAATATCCTCTATCTGTCTGGTCGCCGCATTTACGGTCTTCGTAATGTTGGCGGTCTCACAATTTACTCTTCGATTTACAGAATTGCGCATTTCCTTTACAATTCTTAAATTCTCCAGTTTCATTAAGGCAACGGGTGCCTCACATACATTCAGGAGGTCCACAATGCCGGATCCTTCCTTCAGATAGACAACGTAATACTTCTTCCGAAGCACGATCTTGGCTTCTATATCAAATCCCTGTATCACACTCTGTAGTTGTCTCGCTTTGTCCTCATCAGTGCATACAAATTCCAGGTGATAACTCTTCTGCGGGTCGCTCATAGAACCAATGCAGAGAAAAGCTCCTCTTAAAAATGCTCTTTGACAGCAGGAATTTTTAATCAGCAGGGGACTTACAGGCTCCGACAGATCTCCGATCTTCTCAATCACACTGCGCATTTGTTCCTCGCTGATTTCAACATCAGTATCTATATTATATGTTTTTTTCAATAATGTAAAGCCTTTTCTGACAACCGCCTCGTTTTCCGTCTGGAAACCGATCATGAAATCTCCCTCTGCGGAGCGTCCGTATTGACCACTAAAATGCATGATCGCTGCAAGCTCTGCAATCTGGCAATGTCTTGCCGGGCTGATTCTCTTCGCCAGTTCTTCCTTTACCTCACTCGAAAATGACATGTTAGATTCCTTCTCTGGGCACATCACGATGGTACAATTTGATACCGTAATGACCTTCTGCCTTCATACGTTCATACAACTTGTTCGCCAGAGTAACGCTTCGGTGTTTGCCACCGGTACAGCCGATGGCGATCACCAGCCGGTATTTTCCCTCTTTAACATAGTTCGGGATCAAAAACTGAATCATGTCCGTCAGCTTGTCCAGGAAAACTCCGGTCTCCGGAAAGCTGCACACATAATCCTGTACCTCTTTGTCATTACCGGTCTTTGGCTTCAAGTCTTCTATATAGTAAGGATTCGGCAGGAATCTTACATCAAATACCAGATCAGCATCTGCGGGGATTCCGTGCTTGAATCCGAAGGACATAACCGTTACCATAAGACTATTGTATTCTTCATTCTGAACAAAAATACGATCCAACTCTTCCTTCAGTTCTCTGACCAACAGGTTGGAGGTATCAATAACATAATCTGAATTTTTGCGGATGGTCTCTAAGATCTTACGTTCCTTATGAATGCCGTCTTCCACTCTGCCATCTGCGGCAAGAGGGTGCACACGTCTGGTCTCCTTATACCGTTTTATCAGAGCAGTATCATCGGAGTCCATAAACAAAATCTCGAATTTGTAGCCTTTTTCCTTTAATTGTTCCAAAATACGGGTGGCATCTGTGAAATTCTGGTCTGCACGGACATCCAGCCCTAACGCTACCTTACTGATCTCACTGCCGGGCATGGCAATCAGTTCCACGAACTTTTCCACCAGAGATACCGGCAGATTATCCACGCAGTAAAATCCGGCATCTTCCAAAAGCTTTAATGCCGTTCTTTTTCCGCCACCACTCATACCTGTTACTACTACAAATCTCATATGCACCTCTCACCTGTAATTTCATGCTGCATACGTAACTATTCAGAATCACATTCACAAAATCATCTCTTCAAGGCTCTGAATAGTTACAGCATTTTGATCTCCGGTTCCAGATCGACGTGAAAACGTTCCTTCACCCTTCTCTGTACTTCCCAGATCACATCTTTTACATCTTCTGCGGTAGCATTGCCGGTATTAATGATAAAACCACAATGCTTATCCGACACTTTGGCTCCTCCTACGGAATATCCACGAAGCCCCGCCTCCATGATCAGTTGTCCGGCAAAATGTCCCTCGGGACGTTTAAAAGTACTACCGGCGCTGGGATATTCCAGCGGCTGCTTCTCTCTGCGGCGGATCGCCAGTTCTTCCATTTTAGCTGCTATCTCCTGCGGATCCCCGGGCTGCAGCCGGAAAGTCACTTTCGTGACCACAAAGGGCTGATTCTGAATGACACTGGTACGATAACCGTACTCCATGGTACTGTTATCCAGCTCCATGATCTCTCCGTTACGATTGACTACCGTCACAGTAGTCACTACCTGGCTCATCTCCCCGCCATAGGCTCCGGCATTCATCACGGCTCCGCCGCCGACAGTGCCGGGGATCCCCGCTGCGAATTCCAGTCCGGTCAGACCGTTCTCTTTTGCGGTCTTCGCCACCTGGCTCATCAGGGCTCCCGCCTCTGCCTCCAGGCATGTGTCCTTCACTTCAATCCTGCTCATGTATTTTCCGATCACCAGAACAATTCCCCGGTAACCGCCATCATCTACTAACAGGTTGCTCCCGTTACCGATCACCGTATAAGGGACATCCACCAGACGCAGATACTTCTGTATCCTGCAGAGCTGATCTTCATTTTCCAGATAGATCAGGCAATCCGCCGGTCCGCCAATGCGGAAGGTAGTATGCAATTTCATAGGTTCCTGAAACAGGATCTTCTCTGCCGGTACGATTTCTTTTAATGCTTCTATCACTGCTGCACTTATCATGTATATCAGGCCGCTCTTTCTTTTTATTATAGTTATTCCAAACAGGCCTACTTTAATACCAGTGCTGCAGCGCCGTAGATTCCGGCATCATTTCCAAGCTTGGCCAGGGCGAATTTCGCCTGCTTGCAGGGACCGAAAGCACATCTCTTATAAGAAGGCTCTATGTATTTGAATAAAATATCTCCGGCTTTGGATACACCGCCGCCAATGACAAAAATCTGGGGATCAACTACGCTGGCTACTGCTGCAAGTCCCTTGCCAAGATATTCACCGAACTGTTCTGCGATCTCGATCGCTACTTTGTCCCCTGCCTTAACTGCATCGAATACCGTCTTGGCAGAAATCTCACTGCCACGCAGAATGCTGGGTGCATCGTCTTTTGCCAGGCGTCTGTTCGCCAGGCGGGTAATTCCGGTAGCAGATGCATACTGCTCCAGACAGCCCTTGTTCTTGCAGCCGCAGACCTCTGTCTCATTATCTTCCATGTGAATATGTCCTATCTCACCACCTGCACCGTTGGTTCCGGTCAGGATCCTGCCGTCAATGATGATACCTCCGCCAACACCGGTTCCTAAGGTAACAGCTACCAGGTTGGAATAGCCTTTACCTCCGCCCTGCCACATTTCGCCCAGGGCTGCAACATTGGCATCGTTGCCCGCTTTCACGGTAACGTCCAGATCCAGTTCTTTTTTCAGTGTTTCAGCAAGGTCAAAAGATCCCCAGCCGATATTAACAGCACCATTGACCATGAAGCCATCGGCATTTACCGCACCGGGAGCGCCGATTCCCACGCCTACCAGATCTGCTGCGGTGATGTTCTTTTCCTGCATTTTATTTTTGATGGATGCTGCGATATCCGGCAGAACTTTCTCTCCACCGTTATCCTTGACCGTAGGGATCTCCCACTTGTCCAGCACCTGTCCTTCGTCATTGAACAGTCCTAATTTAACTGTGGTTCCTCCCACATCTACTCCAAATGCATACTTACTCATCATCTTCGTCCTCCTCACGTCTTTTTGCCAGGGAATTCTGTACACGGGTGTACAGTTCTTTTGCTGCGTTGTAACCCATTTTCTTCTGACGATGGTTAACAGCTGCGGTCTCGCAGATCACCGCCAGATTACGTCCGGGTCGGATCGGAATATTGTGGCACACTACCTTATTTCCCAGATATTCGGTATAGTTCTCTTCCAGTCCCAGTCTGTCGTATTCTTTATCCTTGTCCCAGTCTTCCAGACGGATGACCAGATCAATATTAGCAGTATCTCGGACGGAGGATGCACCAAACAGTGCCTTTACATCCACGATGCCGATACCTCTCAGTTCGATAAAGTGCTTGGTGATATCCGGTGCGGAACCCACCAGCGTATCATCGCTGACCTTACGAAGTTCTACCACATCATCGGTTACCAGACGATGTCCTCTCTTGATCAGTTCCAGAGCCGCCTCGGACTTACCGATGCCGCTCTCACCGGTGATCAGGACACCCTCGCCGTAGACATCCACCAGTACACCGTGTACTGAGATGCAGGGTGCCAGCTTTACATTCAGCCATCTGATGATCTCGGACATAAAAGAGGATGTAGACTTCTTGGTAGATAATACAGGAACTTCATGTCGGATCGCTGTCTCCAGGAAAATAGGATCCGGCTTCAGGTCACGGCTGAACACGATACAGGGGATGTCATACGCCATGAGCTTCTCGTATGCTTCCTTACGGGTCTCGTCTGTCATTCCTTCCATATAAGTATATTCCACGAATCCGATAATCTGCAGTCTGGTGGCATCAAAATGCTCAAAATATCCGGCTAACTGCAGTGCCGGACGGTTGATATCCGGCTGCGTGATCTTCACATGCTTCACATCGATCTCCGGTGTGAGATTTTCCAGTTTCATTTTTTCGATAACACGGGTCAAACTTACACTTGCCATACTAATTTCCATACCTTTCTGCGAAAAACCCACCCCTACATTTTTTCTCGAAGGTTCCCCGCCTCATTATCGTGTTGTAACTTTTGAAGTTACCATATTATTTATGATTGTACCACAGGCTGCCGCTTCTGTGAAGCGAAAAAGGCTACAATCTCCTGTGCTGTGCGCTCATTCATTTCGGGAATTTCCATCAGTTCTTCCACCGTTGCCTGCCGGATCTCCTCTAAAGACTTGAAGTGCCGCATCAGGGCTTTTCGTCTGGCGGGGCCCACCCCGGGGATATCATCCAGTACAGATTTCACCTGGGTCTTACTGCGCAGGGATCTGTGATACTCAATGGCAAAGCGGTGAGCCTCGTCCTGGATTCTGGTGATCAGCTTGAACCCTTCCGAATGGGTGTCGATCGGAAGTTCGATATTATGATAATACAGACCTCTGGTACGGTGGTTGTCATCCTTGACCATACCGCAGACCGGAATGTCGATTCCCAGTTCTTCCAGTACGGACAGCGCAATATTCACCTGTCCGCGGCCGCCGTCCATGAGGATCAGATCCGGGAACTTGGTAAAGCTGCCATACTCCTGATCCATCTCCTGTTCTTCCAGTTCTCTGCTCTCTTCCATGCCATGGCGGAACCGTCTCGTCAGTACTTCCCGCATGCAGGCATAGTCATCCGGACCGGAGACACTTTTGATCTTGAACTTACGGTAATCACTGCGTTTCGGTTTTCCTTTTTCATAGACCACCATGGAGCCTACATTTTCAAAACCGTTGATATTAGAGATATCATAGGCTTCCATCCGGGCAGTGCCGGTTAACGGCAGCTTTAACAGATCGGAGATCTCTTTCACCGCACCGATGGTTCGACCTTCCTCGCGTTTTAACTTTTCCCTGTCCTGGGACAATATCAGCTTCGCGTTCTGCGCTGCCAGCTCCACCAGTTTTTCCTTGCTGCCGATCTTAGGCACCTTCAGGTAGACACGACTGCCTTTTCGCTCCGACAGCCATTTCTCAATAAGTTCCGCATCATCGATCTCATATTGCAGCATCAGCTCTCTGGGGATAAATGGGGTTCCAGCATAGAACTGCTTTACAAAATCCTGTAAAATCGCCGGTTTGTTATTTTCCGGCACATGTGTCATATAATAATGTTCCCTGCCGATCAGCTTGCCGTCCCGGACAAAAAATACCTGTACCACCGCTTCCGTCTCGTCCTGATACAGCGCCAGGATATCTTTATCTTCTCCGACGCCCTCGGTGATCTTCTGCTTCTGGGATACCTGTCGTACACTGGAGAGCAGATCACGGTATCTGGCGGCATCCTCAAATTCCATAGCCTCCGCTGCTTTGTTCATCTTCTCCTCCAGGTCTTTTAAGATCGGGCTGTAGTTGCCGTTCAAAAATTCCAGTGCACCTGCCACCTGCTGCCTGTATTCCTCTTTGCTGACATATCCCTGGCAGGGTGCCAGACACTGCTTGATATGATAATTCAGGCAGGGACGCTCGATGCCGATATCTCTGGGCAGTACCCGGTTGCAGGTACGCAGCTGGTACAGCTTGTTCAGCAGTTCAATAGTATCTTTCACCGCAGCTGCGCTGGTATAGGGCCCGAAATACCTGGATTTATCCTTTTTCATGGTACGGGAAAACAGGATCCTGGGATAATCCTCCCCCACTGTCACCTTGATATAGGGATAGGTCTTGTCATCCTTTAACAGCGTGTTATACTTCGGCGAATTCTCCTTGATCAGGTTATTCTCCAGCACCAGCGCTTCCAGTTCCGAATCCGTCACAATATATTCAAACCGGGCGATCAGTGACACCATCTGGTCGATGGCCGGTCCTCTGCCGATATTTTCCCGAAAATATGACCTTACACGGTTGTGCAGGTTAATGGCTTTCCCGACATATAAGATGACATCCTTGTCATCCCGCATGATATAGACTCCCGGCTTCTTGGGGAGCTTTTTTAATTCTTCTTCGAAATTAAATCCCATGACTTCTCCTGTGGTCTATCACACTTTGTAACTATTATTATATATCAATGATAATCAACGATTTCTTCCAGGCCGTAAAGATGTGTTTCATTCATCGCAGCACAGTCCAAAATCTTCTGTTCAAATCCGCTTTCTGAGAACAGTGCATAGTAAAACTTGGATGTTTCCTTCAAAGGTGTCAGTTTTGCCAGCGTATCAAGGTATTCAGAGTACGAAAAAGGTACCCCCTTGAATTTACACTCGCCAACCAGATACTCCCTGGCATCTTTGCCAATGCACAATAGGTCGATTTCTGTTTCCGCAGTCCGCAATCCGTCAGACGCTTTTTCGTCGCGCACAGTCGTTTTGCCCATCCATCGTCCCATCTTGGAATAGCGGAAGGGTAACTCATTTTTCTTCTGCAGCATACGGACAAATTCCCGACAGACATCTTCAAAAGCAAAAGAAGCGAACTCATGAAGGGCAGGTTTTACAACATATTCGTAAACGCCATCCACATCACCATCTTCCAGTTGTGAATAGTTTGCAAAGCCAAAGGCATACCAGAAACGAAAGAAATTATCCGTCAGACGATAAGTACCCCGACCAGAATTCGCCTGTTCTTTGATTTTCGCATCCACAGAGAATTCGCGCTCTACAATTCCCAATTCCATCAAATTTTTCAGATAGACACTGGTCTTGGCAGTGTCTTCCAGCAATGACTTCTGGCTGATGTCGTTAAGTTTTGTATTGCCCAATGCAACGGCTTCAATAATAGAATTATAGATTGGGGTTTCCCGCAGTTCCTGATGGAGCAGGAACTCTACCTCGCTGTATAAGATACAACCTTTGGTCAGGATATTTCTTTTGATGTTTTCATCGACAGACAGTTTGGGATTCCACTGGCGTAAATAATGAGGAATGCCGCCAAGGACAGCATACGTAAGCACCTTATCACGATCAGAATACTCCGGGAAAAACTTTATGGCATCGTAGAAGCCCATCTCTTTCATCTTGTAAATACCGGTAGCTCTGCCGTAGAGAGGATTTTTCTCCGACAATAGTTCCTTTTCGATAAAACTCATTGCGCTGCCACAGAGAATGATCATTACATTGCTGTCACGCAGTTCTGCATCCCAAAGATTTTGTAATATGGATGGAATGCTTTTGTTTCCACGGCACATATAAGGGAACTCGTCTATTACTAACAGTTTTTTCTGATTGCCATAAGGCAGGTCAAGCACTGCACGGAACGCTTTTTCCCAATCTGCGAACTCAGAAATATAATTCTTAGCCGGAATGTTCTCTTTGAACATTCGACTGGAAAAATTGCGAAGCTGCACAAGGTCGGTAGTCTGTGTACACGAGAAAAAGACATGCGGCTTATCCTTACAGAACTCACGCAATGTTTCCGTTTTTCCCACGCGCCGCCTGCCATACAACACAATAAGCTGGCCTCGCTCCTCTGTATATTTATCCTGTAAGAATTTTAATTCAGCCTCTCTGCCGATGAACATTGATGCACCTCCCAGATATTACTAAATCTTGTTTTAGTAAATCATGATTTAGTAATATTATATTCAAGAATGATAGAAAAATCAATAGCTTCTCAAGCAGGAGCTGAAAGACTTATTTATAGATATAAAAAAGCGGTATCCGCCAGCAACTGCAGACACCGCAAAGGAAAGGTAATATATGGTATCAGCCTTTTACACTTCCGCTTGTCAAACCTGCCACAAAAAACTTCTGGCAGCAGATAAACACAATAAGTATTGGTAAAAGACTAAATACTGACAATGCAAAAACGTAGCCCCACTGTGTAAATTGATGTTCTCCAAAAAATCCGGAGATTGCAATCGGCATGGTTCGCTTCAGGTTATCATTTAATACGGTATTCGCCCATGGGAATTCTTCCCATGCTGTTAAAAAGTTGAAAATTGATACAGAAGCAATTCCGGGTTTTGCAAGAGGAATAATGATTCGCCCAAAAACGGTAAAAACACTACCTCCATCCATATAAGTTGCTTCATCCAGTTCTCTCGGAATTCCTTCCACAAATCCCTTTATCATAAATGTAGAATAAGGAATTGTCCATGCTGTATAAAAAGGTACTAATCCTGAAAGAGTATTGATTACATGTAATTTTACCGCCAGTTCATACTGTGGAACGATCAATGTCAGCCCGGGAACAATCATTGTTAAAACAATAAATCCAAACAAAAAATTCTTTCCCGGGAATTCAAAGCGTGCAATTACATATCCCAGTGCCGATGCAATAGCAGCTGCAATTAACACTGATGCCACAGATACACACATACTGTTTAAAAAATTGCGGTAAAATTTTCCCTGTCCTAAAACATATCTATAATTTTCTAAAGTCACTTCATCTAATGAAGGTAAAAATCGTGGCGGATATTCATACAATGCTCCATTCGGTTTTAAAGAGGTACTAATCATATAAACCATGGGAAGCACAACAATAACCAATCCAACAATCAGGATCAAATGAAGAAATATCTGTGTCCAAGTTTTTCTTTTCATATGCGCACCCACCTATCTTATTGATCTTTTTGCTGCATAAGTTTAAACTGTACTACTGCAAGTAACGCAAGTACCACTGTTGTAATAAATGATAAAGCTGCTGCATAGCCAAATTTTCCTGTACTAAATGCTTTGTGATACATCCAAGTCAAAATTACGTCTGTCTGATGTCCCGGTTCACCGCCTGTTATCATCTTGACCGAAGTAAACACGTTAAATCCACCAATTGTCAGCATTACCAATGCAAATAAAATCGTTCCTTTAATACTGGGAATCGTAACATTCCACATTTTCTCCCATGCTGTAGCTCCATCTATTGCCGCTGCTTCATAAAGATCTGTCGGTACTGTCTGTAATGCTGCCAGGAATACAACCATGTTCCATCCTATTCCCTTCCATATTCCCAACAACATAGCAACGGTCATGCCGCCCCATCTGGTATCCAGCCATCTTACATTTGCGCTGGTAATATGTACTACATTCATGAGGAAATAGTTCAGCAATCCTTCCGTATTGAACACATATTTAAAAATCAAGGAAGCTACTACCCATGACGTAATTACAGGCAGATAATACATCACACGATACCCTACTTTGAATCGCGTAATCTGGTTAAGCAAAAGCGCAACCAAAAAGCCCACCAGCATCTGCCCCGGTACGGTTACCAGCGTATATAACAACGAATTTATAAAAACAGTCCAAAAGTATTCATCTTGCAATACTTCTTTGTAATTTTCCATTCCAATAAAATTGTGACTCAGCATACTGCCAAAGTCCCACTCAAAAAAGCTCATGATAAACAATTTCAAAATAGGATAAATTGTAAAAACACCAAATACAAGTAATCCGGGTAAAAGTAATAGTCCAATCTGTATTTTGCTTTTCCGTGATATCTTCATAGAAATACCTCTTTTACAGTTCGGGACAGTACATAGTAGTACTGTCCCAGACTGCTATTTGACTTTATACATATGGCAAGTTATAATAATTATTATTCAGCAAGAAGTTCATCAAAGCGCTCTGCAAGCTTATCCATAGCTTCCTGTGCCGTCTTCTTTCCGTTCATTACATCCGTAACTGCTACAGATAATTCACTATCCATTTCTGACCAGCATGCTACGGTAGGACGGGATTTGGCCGTTTTGATAGCTTCCAGGAACGGTGCATAATCTGCTGCTTTTACGGTATCACTTTCCAGTGCTTCTTTGTTTACGGGAATCTGACCACATTTTGCCATTTCCTCTTCTGCAAATTCACTGGTCATAAACTTGATAAATTTCCAAGCAGCATCTTTATTGGCACTGTTAAACATGGCGATATCTTCACCACCAAGAACAGATATGGAGCCAGCATCTCCGGCAGGCATTTCTGTGGTTGCATATTCAAAATCAGGATAAGATCCCTGCATTTCTGCAACTTTCCAAGGGCCTTCCAGGAGCATCATGTATCTTCCGGTTCCGAATCCATCTGTCATCGGAATGTCACCTGCATTCCATCCGGTGATTGCACCTGCCTGATACAATTCAGCCAGTGTCTCAATTGCTTTTACAGTCTCAGGACTATTGATATATCCGGATGCTTTGGTCTCATCTTCATTTGTAATGGAACCACCCATGCTCCAAATGAACGGGCAAAGATTCCAACCAGCCAATGCAGGTTCATCATATCCCCATACCTGCTGACCGTTTGCATTGGTTCCTGCTAATTTCTTTGCTGCATCAATGAATTCATCCATTGTTTTAGGAGCTTCAATTCCTGCATCCTTAAATGCCTGCACATTATAGAAGAGAATTTTTGTGTTTGTATTCAGTGCAAGTCCGTAAAAATGGCCATCCACTTTTGCAGTACTCATAGCACTTTCCAGCAAGCCGCCGGATACCTCATCAAAATCAGGTATTTCCTCATCAAGTGCTGTCAGGATTCCCATTTTTTGGAATTCCGGTACCCATGCACTATCCAGTCTGGCTACATCAGGTAATGTATTGGACTGTGCACTGATCAGAATTTTCTGGTGCAGATCTGCCCACTCATGAGATACTGCGTTAACTTTGATTCCCGGATTTTCTTTTTCAAATTCCGGAATCAGTACATTCATCAATGTTTCATTTTCTGCTGACTGTGCACTATAATGGTGCCAGAAATTAATTGTAACATCCTCCTGCGGTGCATTTTCTGTAGTTGCAGGAGCTTCCACCGTTGCTGATACCTGACTCTCTGAGCCAGTTTCAGATTCTACTGGTGATTCTCCACATCCTGTTAAGGCTGCCAGGCTCATTACGGTTGTGAGTAGAATTGCCAGTAATTTTTTGTTCTTTTTCACCTTCATCATTGTAAACATCCTCCTATTGTTTTTTGCTCGAGTTCCTTGAACTCATTATGACTTTTACAGAATACGGTTCCATTTGCAACGTAATTTTCCCCATGTATTCTGTTATGTCCCCATTTAAAAATTTCAGATCTCCGGTATCTTCCTCGACCAGCACTTCTCCCGAAAACAGGTCTGTAAAGATACCCTTTTCCAATACCGGACACGATATTTTCTGCATATCTGCTCCGACATGCAATACCACATAGCAGCTGCCCATGTCATCCTTTCGGACAAATCCATATGTATCGCTCATTTCATCTGCAATAATACTTCTGAAACTTCCTGACTTGATGCAGCTATTATCTTTTCGCAACTGTATCAATTTCCGATACCAGTCGTGCATATCTTGGTCTGCATTATCGCCCCATTCCATACACCTTCGACAATCCGGATCATTATCTCCCGTCATTCCTACTTCATCCCCATAGTAAATTGCGGGGGAACCTGGGAATAACATTTGAAATGCTGCTGCAAGCTTTAGCAGTTTTTTATTTTCATGGCACAAATATAAGAATCGCTCCGTATCATGACTATCAAGCAGATTGTACAAAAGATTGTCTGTTTCGTCTTTATAATAGGCTAGCATATGGTTCAGCCGACTATCCAGCTGCGTTACAGAAATGGATTTTTCAGCTATATAATCTCGGATAGCATCCCGAAATACATAATTCATAACCGAATCCATCTGATTTCCCCGAAGCATTTTTCCTGCATACCCCCAAGTCTCGCCCAACAAAATCTTATCAGGGTATTTTTCTTTTATACGCATCCTTGCTTCTTCCCACACGGAAGGGTCTACCTCATCTGCAACATCCAGTCTCCAACCATCGATTTGAAAGTTGTCTATCCAGTAAAACATTACCTTTAAAATGAATTCCCTGACTTCCGGATTGGAAGTATCAAGTTTAGGCATCCATTTATAAGCTCCTACACACTCATAATTGTGATGGCTAGGTTCCACCGGATAATGATTGATATGAAACCATTTTACATAACGGGATTTTTCCTGTTTTTCCAGTACATCCTGAAATGGTTTAAAATGCACTCCCGTATGGTTAAATACGCCGTCCAACACAATCCGGATTCCGTAACTGTGACACGTATCCACAAGTTCTCTGAATGTCTCTTCGGTTCCAAACTGGGAATCTATCTTAAAGTAATCTGTGGTTGCATACTTGTGATTAAAGTCTGCCTCAAATATAGGATTCAGGTAGATGCACTCTATTCCCAGTTCCTTCAGATAAGGAATCTTTTGAATGATTCCCTGCAGGTCTCCACCCATATGATGTTCTCTGTCAGGCAAAGTTCCCCATGGTTTACATCCTTCCGGATCATTTCCACGATTGCCATTACAAAATCTCTCCGGAAATATCTGATAATAGATCACCCCTTTTGCCCACTCCGGGAAAGCAATGACATCCGTCCCATTGACATACAAATATTCAAAGAAACCAGACTTGGGAATTACCTGCTGCAATCCATTTGCCGTATAATACATCATATTTCCACTACTGTCCGTCAGTTCAAAATAATATTTTTGATAACGCGCAATCTGATGAAATATTATTTTTCCCTGAAAATAATCAAACAGTTCCTCTCTGTACTTACACTTTAATTCGCATTTCTTTAGATTTTCCGGTTTTGTTCTGTCCCAATAAATCAGAACACATTTCGAAATATCCTTTTTTGCAACACGAATCTTGAATACCAGTTCATTTCTTTTTATCGGATATACATATTCTTCCGTATTGAAATGCTGTATTGCTTCTCTTTTCACTTTTTCCGATTTTCTCCTTTCATTGTAGATTCTCTTTCAATAATTCTTGTCGGAAGTAGTACCTCCTTTCTGTCCTGATTCGGGTCTTGAATAATGGAAAATAATGTATTTGCTGCTTCTTCTCCCAACTTGTATGTATCGATATCTACTACCGTGAGTGGCGGATCCATATATTCTGCCAATGGATAATTATCAAATGTAATAATTCCTATATTGTGTGGAACCTTCTTTTTTTCCTTTCTTAAAAATTTCAAGGTCTCATAAGCCACTACATTATTGGTGCATATGATACTGTCAATATCTGCACATTTATCGAATGCATTTTTTAATGCATCACCTATCTGAATACTCTCCGTACCACATTCCACAATAAAATTCTCTGCTATATCTTTATTCATCAAAGCAATTGCAGACTGAAAACCTTGAATTCTCTTCCTTTCAAACATGGTAATTCTATTTTCAACAAGTAAAATAGTCTTCTTATACCCTGCCTGATACAAATAGGTCACTGCATCTTCTGCACCTTGCTTATTATCCATATCGATCCAGTGAATACCTTCCCGCACATTATCGGGCTCTCCCAAAACAATAAACGGAAAATGATTGTAAAGCAGAATCTCTATCAGTTCATCCGTTGCTGCGGAAACAGGAAGTATGATACCATCTATTTTTTTCTCTAAAACCAGGTTCTTCACAGCTGTATTGTTTTCTTTGTCGGTATCACTGGTTATTAACAAATTAAAGCCTCTCTGCTGCGTTACAGCCTCTATTGCTGATACGCTTCGAATAAAAAATGCATTAGAAAAAGCATCACTGTTGCCGGCATCAATAACCAATCCTATCGTAAAAGTACTGCCATTTACCAGACTTCTTGCCAGACTATTCGGGTGATAATCCAGTTCCCTCATAGCATCCTTAATTTTCTGCTTCGTTTCCTCTGAAATACTTGCTGTTCCGTTAATCACTCGTGATACTGTTGACGGATTTACTCCCACTTTTTTGGCTATGTCCTTAATCGTTGCTGGCATTTTATCCTCACCTGTTCTCTGTCAGTTGTCCTTTTGTGCAAACGTTTGCACTAGCTTCTAAAAAAATAATGCAAACGTTTGCACTAGATATGATTTGATAGTATCACTCATTATCTACTTTGTCAATATTCTTTTTAACGAATTCACTGGATATCTATAAAGAGTCTCTTTCAAAAAGGTGATATTAATTTGGTATTGCTCAACCGGATGGATATAAAGTATAATTTTCTCAGATATTGGAGTGAACCCCTTCACGATAAATGCTCAGAAATGGAGGTTATTATGAACAAGAGATTACTCAGTCTATTCCTCAGTGCTTGTCTGTGTGCCGGTCTGTCCGGATGCGGAAAAACTAATATCGATGGCGGATCCAGTATCGCACGACAGTCTTCTGCCGTCAAAGAACTCGGAAGCGATATCGCAGTCGGCGCGAAGCCGGCACCGGTCGATTCCTATGAGGAATTGAAAAACGGCGTCAACAAATTTGCATTTGCCCTGTATGATGCCCTGCCAAAAGACAGCAACTGCTTCTATTCTCCTTACAGTATTTCCAGTGCACTGTCCATGCTGGATCAGGGTGCCGGAAGTGATACGAAAACAGAACTGGAATCAGTACTTGGTATCGCGGATCTTTCTGAGTGGAATCACGAAATGCAAAGCTATCTGAATAAAGAATGGTCCGAGCAGACATTTGTCAATACTGCAAATTCCATCTGGATGACAGATCAAAAGGAATGGGCAGCAAATATCTCCGACGATTTCCTGCTACCGGCAAAGACATATTACCATGGTGAAATCTACGAAGCAGACTTCACAAATCAGGCGGATCAGGTTGTGAAGGATGTGAACGGCTGGGTATCGGGACATACAAATCAGATGATCCCCTCCATCGTAGATGAGCTTCCGCCCACTACCGTTATGATGCTCATAAATGCTGTTTATTTTGAGGGGAAATGGCAGACACCGTTTGTAGAAGAGGATACTTATGATGATACCTTCCATGGAACAAACGGAGATGCCACCGTACCTATGATGCATCTGTATGGGGAGCGCTTCTCTTATATCGACACCGGATTGATCAAGGGCATCACGCTTCCTTATGATGGCAGTTCCGTAGTGATGAAGGTCTTCCTCCCGTCCCAAGAAGGTGATACCATCTCCGCTCTGTTCGATACCTTAAGCAATGATGAAAAACAGGCTTTGATCAATTCTCTGGATACTGCGGATTATAAAGAAATACAGACGGTACAGCTTCCAAAATTCACCGATGAACAAGGAATTGACGGGCTTGACAATATCCTGAAGAACCTTGGCATCCGGTCAGCCTATACTTCCGCAGATTTTTCCAAGATTGCAGATGATATTGCTGTGTCTTCCGTCTCCCATAGGGCAAAAGTGATCGTGGATGAGAACGGCACAAAGGCTGCTGCCGTAACAGATATCATGATTGCCGGGACCGCCGCCATGGAAACGGAAGAAACCTATACCTTTATCGTCGACCGCCCGTTTGTCTATGTGATCGAAGATCAGGATACGGGGATGATCCTGTTTGTGGGTCGGGGAAATGACCTGGTCAAGTAAGAGGAATTTGACCATCTTTCACCCGTCAGAGCGCATTCAGGGGGATACAAAGAAAAAGCGGTGTCCGCTAGCAACTGCAGACACCGTTTTTTCTTTATAAAAACGGCACCATATATACTGGAATATAATGAATTCCGTTTTCCCATTTATAATCCTTGGTATGAACAATATATTTGTCACGTATGCGATTACTAAACTTGTTGCAAAATACATCAAGTGATTTATGTGTTCTATAGTTACCTGATTTCACTTCGATCGGACAGATCTTATTTCCAACCGAAGTCAGAAAGTCAATCTCATACAAATGATTTGAGGTTTCACTTTCCATCGTATAATAAAACAAATTATTACCTTTTGCTGTCAGCATCTGTGCTACAACATTTTCATACAGATATCCTAAGTTTGTATCCAGTTTATCCGAAAGCAGCTTATTATATATAATATTCTCCGTGTAGTTTTTGTCCTTAAATGCCAAAGTGATAAACAAACCGACATCTGAAGTAAACAATTTATACCGTCCGGCATCCTTTTCCAATAACATTCCCACAGCCGGATTATTCGCATGATATGCAATATTTACTGTATAAGAGCTTAGCATATCCGGAATCAACTCTCTTACCTTCTCAGAACGAATCCCTTCTCTTGCACTGGACAAGATGTATCTTGAAGCATTACTGCTGAGATTCGCAGGTATTGCATCATAAATATCGCCTGCGAGACCGGTTCCATCTATCTTTGTAAAATCTTCTTCATATAAATCTACAATTTCTCTCTTCGTTTCATCTACCACTTGCAGATTATTTTTCTCTCTATATGTTTCTACAGCCTGCGGCATTCCGCCAATCAGCATATACAGTCTGAAGATACGCATCAGATTTCTATGCATCACATTTCCTGCCGGCTTTTTATTTTTTAAGAGGTGCCTGATTGTTTCCGCTGATATTTCATCTCCTATTGCCCACAAAAACTCCTCAAAATCCATGGGAAACATAGATATTTTGTGTTCCTCGCTGGGAATCAAAATATCCTTTGTATTCCTTTTTATAGATAATAAAGAGCCTGTTTCAATATACTTATATCTCCCATCTGCGACGAGATACTTAATTGCCTGCCTGGCCTTTGGAAGCAGCTGGACTTCATCAAAAATAATTACCGACTCTTTCTCATACAGCCGGATTCCCGTTAGCTGCTGTAATTGTAAAAAGAAAAAGTCTAAGTCATACGTATCATCAAACAAATCAATAATCGCCTTACTGGTATGTGCAAAATCAATTAGAATATATGATTTAAACTCCTTTTTGGCAAACTCCTCAGCAATCGTTGATTTTCCAACTCGTCTTGCGCCCTTTATCAGGAGTGCATACCTGTCACTTCTGTTCTCCTTCCACTCACGTATTTCATTATATATTTTTCTTTTAAAAACCGGCTTATCCATATAGCATTCCACCTTCCCATCAAAAGTATAACGCAAATCCCCGTTCATGTAAACCCTATTATCGCGCAAATCCCCGTTCGTTTTTACTTATTTTCTGCGCAAATCCCCATTATAAGTCTTAATCGTATTTTTTCCACTATAGCATATAACATACCCAGGATATAGATTCTCTGACCAATTTCTATATATTTTTAAGCTCAAGGATAAAAAAACAGCACACCCTTTTACGAGTGTACTGTTTTTCTGTTCCTTATGGGTTCTTGCATCTAGCACATCTTAAAGCCCTTAGCCTTCAGACAGATCTCTACTTCCTCGGGATCTGCGGTGTGCAGGATCATGACAGGAGTCGAGGAATCACGGTTGAAGGACAGGTAGGTGTAGTCCACGTTAACATTGCTGTCTAACAACGCGGTCAGCAACGTATTCAGCGCACCAGGCTTGTCCTCGATCTCTACTGCCAGGACATCCACGAAACGGCAGAGGTAGCCCCTCTCTGTAAGGACTTCTTTTGCCTTCTCAGGATCAGATACCACCATGCGGTTGATTCCGTACTCCGCACCGTCGTTGGTCACGGAACCCCAGATATTGATGCCTGCTTCATACAGCGCATTGGTCATGGTCTGCAGGGCTCCTTTTTTATTCTCAGCATAAATAGATAACTGTTTTAACATTTTGATATTACCTCCTCATTACAATCTGACTGTTATGCAGTCTGTCCGGGAATCTCCCGACACTTTATTATGATAAAGCAATCTCACGAAATAATCAACCCAGAGTTATACTTTCCTAATTTTATCTTATCGCTTACATCCCAAAAATGACTTTAATCTAAACTCGAGTTTAAATTAAAGTCATTTTTCCATAATTTTTCTTATTTGTGCCTCTCCAAAAGGCTTTATGTTTACAACATCACTATTTTCCGTTATGACAGTGTTCCGTGGGAGAACAGTCCAACCGGTCCCTGGGGAGGATCCATAGGATCCTTGGGATCCTTGGAATCTTTGGAATCCTTCGATTCTGCAGAAGTCGTGGTCTTGTTTTCAGGCTTTTCCACAGTTGTCTGCTCTTTTGCTTCCTGCAGACTGTCCTCAAAAGCAAGCGGCTTAAATGTAGGATCCGTGGAGGTCATGACCTGCTCACCGATCGTCACATCAATCGCTTTTCCCTTTGTAGCCTCCTCTGCTTTCGCTGCATCTGTTCCGGTGCTCTCTGTCTCAGCCTTTTTTGTCTCGGCATTTTGACCGACAGTGCCTTCCGCTGCGTCTTTCTTCTCTTCCTCCGGCTCGGGCAATCCTTTTTCCTTGCGGAAGATCTCCATGAATTCCTTACCGGTAATGGTCTCGCGCTCGATCAGGAACGCTGCCAGCTTATCCATCAGGTCTCTGTTCTCACGGAGCATCTGCAATGCCTGATCATAACTTTCCTTAATCATGGCAACAACTTCTTCATCAATGGCCGCTGCAGTCTCGTCGCTACAATTTAATGCGGTTCTTCCTTCCAGATACTGGCTCTCTACGGTAGCCAGACCCACGAGGCCGAAACGCTTGCTCATACCGTATCGTGTGATCATGTTACGGGCAATAGCGGTAGCTTTCTCAATATCGTTGGCTGCGCCCGTGGTCACGGTATCAAATACCACTTCCTCAGCGGCACGTCCGCCCACCAGTCCTACCAGCATATCCCGAAGCTCTGCCTCGGTGTTGAGGTATTTTTCCTCCTCCGGTACCTGCATGACATATCCCAGCGCACCCATGGTACGAGGTACAATAGTGATCTTCTGCACCGGCTCGGAATTTTTCTGCAAGGCACTGATCAATGCATGACCTACCTCATGATAGGATACGATACGACGCTCCTCCTTGCTCATGATCCGGTCCTTTTTCTCCTTACCTACCAATACCTGTTCTACTGCTGCGAACAGATCCTTCTGGCTGACGAATTCTCTGCCTTCCTTGACGGCATTGATGGCAGCCTCGTTGATCATATTGGCGAGATCGGAACCTACCGCACCGCTGGTCGCCAATGCAATAGCATCCAGATCTACGGTCTCATCCATCTTCACGTCCTTGGAATGTACCTTCAGGATCTCCACACGTCCCTTGAGATCCGGCTTGTCTACGATGATACGACGGTCAAAACGTCCGGGACGTAACAGCGCCTTGTCCAAGATCTCCGGGCGGTTAGTCGCGCCCAGGATCAGAATTCCCTTGGAACTGTCGAAGCCATCCATCTCGGACAGCAGCTGGTTCAGCGTCTGTTCTCTCTCTTCATTGCCTCCGCCGTACTTGGAATCACGGCTTCGTCCGATGGCATCGATCTCATCGATAAATACGATACAGGGCGCATTCTTGGTTGCTTCCTTAAACAGGTCGCGGACACGGCTGGCGCCCACACCTACATACAATTCAATAAAGTCAGAACCCGTCAGGGAGAAGAACGGCACATGTGCCTCACCTGCCACAGCTTTTGCAAGCAACGTCTTACCGGTTCCGGGAGGTCCCACTAACAGGGCACCCTTGGGAAGCTTCGCACCGATCTTGGAATATTTCTGGGGATTGTGCAGGAAATCCACGACCTCCACCAGGGATTCCTTCGCTTCGTCCTCACCGGCTACATCCTTGAAGGTAACACCTGTCTCCTTCTGTACATATACTTTGGCATTGCTCTTGCCGACCCCCATGGGGCCGCCGCTGCCGCCCATTCTGCGGAACAGGAAGCCTGCCAGTACCCAGAGAAGTACTAACGGAAGTACAAATGTGATCAGGAACTGTACCACCGTATCCAGTACATCGCTGCTGATCCGGGTTCCCTGCACATCATGTTTCTGCAGTCTCGCTGTCAGAGTATCCAGATCCTCCATCAGCATTGTGTAATACACGGTCTGGGAAGACTGCATTGCCTTCTGCGTGATTCCATAGAAATTAATATAGCTGTCCGGCTCCGGTGTCGGTGTTGCCTCCTGCTTCAGCCGCACCGTGATCACGCCGTTTTCCTTATTGACATTTACCGCTTCCACCTTGTCCGCTTCCAGATCCTTCAGGAATTCGGTATAGGGCACCTCCGTGCTCTTATCTGTGCCGAATACAGCGTTGTACAGCATCAGCGCAAAAATAATGGTAACGAGCGCCGACAGGATCATCATCAGCGTGCTGGGTCTCTTCGGAGGACGGTTCCCGCCTCCGTTACCGTTATTGTCATTGCCTCCGTTGCCGTTATTGCCGCTGCCGGGTGCTCCGTTGCCGGAACCATACCCGTTATTATATAGCCTGAATATATTTTTCATGTTATCTCCATTTTCTGTGTTATTCTATTGTCCCCGTTTTTATTCCTGTCTATCGAGGCAATAAACCCTCTGCAACTATTCATAACCCACATTCGCCATATAAATCATGCCAAATGTTCCTACGAATGCAAGCATTCGACGTACATATTGACCTGATTTGCATGGCTCTGAATAGTTACAATCTATTCTATTATAGAGATAACCTGCGGATAAATCAATAGCACAAATGTGAAAAAACCATGAAAAGCAGGCTATTCACACTATTTATCCATGAATCCGAAATACCGTCACTTCTCCAAAACAGGATTCGTTTGACACATACTGTGGAATTCTCTCCGAAAGCATATCTTTGTGATCTGTATGCAGGTGTCCGCAGATGAGAGCCTTCACATTTCCCGCTTGAATTATTATCTCTTTTATATCCGCACTTCTGTCGGTATCTGCCTCTTTTCGGGTTCCCTGCTCCGGCAGATTTCTTCCCAGGGTCAGCACTTTCCCCCATCTATGCAGGCTCGCCTGTGCCAGAGTCCCACAGTCAAACGGGATATGCTGCAAAATAATCACGTTGTCATTCTGCCTCTCCGCCAGTACTTTCCGCAATTTCACTGCCATTCCGGGCCAGTACATATCCATGGAATTGTCGATGCCGATCCAGGTGATCTCTCCGATCTTTTTCACCTGAAAAGTCTCCTCGCCCCGGCAAAAAGGCTGCAAAAGCGGCCAGTTCCTGCGGATTGCGGCATCCGTATGGTAATCGTCCGCAAACGCCCAGTCATGATTTCCCGGAATATACAGGTAAGGCACCTGCAGCGCCTTCAGCTGCATTTTCAGCAAAGTCATATTTTCCGGGGCCGGATTGTCAATAATGTCTCCTGTGAGAAGTACTCCCGAGAGCCGCTCCTCATTGGCATATTCCACATACTCCTTCAGCCTTTCTGCAGCGCTGATACCATCCATTGTCAGGCTTTCGCGCCCGGCATGGGTATCCGTGATATGCAGAAAATAATATTCTTCCTGTAAGCCTTCTATCATAAGCTCTTTTTTGTTGATCTTCACAAGTACACTTCCTTTTGCTGATTACTCTTCCGATTACATTTCCGACATTGACAAACGGCTTCCTGACAAGTCCAGGACCTCCACCGCACAGTTTTCCAGCGGCTGTGACCAAAAATCCGCCAATGCGGTCTGTTTCAATGGATTCAGTATACTCCGGTTCCACGCTCCATGTCCAACGATCAGTACATTTTGACACTGATTTTCCAGTGGAAATATGACCTCATCCATGAACTCTTCGCTTCTCTCATAGAGTAGGAAAAAACTTTCTGCTCCCTCCGGCGGAAAATAGCGGTCAGGTCCGGCAAAAAAATTATGCAATGGATGTGCCTCGTTCATAACTCTGGATATTTTCTCCCCCTCCCATGGTCCGAAGCCGATCTCCATAACTCTCGCATCCTTCTGTAATAGATCTTTTTGCTGCCCGAGAATGATCTCTGCCGTAGCAGCTGCCCTGCAAAGCGTGGAGCTGAATGCGGCATCAAACGTAATTCCCCGCAGTTTATCGGCGACGATCTGTGCCTGTTTTCTTCCGGTATCATTCAATTGATTGTCTGCCTGTCCCTGCATGCGTTCCTGCAGATTCCAGTCCGTCTCTCCATGACGTACCAAATATATCTTCATATCCGTTTCCTTTCACACCTTTAAAAATTCCACCATGGGCTCTCCTTCGGTATCCAGCAGCGTCACACCCAACAGGCTGGCATAGGTAGGTGCCTCATCTACCACTTTTCCTCTCTCCAGTATAATGCCTTCCCGGATATCCGGTCCCTGTGCTGCAAATACCGGCTGTGCTCCCCGGTCCGGCAGATATCCGTGGGTTGCGTGTCCAAACCGGTAATCTCTGTCATCAAATTCCACTACCAGTGGTCTTACAGCTTTATCCGCAAAAGAGGTATATCCGTCACTCTCTACCACAAAAGAAAAGTCTCCCTTTAAGTGTTCCTCTTTCTCCGCTTCTTCCGCGGTAAATACTCTGCCAATCCCGTAAATGCCTTCCTTGCAATAAGCCATCAGCTCCCGGTACACCCTCTCCTGCAGCGTTTTATCCCCGGGATCCCGCAGATAGATCAGAGACGACATAGCATTGGAAAAGCTGAAAGCATCCCAGGAGATGATCTTCCCATCTGTGTCCATCCGTAACAGCCCCTGATCCGCAAGTAAAACATTCAGATTGATGACTCTGCGGATGTTCTGCTGTCCGTGATCACTTACCAGAATCAGATTCGTATCTTCCAGGACTCCGGCGATCCTGCAGGCGTCCATCAATTCTCCGATATAGCGGTCCAGATAATCCAACGCCCGGTCAATATGCGGACCGAACACACCGTTTGCATGACGGAAAGAATCAAACATACCGATATGTACGAACATAACCTCCGGGGCATGCTCCCTGATCACCTGACTCGCCACATGAATGACAAAATCATCCTCTTCGGGCCATTTCATGAAGTTTTTCCTGCCGCCATGCTCATACCCTTCCGGAAGATATTTTGCATTCGCCTCGATAATATCAAGCATTTCCGGGCTGGATCCTGCATCCGCAAAACTGCTGCGCAGAGTATCTCCTTCCTTCGGCATCCAATATTCTGCCATCAGCCAGTCCACATCCGGATGGTTGGCAGTAGCCGGCCAGGATACGGAACCCGTTGTATATCCCGCTCTCTTCGCCGCATGGAATATATCATCCACTTTATAGCCACCACACCAACGCCAGTTCTGTTCTTTATCTGCTGTCGTGAAGGCGAAATTGCTGGTAACTCCATGGGTTCCCGCGTAACATCCCGTAAGCATGGAAACATGTGCCGGATACGTGACGGAAGGGTAGATGGTCCGCATTCCTTCTGTCACACGGCATCCTTTCGCCAGGTATTTTTTGCCATTCGGAAGCTGCAGCAGCTTTTCCAGATCCTCGCACACAAAAGCATCCACGGAAAATACTAATATCCTTTTCTTTCTTTTTTGCATTTCTATCGCTTTTCCTTCCTGTATTCTCTGCATTTTATTCAGGATAGAAAAATGCCGGGAATCCGGTACAACCGGCCCCGGCATTTCCACTATTCTATTACATTATTCCTAATTTTAAATTTTACTGATTAGACTGGTTGTACAGGTCAATCGCTTCCTGGATACTCTCTTGTGCGGTCTTGATCACACCCTGAATATCTGCCTTAGGATCTGCTGCCACAGTCTCAATTGCAAGGCTATTGGCTGCCTTCATCTCATTGGAGATGGGGATGTAAGGATTGGTCGCAGAATCATCACTGGCTGCCAGAGATTCATAGATTGTGGATACTGCTGGAAAACTATTCTTCACATAATCCTGATATACATCGCTCTGGTAAGCTTCCTGATTCGGTGCCAGGTAACCGGTCTGGGTTGCAAAATATGCTGCCTGATCACCGGTACTTGCGAACTTGATGAACTCATAAGCGCCCTGCATCTGGTCTGCATTGCCATTGTTACCGATAAAGGTTCCGGTACCGCCTGCTGGCTCTCCGGTTCTCTTACCGTCTTCTGTTGCTGACAGCATCGGCAGAATACCTACCTCAAAAGCACCGTTCACGGAATCCAGCACTTTGGTAGTCATGGATACCACACCCATCATCATTGCACAATCGCCGGAAGCCAGCTGGGGAATGATCTCTGCCTGATAATCGGAGCCGTAAGGAACACAAAGATTCTCTGCGTGAAGTTTCTGGTATACACCCAGCATATTGGTGATGGCTGCATCTACTTTCTCATCGCTGGTGTACAGACACTTTGTAATAGCATCGGCGCCGAGACCGTTATTGTTGTCATATGCCTGTAATCCTTCTCTTCCCAGAGCGGCATTGAAATAGAAACCGTCTGCATGGAATCCGATACCGTATTTGGTATAGCCGCCATCTACCAGCTTTTTGCTTACTTTATACAGATCAGAATAACTCTTTACACTTGCAGGATCGATTCCCGCTTCTTTGAACATATCTGCGTTGTAATATACTCCGGGATAGCTGTAGCCGATGGGGTAACCGATCTGGTTGCCTTCGTTGTCGCAATAAGCGCTGCGGATAGCATCCCAGGTATCCTCTAGCTCTTTCCAACCGTCGGTATCTTTGTCAATATACTGCTGCAGGTCTGCACAATAGTCGGCATTCGCATACATCGCCACATTCTCTACCGCTCCGGAGAACAATGCCGGCAGATCCTGCTGTGCGGTAGACTGGATTTTTGCGTTCATTTCGGACTGTTTTCCCTGATATTCAATTGTCACATGGTAATTCTGCTGGCTCTCATTAAAAGCGTCGATCACATTCTGAAGATAGCCGATGTTGGTATCTCCGAAGTAGGTCCACCATACCACTTCCGTAGGCTCTGCGGGAGCCTGGGGCTGTTCGGTGCTTGCTGCGGGCTCTGCGGTCTGTGCCTGTGATTCCTGTGCGGTACTTACGGTCTGCTTGGTATCCGCATTTCCACATGCGGTAAGTCCCAGCATCATAGCTACTACTGTCGCGATTGCAACTTTTCTTTTCATCATTTTTTCATTTACTCCTCTGTCTTATGACATTATTTTTACTATAGCTATAGTCTTATCTGTTAATACCTGAATTGTCTGCTGCTATACAGCCTGCACAATTCTATATGATAAAGCACGCGTCCGCGCCATTATCCCTTCACGCCTCCGGAGGTCATGCCCCGGATCATATAATCCTGTCCGATGATATAAATCATCATTGCGGGAATAATTGCTATCACCGCTCCTGCCAAAATGTGTCCGTAATTCACCACATCCCCGGTGACCAGCATGGAGATGCCGATCTGAATCGTCCGCATTTTCTCGGTATTCGTCACCAGTAACGGCCAGAAAAACTGATTGTAGATCTGAACGAACAGATATACCGCCATGGACGAAATCGTGGGCTTGGACATCGGTAATATAATATGAAACAAAAAACGCATATCTCCGCAGCCATCCAGTACCGCCGCTTCCTTGTAATCTTTTGGAATGGTCATGAAAAACTGCCGCATCAGGAAAATAGACGTTCCCGAAATCAGTGAAGTAACCACCAGTCCTACGTAAGTATTCGTCAGATGCAGGCTCTGAATTGTTGTGTAATTCGTGATCACGACTACCTCTCCCGGGATCATGGTCGTCATCAGTACCAGACTAAACAGCAGCTTTTTCAGGGGAAATTCGAAAAATACGAATCCGTAGGCTGCCAGACAGGCAATCACGATTTGTGTTGCAATGGAAACCAGACATACAATTCCGGAATTCAGCAGATAACTGAAAAGCGGTACTGCTTTGATCACTTCCATGTAATTTTGCAATGTCGGAGCATCTGACAACAGATGCAGCGGATAAGTTCCAAGCTCCTGCTCACTCTGGAAAGAAAATAGGATGCCTATGAGCAGTGGGGCAATAAACAAAAGTCCTAAGAGCATCTTGATGATCTCCGGCACGGTTCTTTTTATTATTGATAGAATACGGTCTTTTTCTCCAGTGCAAACTGTACCCCCGTTAAAATCAGTATTAACAGAAACAGAAACATCGCCTGTACACATGCTGTCTCAAACCTCCCGTTGATAATGGCATTTTCATAAATATAGTAAATCAGATTCTTCGTTCCGTTGGCAGGTCCGCCGTTTGTCAAAAGCTTGATCTGTGCAAAGCACCTGAACGAACCGGATATATTTAAAAACAGTACGAAAAACAGTTGCGAAGATGACATAGGAAGCAGAATATATCGAACTCTCTGTAACGGACCCGCGCCATCCAGTCTGGCACTCTCCAGCACCTCCTCCGATACATTGCGAAATCCCACCAGCAGGAAGATGAAACTGACTCCCACATGCATCCAGATCGTCATGGCACATACCGCCCACAGCGCGTAGGGCATCTGCGTGGTCCACCCGATCTCCGCTCCGCCTAACAGTTCATTCAGGAGTCCGTTTTTCTGACGGTAGATAAACAGGAAAATTGCTGCTGCCGGGGAAGAAGCGATCGCCATAGGCAATGCGTACATTGTCTGATAGATTTTGGAAAATCGGGTCTTCTTCATTGCCAGCAGTGCGAACACAAGGGCAATTGCATAAGTGAATACCAGATTGATTCCCGCCATCTTGATCGTGATCCAGATCACCTGCCAAAAAGAGCTTTTCCCCAGGATCCGGATCCAGTTAGACAGCCAGACCCACTTAGCAAAGTGTCCCGTCTTATCCGTTAACGTAAAGGACAGGAACACCGCTTTAAAGAAGGGATAATAATTAAATACTATAAAAAGCAGCATAGCTGGCAGGATCAACAGATACGGTAATACCGGAATTTTCTTCCGTCTTCCGGGTCGTCTCATGACCGGGCTTCTGTTGTTCTGCGCTATGCTGCTGTTGTTTTTTGTCGTTACTGTCTGTGCTGTCATTCTTTTTCGCCTCACGTTTTATCTGTGCTTTATCATAGCCAAAAAAAATTTTTGTAAATACCATGTAGGTGTAAATTTTTGTAAAATTCTGTAAAAGAATTTCTCCCATTCATGTAAAACAATAATCAATCTATGTTAGCTCTTTGTTTAAAATTGCTCATTATGTGATTATTTGCCCAAAATTGTTAGATATAATAATGATTTCCAAAAAAATTATACTTTTCAGTAGATTTTTGGGAAACACTAAACTATAATAGAACATCATGGGATTTTAGTTGCAAAGATCCATAAAGAAAGGTGTCAGCAATGTACAAGATAGGTTTTGACAATGACAAATACCTCAGTCTGCAGTCTGAGAAGATTAAGGAGCGTATCGCGAAATTCGGCGGCAAGCTGTATCTGGAATTCGGCGGCAAGCTATTCGATGATTATCATGCTTCCCGTGTTCTGCCCGGTTTCCATCCGGACAGCAAGATCAATATGCTGGCACAGCTGAAGGACGAGGCGGAAATCGTCATCGTCATCAATGCAGCAGATATCGAGAAGAACAAAGTCCGTTCCGATCTTGGCATTACCTATGATCTGGATGTGTTACGTCTGATCGATGCTTTCCGCGGCTATGGTCTGTATGTCGGCAGCGTATGTCTGACCCGCTTTGCCGGACAGCCCAGTGCCATTGCTTATCAGAAAAAGCTGGAGTCTCTGGGAATGAAGGTATACCGCCATTATTCCATTCCCGGATATCCTTCCAATATTCCGTTCATCGTAAGTGATGAAGGTTACGGTAAAAATGATTATATTGAAACCACCCGTTCTCTGGTAGTCGTTACTGCTCCCGGACCGGGAAGCGGCAAGATGGCTACCTGTCTCTCCCAGCTGTATCACGAATACAAGAGAGGCATCAAGGCCGGTTATGCCAAGTATGAGACTTTCCCGATCTGGAATATTCCGTTAAAGCATCCGGTGAACCTGGCTTATGAAGCCGCTACCGCAGACTTAAACGATGTCAATATGATCGATCCGTTCCATTTGGAAGCTTACGGCGAGACCACGATCAATTACAATCGTGACGTGGAGATCTTCCCCGTAGTCAGCGCTATGTTCGAAAAGATCATGGGCAGCTGTCCTTACAAGTCTCCTACTGACATGGGTGTCAATATGGCAGGCTTCGGTATTGTTGATGACGAAGCTGTCCGCGACGCCGCCAAACAGGAAATCATCCGCCGCTACTACCACACTCTGTGCCAGAAGCGCCAGGGTACCGCCGGTGACGACCAGATCTTAAAGCTTGAGCTTCTGATGAAGCAGGCAGGTGTCACCATCGACGATCGCGCAGTAGTCAGTGCAGCCAATATCAAAGCAGAGACCACCGGGGAACCGGCAGCTGCGATCCAGCTTCCGGACGGCAGAGTCCTCACCGGACGGACCAGTACTCTGCTGGGTGCTTCTTCCGCATTATTATTAAATGCCTTGAAGGCTCTGGCCGGCATTCCGGACGAAGTACAGCTGATCTCACCTACCGCCATCGGTCCTATCCAGGATCTGAAGACGAACTACCTGGGGAACCGCAATCCCAGACTGCATACGGATGAAACACTGATCGCGCTTTCCATCTGTGCAGCTACGGATGATACTGCGAAGGCTGCTGTGGAGCAGTTGAAGAACCTGAAAGGTTCCGAAGTGCACTCCAGCGTGATCCTGTCCCAGATCGACATGAATACCTTCCGCAAATTAGGCGTGAATCTGACATGCGAACCTCATTATCAGAACCAGAAGCTGTATCACAACTAAAGATTTTGTCATTCTACTATAAATTATGGCAGTTATTGAGCGAAGGCGCTCCCCAAGGGGAGTTCCTCGCTCTTTTTATATGCATAACTATTTACAGAACAGCCTGAAAAAGCGGTTTTGCGATGTGGCTGAATAGTTACTATATCAAAAGGAGGAGAAAATTATGGCAGTAAAGTACGTGTTTGTGACCGGAGGAGTCGTATCCGGTCTGGGAAAAGGAATTACCGCAGCTTCCCTGGGAAGACTGTTAAAAGCAAGAGGTTACAAAGTAACCATGCAGAAATTTGATCCATATATTAATATTGATCCCGGCACCATGAACCCGATACAGCACGGCGAAGTATTCGTCACGGAGGATGGCACGGAGACCGATCTGGATCTGGGACATTATGAGCGTTTTATTGATGAGAATCTGGATAAAAATTCCAACGTTACCACCGGTAAGGTATACTGGTCCGTATTGCAGAAGGAGCGTCGTGGTGATTACGGCGGAGGTACTGTACAGGTCATCCCCCATATCACCAATGAGATCAAGAGCCGATTTTACCGCAACTTTACCGATGATGAGACCCGTATCGCCATCATTGAGGTAGGCGGTACCGTAGGTGACATCGAGAGCCAGCCTTTCCTGGAGTCCATTCGTCAGTTCCAGCATGAGGTGGGCCATGATAATGCCATTCTGATCCACGTAACGCTGATTCCTTATCTGAGCGCTTCTCAGGAGCTGAAGACCAAGCCTACCCAGGCCAGTGTTAAAGATCTGCAGGGCATGGGCATCCAGCCGGATATCATCGTCTGCAGAAGTGAGCATCCTCTGGATCAGTCCATCAAGGACAAGATTGCTCTGTTCTGTAACGTACCTCAGAGTCATGTATTGCAGAACCTGGATGTGGAATATCTGTATGAGGCTCCGTTAGCTATGGAAAAAGAGCATCTGGCACAGGTAGCCTGTGAATGTCTGCATCTGGATTGTCCGGAACCGGATCTGGCAGACTGGAAGAAGATGGTAGAGGATCTGCGTCATCCCACCGATGAAGTGCAGATCGCTCTGGTCGGAAAATATGTCTCTCTGCATGATGCCTATATCAGTGTCGTAGAGGCTTTGAAGCATGGCGGTATCACCAATCATGCGACCGTACACATCAAATGGATCGACTCCGAGACGGTAACGTCTGAAAATGTGGAAGAACTATTAGGTGACTGCAACGGTGTCCTGGTACCCGGCGGCTTCGGTTCCCGGGGTATCGAAGGCAAGATCCTGGCAATCCAGTATGCAAGAACCCACGGGGTTCCCTTCCTGGGACTGTGTCTGGGAATGCAGCTGACGATCGTAGAATATGCAAGAAATGTCATCGGGTATACGGATGCCCACAGTGTGGAACTGGATCCTAACACCACACATCCTGTGATCGCTCTGATGCCGGACCAGAACGGTGTCGAGGATATCGGCGGTACCTTAAGACTGGGTGCATACCCTTGTGTACTGGATAAGGATTCCCGTGCTTACCAGCTCTACGGACAGGAGAACATCTCTGAGAGACATCGTCATCGTTACGAGGTCAACAACGATTATCGTGCCGTCCTCACTGAACACGGTCTGCGTCTGTCCGGATTGTCCCCTGACGGACGTATCGTGGAGATGTGCGAGCTTACCGAGCATCCCTTCTTCGTCGCCACCCAGGGACACCCCGAGCTCAAGTCCAGACCCAACAGACCCCATCCGCTGTTCAAGGGATTCGTGGAGGCGGCTCTGGAGAATAAGCACCGGAAGTAAATTGAGAGTTTACGAAAGCATAGCCGCGCATAGGCATAGTGAAGGCAGCGATGGGCGCTTGCGCACAAATCGCTGTCTTTACTTTTGCCTATGCGGCGAACGCCGCGATATGAAATAAGATTGGCAGCGTTTTTTGCTGGCAATCTTATGAATAGCGTGGCTCATT
>DLZQ01000033.1:42098-42361 GCA_003447295.1 Lachnospiraceae bacterium
AATCTTATGAATAGCGTGGCTCATTGCGGAGAACTGCCAATAAATGTGGAGCGCCCTTTACGACACATTTATGAATTGAGTGCATGGCTCGTAACGTAGGGGCCGTAAAATCCACGAACGCCCGCGACGAACGGAATGTCCTTCCTCGATGTGAGGTCTCCCGGTGGGAATTTTCTTGCGAAAAGTGAGTAGCGGTTCTAATCCGGACGGGCACGGCTCCAGTTGCCATCCATGGCAACATCCGCCTGTCGCGAACGTCCTGT
>DLZQ01000032.1 GCA_003447295.1 Lachnospiraceae bacterium
GCGATTTGTGCGCAAGCGCCCATCGCTGTCTTCACTATGCCTATGCGCGGCTCACTGCCCGCGTAACTTTCAATTTATCGATAGAACTCCACAAGGGAACCCAGCTTCGCAGACATATTCAGCATCATGGCATCCAACACAGTGATGGCGGTCATGCATTCCATGACAACGACAGCTCTGGGGACGATGATGGGATCGTGACGACCGCGGATGGTAAGCTCGGTATTTTCACCGGAGCGGTTCACGGTCTGCTGGGGGCGGAAGATGGAGGGAGTGGGTTTCACATAAGCACGGACGATGATAGGACTTCCGTCACTCATACCTCCTAAAATACCGCCGGAATGATTGCTGGTTTTTGTGACTTTGCCGTTCTCCATGCGGAAGGGATCGTTATTCTCACTACCGGTATGACGGGATGCTTCTGCACCATCGCCGATCTCTACAGATTTTACGGCACCGATGGACATAATGGCTTTTGCAAGGTTGGCATCCAGCTTCTCGAACACCGGATCTCCGATGCCTGCGGGAAGTCCTTCGACCAGACATTCCATGCATCCACCCACAGAATCGCAGGCCTCTCTTGCCTGCTGCAGATAAGCACAGGCTTTTTCATCAGCTTCTGCATCCGGCATGGCGGTGATAGTGGAGCGGGAAGTAGTACGGTCGAACTTTGTAAGATCCGCATCCACGGGACCGATGGAGCGGGTGTAGGCGAATACGGTAATACCCATCTGCTCTAAGATCTTGGCTGCAATGGCTCCGGCAGCCACACGCCCGATGGTCTCACGACCGGAGGAACGTCCGCCACCCCGGTAATCCCGGAAACCGTATTTGGCATCGAAACAATAATCCGCATGACCGGGACGGTAATTCTCTGCGATCTCGCTGTAATCTGCGGAAATCTGAGAGGTATTATGTACCATCAGGGAGATGGGGGTACCGGTGGTCCTGCCTTCGAAGACTCCGGAGAGAATCTCCACCTGATCGGCCTCCTTGCGCTGAGTGGTGATGGCACTGGTGCCGGGTTTGCGGCGGTCTAAGTATTTCTGTATATCTTCCTCGGAGAGAGACAGTCCTGCGGGACAGCCGTCTACGACGACACCTAATGCTTTCCCGTGGGATTCTCCCCAGGTAGTGATCCTGAAAATGTTTCCAAATGTTGAACCGGCCATGGCGGATCTCCTTTTCCAACTGTTCAGAACCCCGCCCATACATTCTTAAAAACGCACGATGAATTGTGCTTTCTCACTGCTGCGCAGGGGTTCTGAATAGTTACCTTTTTATCATAGATTATACGCAATTACAGAAAAAACCGCAACTTTTTTATAGAAAAAGGATGCAACGGAATATAAAATATGCTATCATATTACATAATTGCTAACGGGAAGCAAAAGGTCGAATATACAAATGGAAAAAACAACGGAAGAGAAAGCCAGAGCAAAACTTCTGAAATTGGGGAAAAAGAATCGATGGAACAGGGCGGTAGTAGTGCTACTGCTGTTTTTTGTGATGCCTTTTTTTCATGTTTGTAACTATTGTAAGAATAACGGAAAGCGCTTTACTGTGATGGCGGGAACCTTTTTCCTATTTGCGGTATACAGTAGTTTTTCATTCCCGGCGTTTATTACAGAGGATGTGGGGAATGACTATGAATTGAAAAATGCCGAGACTGCCGACATCTCTCTGGCGGAGGAGAAGGAACCGGATATGGCGGGGCTGGAACTCTTAGAGGATGAGGACGTTCTGGAACAGTCGGATTACAACAGTACTTCCCACGGCTATGCACTGGTAGACAAATACGATGCCTCTGACATTTTGCGGGCTTCGGAGGAAATTGTGAGTGAAAATGCCCAGGAGAACGGAGCAGACAGCGATGCGCGTGAGGCTGCGGAGCAACAGGAATTCCGCTCTGATGACTGGAGACTGGTTCTGATCAACAAGCAGAACTCCATTCCGGAGGATTATACGTTTCAGCTGGGCACCATCCGGGGGTCCATGCAGTGCGACAAGAGAATCTTAGAGGATCTTCTTGCTATGCTGGAGGCAGCGGAAAAGGATGGCGTGAACCTGACGATCTGCTCTCCTTACCGGGATCTGGAGTATCAGAAGATGCTGTTCAACCGGAAGATCAAGAGGTATATGAACCGCGGAATGTCCTATATGGAAGCTTATCAGTTGTCCAGTCAGGCAGTGACGGTACCGGGAGCCAGTGAGCATCAGATCGGGCTGGCACTGGATATTGTGTGTAACGACTATATGTCGCTGGATGAAGGCTTCGGCGATACGAAGGCAGGAAAGTGGCTGGCAGCCAACAGCGGTTGTTTTGGATTTATCTTACGATACCCGGAAGGCAAGGAGAATATTACGGGGATCGAATATGAACCGTGGCATTTCCGCTATGTAGGGAAAGCAGCAGCACCTGTGATCATGGAACAGGGCATAACATTAGAAGAATTCTGGGAGGAATATGTAGAAGATGTATCGATTGATTAAACAGGAAGGACGTGCTAAAAGAGGAGAATTTACCACAGTGCATGGCGTGATCCAGACCCCTGTATTTATGAATGTGGGAACGGTAGCGGCGATCAAGGGCGCCGTATCCACAGCAGACTTAGAGCAGATCGGAACCCAGGTGGAATTATCCAACACCTACCATCTGCATGTCAGACCCGGTGACCAAATTATCAAACAGATGGGCGGACTTCACAAGTTCATGTCCTGGAATAAGCCGATTCTGACAGATTCCGGCGGATTCCAGGTGTTTTCCCTGGCGGGACTTCGTAAGATTAAGGAAGAGGGCGTTACCTTTCGCTCCCATATTGATGGTCATAAGATCTTCATGGGGCCGGAGGAGAGCATGCAGATCCAGTCGAATCT
The DNA here is from genome assembly GCA_003447295.1 of Lachnospiraceae bacterium. Classification (GTDB taxonomy): domain Bacteria; phylum Bacillota; class Clostridia; order Lachnospirales; family Lachnospiraceae; genus Acetatifactor; species Acetatifactor hominis. Next base: position 2,878 of record DLZQ01000032.1, read on the forward strand.
GGGATCTACCATTGCCATGGCTTTTGATGAGTGTGCGCCCAGTAAGGCGGACCGGATGTACGTACAGAATTCCGTGGAGCGGACTACCAGATGGCTGCAAAGATGCCAGGCAGAGATGAAACGTCTGAACAGTTTAGAGGATACTGTGAACCCGCACCAGCTGTTATTCGGTATCAATCAGGGTGCTATCTATGAAGATATCCGTATCGAGCATGCCAAGCGGATCGCTGAAATGAATCTGGATGGTTATGCGGTCGGCGGTCTGGCAGTGGGCGAGACCCACGAGGAAATGTATCACATTCTGGATGAGGTGGTACCTTATCTCCCGGTGAACAAGCCAACCTACCTTATGGGCGTGGGCACCCCGGCCAATATTCTGGAAGGCGTAGAGCGAGGTGTTGATTTCTTCGACTGCGTATATCCGACGAGAAACGGACGCCATGGACATTTATATACCAACCATGGAAAGATTAATCTGTTCAATGCCAAATACGAACTGGATGACAGACCCATCGAAGAGGGCTGCAACTGTCCTGCCTGTCAGAGATACTCCAGAGCTTATATCCGACATCTATTAAAAGCGAAGGAGATGTTGGGCATGCGCCTTTGTGTACTCCACAATCTGTATTTTTATAATACCATGATGACAGAGATCCGCGATGCCTTGGATGCAGGCCGCTTTGCAGAATATAAAAAACACAAGCTGGATTCTATGGCTACACCGTTGGAATAAGCTGCAACTGTCGGAGTTTAGAGGAATTTCATACAATTTTATGCAAAAAGACTTGCTCCTTAAGCTATTTTTGTGTATCATACTTACTTGTACAGAAAGTTTTACAGGCGTAACACGCCGGAATGGAGGAACAAATGGGTATTTTATTAACTGAGTCAGAGGCTGCTGCAGCAGGTTCCGGAACCAGCATGATCGTTATGCTTCTTGTATATGCAGTATTGATCGGTGCAATGTGGTTTTTCTTTATGAGACCGCAGAAGAAGGAACAGAAGAGAGTAGCTGCAATGCTGTCCAACTTAGAGACAGGTGACTGCGTTCTGACCACTTCCGGTTTCTATGGCATCGTGATCGATATTACCGACGATACCGTTATCGTAGAGTTCGGTAATAACAAGAACTGCCGTATTCCTATGGAGAAATCTGCCATCAGCAAGGTTGAGAAGGCTGGAGAGAACTAAAAAGAAGTGAAAAAGGAGCAATGCCGGGATAAGGTATTGCTCCTTTTTACGTGTATGACACACCTAACAACTTGATCTATTTTAATGTGCATAATTGCATTTATGTTAATTTTCAATGTTGAAATTTCATACAGTATCAGTTATTATGAAATAAGTATTTTACGTAAAAAATACAGGAAATATCACAGGAAACGAGGAAAATAACACTATGGAGTTACATATTACCTGTATTCCCGGCGACGGCATCGGTCCGGAGATCGTCAGGGAGACAAAAAAGGTTTTAGACAAAGTTGCGCATAAATATGGTCATAAAATGATCTATAAGGATATTTTAATGGGTGGAGCTTCCATTGATGTCCATGGAGTCCCTCTGACAGAGGAAGCTATCGCGGATGCCAAAGCGGCGGATGCGGTGTTGATGGGATCCATTGGTGGTAATACCACCACATCCCCCTGGTACAAATTACCTCCCGAGAAGCGTCCGGAAGCAGGACTTCTGGCAATGCGCAAGGCGTTGAATCTGTTTGCTAATTTAAGACCGGCAGTGCTCTATGATGAGCTGGCAGCGGCGTGCCCTCTGAAGGAGGAGATCAGCAAGGCCGGATTCGATATGCTGATCATGAGAGAATTGACCGGCGGATTATACTTTGGTGAGCGTAAGACCATCGAGGAGAATGGGGTGAGAAAAGCGACAGATACCCTGACCTATGATGAGAACGAGATACGCAGGATCGCCATCAAAGGCTTTGATATTGCCAGAAAGCGCAGGAAAAAGGTAACCAGCGTGGACAAAGCCAATGTGCTGGATTCCTCCAGATTGTGGAGAAAGGTTGTGGAAGAGGTAGCGAAGGATTATCCTGATGTTACTTTGGAACATATGCTGGTAGACAACTGCGCCATGCAGTTAGTTAAGGATCCCGCACAGTTTGATGTGATCCTGACAGAGAATATGTTCGGAGATATCCTGTCTGATGAGGCAAGTATGGTGACCGGTTCCATCGGAATGTTAGCCAGCGCCAGCTTAAACGATACAAAATTTGGCCTCTACGAACCCAGCCACGGATCCGCTCCGGACATTGCGGGTAAAGATATTGCAAACCCTATCGCCACTGTATTAAGCGCGGCTATGATGCTTCGTTATAGCTTTGACCTGGACGAAGAAGCAGATGCCATCGAGGCAGCGGTAAAGAAAGTATTGCAGGATGGCTTCCGCACCGGCGATATCATGTCTGAGGGCTGCACACGGGTAGGTTGTACCGAGATGGGAGACCTTCTGGCAGAGAGAATCTGATGTCGCATGCCCCCCAAAAGCACATTTATCCGGTATAGAGAAAATAAGGAAGAGAAAGAGAGATATAATTATGAGAAGTGATTCCGTTAAGACAGGAACTGCCCAGGCACCCCACAGAAGTCTGTTCAATGCGCTGGGATTTACCGAAGAAGAGAGAAGACGCCCCATGATCGGTATCGTCAGCTCCTTCAATGAGATCGTACCCGGACATATGAATCTGGATAAGATCACAGAAGCTGTAAAAATGGGTGTAGCCATGGCAGGTGGTATGCCGGTAGTATTCCCCGCCATCGCTGTATGTGACGGTATTGCCATGGGACATGTGGGAATGAAGTATTCCCTGGTGACCAGAGACCTGATCGCCGACAGCACCGAGTGCATGGCTATGGCACACGGATTTGACGGTCTGGTATGTATTCCCAACTGTGACAAGAATGTTCCCGGACTTTTGATGGCGGCAGCCAGAGTGAATATCCCCACTATCTTTGTATCCGGCGGTCCTATGTTAGCCGGTCATGTACACGGACAGAAGAGAAGCTTATCCTCTATGTTCGAGGCAGTGGGAAGTGTGGCAGCCGGTACCATGACTATGGATGAACTGGCTGAGTTCGAGGAAAAGGTATGTCCTACCTGCGGTTCCTGCTCCGGTATGTATACCGCGAACTCCATGAACTGTCTGACTGAAGCCATTGGTATGGGACTTCGCGGCAACGGTACGATCCCCGCCGTATATTCCGAACGTATCCGTCTGGCAAAACATGCCGGCATGAAGATCATGGAACTGGTAGAGAAAAATATCCGTCCCAGAGACATCATGACGCCGGAAGCTTTTCAGAATGCCTTGACTGTGGATATGGCACTTGGATGCTCTACAAATACCATGCTGCATCTGCCCGCTATCGCAAGAGAAGCAGGTGTGGAACTGAACCTGGAGATCGCCAACGAGATCTCTGCCAAGACTCCGAATCTGTGTCATCTGGCACCTGCCGGTCCTACTTATATGGAAGACCTGAACGAAGCAGGTGGTGTATATGCGGTAATGAATGAACTGTCCAAGAAGGGACTTTTGAATCTTGACTGCCTGACTGCCAACGGTACGACCGTAGGAGAGAATATCAAGAATAGTGTCAACAAGAATCCGGAAGTCATCCGCCCTGTGGAGAACCCCTATTCCCAGACCGGCGGTATTGCTGTACTGAAGGGCAACCTGGCACCGGACAGCGGCGTGGTCAAGAGATCTGCTGTGGCACCGGAGATGTTGGTACACGAAGGTCCTGCCAGAGTATTCGACTGCGAAGAAGATGCTATTGATGCTATCAAGTCCGGTAAAATCGTGGCAGGCGATGTAGTAGTGATCCGTTATGAAGGACCTAAGGGCGGCCCCGGCATGAGAGAGATGCTGAATCCCACATCTGCTATTGCGGGCATGGGGCTGGGCTCCAGCGTGGCACTGATCACCGACGGACGTTTCTCCGGAGCTTCCCGTGGCGCATCCATCGGACATGTCTCTCCGGAGGCAGCAGTGGGCGGTCCGATCGCACTGGTGGAAGAGGGCGATATTATCCGTATCAACATCCCGGAGAACAAACTGGATGTACTGGTATCCGACGAAGAACTGGCAGCCAGAAGAGCAAAATGGCAGCCCAGAGAGCCTAAGATCACGACCGGCTACCTGGCAAGATATCATGAACTGGTGACCAGCGGTAACCGCGGTGCGGTACTGGAAGCACCTTCTCAGAAAAACTAAGCAATCATTAAAATAACCGGAGGGATTTTGCAATGCAGTTAACAGGATCGGAAATTCTGGTAGAATGCCTGAAGGAGCAGGGGGTAGATACCGTATTCGGTTACCCCGGCGGGGCAATCCTTAATATTTATGATGCACTTTATAAGCACAGTGGGGAGATCAGACATATTCTGACTTCCCATGAACAGGGAGCGGCACATGCGGCGGACGGCTATGCGAGAGCTACGGGAAAAGTAGGTGTCTGCATGGCTACCAGCGGACCCGGCGCTACGAACCTGGTCACCGGTATCGCTACGGCTTACATGGATTCCGTACCGATGGTAGCGATCACCGCAAATGTTACCTTACCTTTACTCGGCAAGGACAGCTTTCAGGAGGTGGATATCGCCGGCGTGACCATGCCCATTACGAAGCATGGTTATATTGTGAAAAACGTGGAGATCCTGGCAGATACCATCCGCAAGGCATTCCATATCGCCAGGAGCGGAAGACCCGGTCCTGTCCTGATCGATATTACGAAGGATGTGACGGCAGCTACCTGTGAGTACACGCCCATGACGATTCAGCAGGAGGAGAGAGTGACTCGTTACACCAGGGAAGAATTGATGCTGGTAGCAGAGATGATCCACAAGGCGAAAAAACCATACATCTATCTGGGTGGCGGAGCCATCATTTCCGAGGCTAGTGCTGAGGTGGCAGAATTTGCAGAGCTGATCGATGCACCGGTATGTGATACTCTGATGGGTAAGGGAGCCTTTGATGGAAGAAGTGAGCGCTATACCGGCATGATCGGCATGCATGGTACCAAGACTTCGAACCTGGGAGTCAGCGAATGTGATCTGTTGGTGGCACTGGGTGCCAGATTCTCCGACCGTGTGACAGGTAACCCGAAAAAGTTCGCGGAGAATGCAAGAATCATCCAGCTGGATGTGGATGCTGCGGAGATTAATAAGAATATCCGTGTGGACGCCTCTCTGGTAGGCGATCTGAAGAAAACTCTGACGGAATTAAATGCCTGCCTGTCCAAACAGGAACATCCGGAGTGGATGGCGCATATAACGGAACTGAAGGAAAAATATCCTCTGAAATACGATGACGAAAATCTGTCCTGTCCTTATATCATGCAGGAAATTGACCGTGTGACGAACGGAGAAGCCATCATCACCACAGACGTGGGACAGCATCAGATGTGGGCGGCACAGTATTATCATTATACGAAGCCCCGTACCTTCCTGTCTTCCGGGGGCTTAGGTACCATGGGTTACGGTCTGGGAGCCTGCATCGGTGCGCAGATCGGACAGCCGGATAAGGTCTGCATCAATATTGCAGGCGACGGATGCTTCCGCATGAACATGAATGAACTGGCTACTGCCAGCCGTTATAACATTCCCATTATCCAGGTAGTCATCAACAACCAGGTGCTTGGCATGGTAAGACAGTGGCAGACACTGTTCTATGGGAAACGCTATTCCCAAACAGTACTGAAGGATAAGGTGGATTTCTGTAAGGTGGCAGAAGGACTGGGCTGTACCGCCATCCGCGTGACCCAAAAGGAAGAAGTGGCACCCGCTATCGAGAAAGCCATTGCCCTGAAGGCACCGGTAATGATCGAGTGTATGATCCCGGAGGATGATAAGGTATTCCCCATGGTTCCGGCAGGAGCCCCCATCAGTGAAGTATTTGACGGAGATGATTTGAAAAGGCAGTCCTGATGAATAAGACGACGAAGAGATTACTTTTTGCGGTGTTGATATTACTACTGTTTCTGTTGACAGTATATTTTGTCCTGGCATTTTATTACAGGGAAGGCTTTTCTCTGAATACCTGGATCAACGGAGTGTACTGTACCGGAAAAACGGTGGAAGAAGTGAATTCGGAGCTTTTGTCACATACAGAAGCTCCGAATGTTGTCATCGTGGATAAAGCGGGAGAGGAATACACGATCGCTCTCGCCGATGTGGATTATCGCGCGGACTTTGGCAGTGCACTGGAAGCGTACAGACAGGAACAGAATCCGTATCTGTGGGTGGACAATGTTCTGCTTCATTCCAGGCGGACCCTGGCACCTGCGGTGACCGTGGATGAGGAGGCGCTTCGCAGAGCCTACAATGCCCTGGAATTCGTACAGACGGAACAGGAGAGAATAACAGATTACAGCCTTACCAGGGATACGGAGGGGGCCTATGCCTTCACAGACGGACTGAGCGACCGCATCGATCTGGAGAAGGCTTTTTTGGCATTAAAAGAAATCGTGGAGAATGGGCAGGAAACACTGAACCTGCAGGAGAGCGGATGCTACTATGAGATAACACCGGATGAGAGTCAAAAAACTCTGAGGAATCTGTGGAAAGAGATCGAGAGATTTCAGACCTGCGATATTGTCTACTGCTTCGGTGAAGAGAGACATCCGGTAACAGCGGCGGACTGTGCTTCTTTTCTGACTGCGCAGAACGGACTGCCGGTGCAGGATGAGAAGGGAAACTTTGTGTTGGACGAGGAGGCTGTGGCGGCGTATGTGCAGAGCCTGGCGGAAGAATATGACGGCTATGGACGAACCAGACAGTTTCACAGTACCCGTGGGGATGTGATCACCATCGAGGGCGGAACCTATGGCAGCAAAATGGACCGGAAAAAGGAGACTGCCTACCTGCTGGAGCATCTGTTGGATCCCGGTGTACATACAGGCACTCCCCAGACACATATCCCTATTTATGAGAGAGAAGCCTTCTGCTATGGTAAAAATGATATTGGTGACACCTATATCGAAGTGGATATGACAGAACAGAAAATGTACTATTACGAAAAAGGCGCATTGAAGCTGGAGACGGAGATCGTGACAGGCAATATGCGGCAGCGTATGGGAACGCCGGAAGGCGTCAATTTTGTCTATAATAAGCAGAAAAACCGGGTTTTACGGGGACCGGGGTATGCCTCTCCTGTGAAATTCTGGATGCCTGTGAAGGGCGGTATCGGTATTCATGACGCCGGATGGCGCAAAGAATTCGGCGGGGACATCTACCAGACTGCGGGTTCCCACGGCTGTATCAATACGCCAAAGGACAAAATGGAAGAATTGTTTGATTGCGTGCAGATCGGTACCCCTGTCGTAATGTTTTATTAGTGAATAGCAACTATTTAGATATTATTTGCATAGAAAAGCAAATAATATTGCTTACGCAATACATAAATATCAACAACGGTCCTTACAAATGCGAGCATTTGAAGTACCATTTTTGATATTTACGTATTCTAAATAGTTACTTTTCTAATAATACAGACATTTTCAGATAAATTGTCCTTGCCAGGCGAACAAATTGAAAATAATTTAACAATGTAGTTGACTAAAGCAAATGAAAAGCTTATTCTATACCTATGCTTTTTATAAAAAATTTAGAAAATATCGAGGAGGTCTTTGAAAATGGCAAGAGTGTATAACTTTTCCGCAGGCCCTGCAGTACTCCCTGAGGAGGTATTACAGGAAGCAGCCGATGAAATGCTGGATTATAGAGGAACCGGCATGTCCGTAATGGAGATGAGCCATCGATCTAAAGCCTATGATACGATCATTAAGGAAGCGGAAGTTGATCTCAGAGAACTGATGAATATCCCGGACAACTATAAGGTACTGTTTTTACAGGGTGGTGCGAGCCAGCAGTTTGCCATGATCCCCATGAACCTGATGAAGAACCGTGTAGCAGACTACATCGTAACCGGTCAGTGGGCGAAGAAGGCATACCAGGAGGCTTCTCTGTACGGCAAGGCTAATAAGATTGCTTCTTCCGAGGATAAGACTTTCTCTTATATTCCCGATTGCTCCGATCTGCCCATCAGTGAGGATGCAGATTACGTGTACATATGCGAGAATAACACCATTTACGGTACGAAATTCAAGACCCTGCCCAATACCAAGGGTAAGCCCCTGGTTGCAGATGTATCCAGCTGCTTTTTATCCGAGCCGGTAGATGTGACAAAATATGGTGTGATCTATGGCGGCGTACAGAAAAATATCGGACCTGCAGGTGTGGTTATCGTGATCATCCGTGAGGACCTGATCACCGAGGATGTACTTCCCGGTACACCGACCATGCTTCGTTATAAGATCCATGCAGATGCGGATTCTCTGTACAATACTCCTCCCGCATACGGCATCTACATCTGTGGCAAGGTATTTAAATGGCTGAAGAAGATGGGTGGTCTGGAAGCAATGAAGGAGCGCAACGAGAAAAAGGCGAAGATCCTGTATGACTACCTGGATGAAAGCAAGCTGTTCAAGGGTACCGTCCGCAAGGAAGACAGATCCCTGATGAATGTTCCGTTCATTACCGGAAATGAGGAGCTGGATGCCAAGTTCGTAAAAGAAGCAAAAGAAGCCGGTTTCGAGAACCTGAAAGGTCACAGAACCGTAGGCGGCATGAGAGCAAGTATCTACAATGCAATGCCCATCGAAGGTGTGGAGAAGCTGGTAGAGTTCATGAAGAAGTTTGAAGCGGAGAACGCTTAAGGGGGAGAAAAATGTTTCAGATCAATTGCCTGAATCCCATTTCCAAAGTGGGACTGGATCGTCTGACAGCAGACTATAAAGTAACCGATAATATGAATGACGCAGAGGGCGTTCTGGTCCGCAGTGCTTCCATGCATGAGATGGATCTGCCGGAAAATCTTCTGGCAGTAGCGAGAGCCGGAGCCGGTGTCAACAACATTCCTCTGGATAAATGTGCCCAAAAGGGTATCGTAGTATTCAATACGCCCGGTGCCAACGCCAATGGCGTAAAGGAACTGGTGATCGCTGGTATGCTGTTAGCTGCCCGTGATGTGGTAGCCGGTATCGAATGGGTCAAGGCATCCAAAGACAACGCTGACATTGCCAAAGCCGCAGAAAAAGAAAAAAAGAAATTCGCCGGTACAGAAGTAATGGGCAAAAAGTTAGGTGTCATCGGTCTGGGTGCTATCGGCGTCAAGGTGGCCAATACAGCAGTAAGCCTTGGTATGGAAGTCTATGGCTATGATCCTTACGTATCCGTCAATGCTGCCTGGAACTTAAGCCGTTCTGTCAAGCATGTGATGAATGTGGAAGAAATTTATGCAGACTGTGATTACATTACGATACATGTACCGCTTCTGGATTCCACAAAGGGTATGATCAACAAGGAAGCCATCAGCAAAATGAAAGATGGCGTGGTCCTGTTAAACTTTGCAAGAGATCTGTTAGCAAATGAGGCAGATGTCCTGGAGGCATTAAAGAGCGGCAAGGTAGCCCGTTATGTATCTGATTTCCCGAATCCTACGACAGCAGGACAGCCCGGCTGTATCGTGATCCCTCATCTGGGCGCAAGCACCGAGGAATCCGAGGATAACTGTGCGAAGATGGCTGTGGAAGAGATGATGGATTATCTGGAGAACGGCAATATCCGCAACAGCGTAAATTATCCTGCCTGTGACATGGGCGTATGCAGCCAGGCCGGAAGAATTGCCATTTTCCATAAAAATATTACCAATATGCTGAATCAGTTTACCGCAGTGATCGGTGAGAAGAACATCAATATCTCCGATATGACCAACAAATCCCGCGGTGAAGTGGCATATACCATGCTGGATATTGAAAGTGCGGCAACGCAGGATCTGGTAGAGGCTTTGCAGAAGATTGACGGCGTCTTCCGTGTACGTGTGGTAAAATAGAATATCAAATAAAACATGCAGGAAAGTTACAGACAGGCATTGGGTGGAATATATCCGGTGCCTGTTTTATTTTTCGCAAAAGCGTTGTATGCTATGAGGGAATCTGTTATACTTGGCATGGGCCAAAGACGTAAGCCACAAGAGAAAGAAGGAACAAAACAGATGAAATTTGATATGCATTGTCATACAAAAGAAGGATCTATGGATGGAAAGGTTCCTATTGAGGATTTTATTGCGGAATTGATCCGCAAGGGTTTTGACGGTATGTTGGTCAGCGATCATAATTCATATAATGGTTACCGCGCGTGGAAACGAAACATCAAGGATCAAAAATATAAAGACTTTGTAGTGCTGAAGGGGATTGAATACGATACCATTGATGCAGGACATATCCTGGTGATCATGCCGGAGACTATTAAACTGAAAATTCTGGAGCTTCGGGGATTGCCGGTACAGATTCTGATCGATATCGTGCATAAGAACGGCGGAATATTAGGACCGGCACATCCCTGCGGAGAGAAATATTTAAGCTTCACCAATACCCTGAAGAAGCGGAATCAGATGGCGGTGATGAATCAGTTTGATTTTCTGGAAGGCTTCAATGCCTGTGAGAGTGTAGAGAGCAACCATTGCGCTAAGGTACTGGCGGAAATGTACGCACTGCCAACCTTTGGTGGAAGCGATGCTCACAAAACGGACTGTGTCGGTATGGCGTATACTGACATCCCGGAGCAGATTCATTGTGAATCCGATCTGATCCGGGCGGTGAAGCTTGGAGAAGGGATCAAATGCGGAGGATCTTATTACCGGGGGACTACCAAAGAGAAGATCGGAAAAGCCAATAATATTCTGGTACAGTCCTTCTGGTTCTACAACAGACTGGGAAGCCTGTACCGGCATCACAGAAGAAAAACGGAAATGCATAAGATGGTATAGGTCCCCTGGGCCTATACTTTTTGTAACTATTCAGAGCCAAAGGGCGAAGTAACCACTATGAGCAAATAACATGCAAGCATGTTATTCAGAAAAGCCTTGCAGAGGCGGTTTTGCGAATGGGGTTCTGAATAGTTACTTTTTTTTATACAAATCGTAATCTGAATTCATAAATTCTTAAGATGCTTTTACTATGGAAATAGGGTATAATATGCATAAATAAGTAAGCAATATGGAAGGTTCCGTAGAACTTGCTATTAGGGCGAATCTTTAAGATTACAGACCACAATAAACATAATTAAGAGGAGAGAAATATATGAGAAAAAATTTAAGGGGCAGAAAAGCAACCGCGATCGCGCTGGCATCCGTTATGGCAATGTCGCTTGCAGCCTGCGGCAAGCAGGATGGATCGAATCAGGGGGGACAGACAGAACAGAAGGAATATGTATATGTTCCCGAATATCTGGAGCTGGACGATAATACGAATTCCAGCTACAGTAACATGACAGTACAGGGGGATAAGCTGTATTATACAAATTACCAATGGGATGAAGCTTCCGGTGAGAGCAAGGTCGTGATTGGAGCTTATTCGCTGACAGACGGTTCCAGGGAGGACCTGCCGATCACCATTAATGCGGACGGCGGTGGAATCTATTCCATGCAGGCAGATGAGGAAGGTAATATTTATACTGCGGAATTTGAGTGGAATGCCACCGAAGGTGATGACGCTTATACACAGCAGACAACGGTATTGCACAAGTACGATGCATCCGGTACGGAGCTGATGGCACAGGATATCACGGACATCATGCAGCAGGATGAGAATAATTCTTATGTGGGCAGCATGTGCCTGGACGACCAGGGCAGATTTTATATCAGCTCTGATTCACTGATCCGGCTGTTTGGCAGTGACGGACAATTTCAGGGAGCTGTGCAGACGGACAGCCAGTGGATCCAGGGCATGGGAAAGGCAAAAGACGGCAAGGTATACCTGGCTTATTATGACCAATCCGGCAATGTGAAGCTATCCCAGATCGACTTTGACGGCAAAGCATTAGGACAGACATATGATAACTTCCCGAACACGAACGGTAACGGAGGATTATGTGCCGGAATAGACAATGATCTCCTGGTCAATACGGATACTGCCCTGTATGATTATAGTCTCGCAGACCAGAAGACTACCGAAATATTGAACTGGCTGGACAGTGATATTAACGGCAGTTATGTCACATATGCCGCAGCCACCGCAGACGGTAAGATCCTGGCAGTGGTCAATGACTGGAACACAGGGGAAACTGACCTGGTGAAGCTGACCAAAACCAAGGCCAGTGAGGTGGCACAGAAGTCCCAGATCACGATCGGAACTCTGTATACCTCCCAGAGCCTTCAGGCAGCAGCCGTAGCCTTCAACAAGCAGAGTAATGAATATCATGTCAATATTAAAACATATATCGATGATAATAACTGGACCGAAACTTCCTGGGCGGATGGCATTACAGCCATGAACAATGATATTACTTCCGGAGCCGGGTGCCCGGATATCCTGGATCTGTCCAACCTGGATGTCAAGGAACTGGCTTCCAAGGGTGTATTTGAGGATATGACACCCTATCTGGAGAAGAGCAGTGTATTAAGCAAGGACGATTTCTTTGAAAATATTGTAGACAGTTATACCTATGACGGAAAACTGGTGGGAATTCCGAAGAGCTTCACCTTAAGCACAATCGTCGGTAAGACCTCCGAAGTAGGCGATAAGAAGGGCTGGACCATTGACGATATTATAGCCTATGCAGGCCAGCACGAAGGTGCTTCCCTGTTTGAGGGCATGACCAAGAGCGGTATGCTGTACACATTGTTAGCCTATGATCTGGACAGCTATATTGACTGGGAGACGGGAAAGTGCAGCTTTGATTCGGAAGATTTCCAGAAGGTACTGGAATTTGTCAATACCTTCCCCGAAGAGTATGACTGGCAGAATGACGACAGATCTACACCGGCGAAGATCCAGTCCGGTGAAGTACTGTTGAATATGACAGGTATCTATCAGCTGAACAGTATTCAGGAGGAGGAAGCTATGTTCGGCGAGCCGGTAACCTATATCGGATATCCTACCTCCGGCGGTGGCAGCGGTACTTATATGCAGGCCAGTGAGCTGTATGCGATTACCGCCAAATCCTCCAATAAGGATGGCGCATGGGCATTTATTGAGAATTACCTGAATCAGCCGTTTGATAATTTTTATTCCTATGGACTTCCTGCCAGAAAGTCTGCGCTGGATGATATGGTGGAGAAGGCAATGAATATGACATATATGACGGATGAAAACGGTGAGCAGATCCTGGATGAGAATGGGAATCCGATTCCGGAGGGTGGTACTTCCAGCATCAGCTACGGAGACTGGGAATATTCCTATCATATACCTACACAGGAGGAAGTGGCAGTCCTGCAGGATCTGATCAATGTGGCTGAGCCTTCCAGTGCAACCGGTAATGATGAGATCACCAATATCATCACCGAGGAAGCAGAAGCATTCTTCAAAGGTCAGAAATCTGTATCGGATGTGGCGAATGTCATTCAGAGCCGTGTGCAGGTCTATGTAAATGAAAACAGATAAGGAAAGGCTTAAAATATCGTGAGCAGACAGCAGGTGGATCAGAAGCGGAAGCGGCATCACAAATTGGATAAGAGAATGCGGAAACTCAAGAGGAGCTCGGGGCTTTTTATAGCCCCAAGCTTTCTTGGAGTACTTGCTTTCTTTTTTCTTCCTTTTCTGGTTGTGATATTTTATTCGCTGGTGGATAACCCTATCAGCATGAATTTTGTATTTTTAGACAACTTTGTAAGCGTAATAAAAAACGCGGCATTCCGTACGGCAGTGCATAATACGGTGGTATTTTCTGCAATTGCGGTGCCGTTAGCCGTGGTTTTGTCCCTGCTTCTGGCAGTGGTACTGGAAGCAAAGCTTCCTTTCCGGAGTCAGTTCCGTACCTTTTTCTTAAGTCCCATGATGGTGCCGGTGGCATCCATTGTACTGATCTGGCAGGTATTGTTCCATTATAATGGTGCGGTCAATGATCTGTTGGGAGTATTCGGTGTGGAGAAGATCGACTGGCTGAAGTCTGGCTACTCCATTATTGTAATAGTGATCTTATTCCTATGGAAGAATCTGGGATATAATATGATCCTGTTTATGGCAGCACTTGCCAGCATACCCAGGGATCTGTTGGAGGTGGCGAGACTGGAGAATGCCACATCGTTACAGACCTTTTTCTATATTAAGATCCGGTATTTGTCTTCCACCTTTTTATTTGTGACGATCATGTCCCTGATCAGTTCTTTTAAGATCTTCCGTGAGATCTATCTGCTGACAACGGATTATCCTTACGATTCCATCTATATGCTGCAGCACTTCATGAACAATAAGTTCAAGAGTCTGGATTATCAGACACTGTCTGCAGCAGCGATACTGATGTCTCTCGTCATGGTTGTGATCATCGGACTTCTGTTCGCAGTGGAAAATCATTTCGGAAAGGATGTGGAAGGCTGATGGAGCAGAAGATGAAAAAACCTGTCCCACCGGAGCTTAGAAGGGCAATCCGGTTCAAGAAGAGAAAGAAGATATTTGAGAATATGCGCATCAGCATAGCAACAGTGATCGCAGCTTTTTTTGCCATACTGTTCCTGATGCCGATCGTTCTGACGATCACTAACTCTTTCATGTCATCTTCGGAGATATCAGCGAACTATGGTTCTGTATTTGCCACAAATGATAAGGGCGGCAAGGTCTATATTTCCGAAAAAGTGAATTTGAAATTTATTCCGGATATCGTATCCTTCAGCCAGTATACTACGGTACTTTTGAAAAGCCCGGAATATCTGCTGAAATTCTGGAATTCCGTGATCCTGGTGGGACCGATCGTACTGTTTCAGCTGATCGTGGCATCGCTGGCGTCTTATGGATTCGCCAGGTACTCGGGGAAGCTGAGGTCATTGGTATTTTTCTCCTATGTGATATTGATGTTGATGCCGTACCAGGTAACACTGGTACCCAATTATCTGGTGGCGGAAAAGCTGAACATACTAAATACGTACTGGGCCATCTGGCTGCCCGGAATCTTTTCACCTTTTGCAGTCTATCTGCTGACGAAGTTCATGAAGAGAATTCCTGTGGGAGTCATGGAAGCGGCACAGATCGACGGTGCCGGAGAGTGGCAGATCTATCGGCTGATCTGTATGCCGTTGTGCAAAGGAGCGCTGTGTTCCGCGGCCATCCTTGTATTTATCGATTACTGGAATATGGTGGAACAGCCGTTGATCCTGTTATCCGATGCGGAGATGCATCCATTGTCCGTATTTTTGAGTAAGATCAATTCCGGAGAGATCGGACTGGCATTCGCCGTGGCTACGATCTACATGGTACCCAGCCTTCTGGTATTTCTCTACGGAGAAGAATATCTGGTGGACGGAATTACTTACCAGGGCGGTGTCAAAGGCTAGGAACATTGATTTTTGATGATATACCGGCATGGATCCGATTGTCGGAGTACAGATAGAAAGTGAAGTATAGAGGAGAAGCAAGATGAACGAGAACGGTGGAAAAAAGAGAAGAGAATGGGTAAAAAATGCAGCCATTATATTCTTGTCGGTAATGTTGGTGCTGACATTTTTCTCCAACACATTTATGAACTATTCCCTTCCGGAAGTGGCGGCACAATATGTACAGTCCGGCACCATTACGGCGAAGATCCGCGGAACCGGCACGGTGGAGAGCGGAGATCCCTATAATGTGAAGATAACGGAAACCCGTACGATCTCCAGCGTCCTGGTGAAGACCGGGGATAAGGTGGAGAAGGGAGCTCCCCTGCTGTTACTGGAGGATAAGGAAAGCAAGGAACTGACCGATGCCCAGGCAGCACTGGATAAGGCAATGCTGGATTTCGAACTGGCGCTTTTGTCCGGGGATATTTCCAATACGGCCTATACAAATGTACAGACCGGTCAGATAGCATCGGTAGGTACCTATCAGAGCCGGATCGTTGCGGCAGAGGCGGAGATTGACAAATGGCAGAAGCAGGTGGATGAAGCTACGACAGCTATCAATCAGTTAAAGACCGCACAGGTGAATGTGGAAGCCGGCGGAGCTCCCGACACCAGCTCCGAACAGGCAAAAGTAGCAGAAGCCCAGGCGGCATTGAACAATGACTGGGTCAAGATCGCAAAGGATAAGATCAGTGAGTGGCAGGCAGCCAAGGCAGCCTGCGATGCCACCATCGAAAAGTACGAGGAATGGATCCTAAGCTCAGTATCCGGCAATGAAGGATACCCCAATCAGGTGCCCGAAGATGAATATAATGTTGCCAAGACCAACAGAGCAACCTATCAGAGACTGATCAAAGAAAAACAGGATCAGATCAATGCAGATCCCGCAGCTGTGACAGCATATAATAATAAAGTGAACGCCCTGGCAGAAGCTAACAAAAAACTGGCAGAGAAGCAGAACAGCAAAACAAATACAACCAGTTCCCTGACGGTACAGACCCAGAACTGGCAGAACGAACTGGACAGCAGAAATGCAAAGCTGAAGGCAGCACAGGACTTTAAGGCACAGCTATTGAAGGATATTTCCACAGAGTTGAATCTGGATTACCAGTTAGACAGCCTCAAGAAGCAGAGAGATGATATCGCAAAATTGCAGGAGAATGCGGTAGGCGCCAGCATCGAAGCACCCATTTCAGGAACCATTACCGGCGTAACAGTCAAGGCAGGAGACGAGGCACAGCCGGATACTGCACTGGTGACCATGCAGCCGGAGGGTAAGGGCTTTACCATGAGCTTCTCCGTGACCAATGATCAGGCGAAGAGACTTTCCGTGGGAGATAAGGCAGATCTGGTGAACTCCTGGAGATACAGTGATATGGATATTACCCTGGCCAGTATCAAGCCGGATACCACAGATCCCGGACAGAAGAAGCTGCTGACCTTTGATATCACCGGAGATGAAGTGACACCCGGACAGTCCTTAAATGTATCCGTAGGACAGAAGAGTGCCAATTACGATCTGATCGTACCCAACAGTGCCATCCGTGAGGACAGTAACGGCAAATTTATCCTGATCGTGGAGTCCAAGAGCAGCCCCTTAGGTAACCGCTATGTGGCAACCCGTGTGGATGTGGAGGTACTGGCAAGTGATGACACCCAGTCCGCAGTGAGCGGAGCTTTATATGGCTATGAATTTGTTATTACGACATCTACCCAGCCGGTAGAGGCAGGAAAGCTGGTCAGACTGGCAAATAATTCATAAGCGTTTAATCTTACAGGAAGGAAGAAACAGACTATATGTTTCGGATGCAGATACAGAGTAAAAAAAAGTGCATATGGTATTGCAGTGCGGCAGTATCCTTCCTACTGTTCCTGCTATTGAACCTATGGTGTGATCATCTGGTCAATATGCAGGATGCCCAGCAGATGGCCGGACGCTGGAGTAAAAAAAAGGATGTGGCACAGATCAGCTGCTTTTTCTCCTCCAAGGCGGAAGTGACGGAGGATACCATTCAAAGCTTTGAGTATTCGCTGAAAAATGTGCTGCAGGAGGCCTCTATTACAGAGACCTCAGAGAATCCAAGTGCCAGACTCTGGGTGGATGCTTATAGCGCAGACGGTAAGATCACCCTGGTGAACGGAAGAAATACACTGGATGCCAATGCGATTGGGATCGGAGGGGATTTTTTCCTGTTCCATCCGTTAAAGCTGATCACCGGCTCCTATTTTTCCGGTAACGATCTGATGCAGGACTATTGTATCATCGATCAGGATGCGGCATGGCAGCTGTTCGGCTCCAATGATGTGGTGGGAATGACCGTATATATCGGGAATGTCCCGCACATTGTGACCGGAGTGGTACGCAGACCCCAAGGCAGAATGGAAAAGGCAGCAGGCTTAACTTCCACGGTAGTCTATGTATCTTATGAGACACTGGAGACCTACGGGACCAGCAACGGTATCAATCATTATGAGATCGTTATGCCGAACCCTGTGGATGAGTTTGCTTACGGCAAAGTAAAAGAAGGGATCGGTATAGACGAGAAAAATGTCGAGATCGTGGAGAACAGCAGACGGTATTCCCTGCCCAACCGGATCAAAACAATCCTTTCCTTCGGAACGCGTTCCATGAACGGCAAAGCCATTATCTACCCCTACTGGGAGAATCTGGCGAGAGGCTATGAAGACATTATTGCATTTCTTACGGTATTTATGCTGCTTCTGCTATTATATCCGGTAGTGACCGTTATCTGGTGCTTTGTACACTGGTGGCGTCATAAGGGATGGACCTTGAAGGATGTATGGCATACCGGTAAGGATCAGGCAGAGCGAGCTGTGGAACGCCGCAGGGAGAAAAAACACCCCCACAAGGAGAGGGATGTTTTGGAGGAACTGGAGCGGGAACTGGAGGAAGACCCTTATGCAGACAGTGAATTCTCCTGGCTGACGGATGAACCGGTGGAGGAAACAGAGCCTGCGGATGCAGCTTCCAAAGAGCCGGAGAAAGCGCAGACAATGAAAATGCAGACAGAGGAAACGCAGACACCACAGGAGACAAAAGAGGAACAGCAGTCGTAAAACAACAGACACAGACAAGAAAAGGAGAGGGAGAATGAAAAAGAAAGGGAAAAAACTGATCAGTATCGCGTTGACCGTGGCAATGATCGCAGGGCTGACTGCATGTGGAAAGGGTAACGGCGGGAACGGAAACGGTGGCAGCAGTGCGGCCGATGCCAGCCTTGCAAAACAGTATGTATTTAAGGAACAGGCGCTGGATCTTAATATGGATTCAGACAATATGAATATTGATCTGCTGACCAGAAAGGGAGATACGATTTACCTTCTGTTTGAGACCTATGACTATTCCGATAACGGCAGCCAGAGTACGCTGCATCTTGCTACAATGAAGCCGGACGGTACAGTCATCGACACTGTAGAACTGCCTATGTGGAAGGAAGGAGAGGCTCCGGCGACTCCGGCACCTGCACAGGGCGGTGAGGCTTCTGGGGACGGAAATGAAGCAGTGCCTCAAACAGAGCAGGAGGCCAGCACACAGGATATTGCGGCAGCGGATATGGATGTGGTTGATGCACCGGCAGGGAACAGCAGTTATACTTACACATCGCTCAACAATTGCACGGTCGGTTCGGATGGAAATGTCTACGGAATACGCAATTACTATAGTGAGACATATTCCGACGATGATTACAGCAGTACGAATGATTATGCATTGATCTGCTGGAGTGCGGATGGGACTATCAAATGGGAAGCTGATCTGAATGATATGAATACAGAAGAAAGCTATTCCTGGGTATATAGTATCATCCCCAATGAGGATGGAAGCCTGACACTGCTGTTAAGCGGTGATAAAATAGAGAAATGCACTGTGACGGAAGAGGGTATCACAGACCGGAAGGATCTGCCTGAGACAGTAGCAACACTGTTCAACAATGCAAGCTCTAATATCATTACGCCGGATGGCAAGGTGCAGATCATCTATTATGATGAGAGCAATTACACGGATATGTATATCGCAACCTATGATCCTGCAACAGATGCGGTATCAGAAGGAATAAAGCTTTCCTCGACACTGACCAACGGCGGTTATTATAATATGGTGCCCGGAGACGGTGACATCCTGTACTATGCCGATAGTAACGGACTGTTTGGTTATAATGTGCAGACACAGGAGTCGAAGCAGATCATGAGTTATATCAATTCGGATCTGGCTGCCGGCAGCCTGAACAATTTCCTGGTACTGGACGAGGAACAGTTCCTGGGCTTTTACTATGATAACAACGAAGGTAAAATATGCGGCGGTCTGTTCACTCACGTGAAGCCGGAGGATATCAAGGACCGGATCGTCCTTACACTGGCAGGTAACTATATCGACTATGATCTGAAGAGAAAAGTGGTAGAATATAATAAGTCCGGTGACACCTATCGTATTGTAGTTAAGGAATACAGTACCTACAACACTTCAGAGGATTATACTCTTGGTGTGAAGCAGTTAAATAATGATATCATCTCCGGAGGAATGCCGGATATTCTGGTCGTGGACAATAATATGTCAATGGACAGCTATATTGCCAAGGGACTGGTGGCAAATGTGGATGACCTCATTGCGGGGGATGAGGAATTATCGAAAAACGACTATCTGCAGAATGTCTGGGATGCGTACCGTGTGGACGGTAAACTGTACTATGTGATTCCTTCCTTCTATATCTCTACTATGGTAGGAAAAGAATCTATTTTCGGTGACCGTACCTCCATTACTATGGAAGAGCTGCAGGCGATCCGGGATACCATGCCGGAAGGAACCGCACTCTTCAGCGATGAGACCAGAGACAGCTTCCTGTATACTATGATGAATTATTGTGGCAGTGATTTCGTGGATGTATCCACCGGAAAATGTGCATTTGATACGGATAATTTCGTGGCAATGCTGACCTATGCAGCCGGGCTGCCGGTAGAATATGGAGAGGATTACTGGGGAGAGGATTACTGGAATAACTATGAATCCCAGTTCCGTGAGGACAGAACCCTGCTGGATGGCATCTCCATCAGCAACATCCGTGATCTGAACGGTACGATCAACGGTGTCTTTGGTGAGGATATCTCCTTTGTGGGCTTCCCGACCGATGGAGACATGGGATCCATATTATGGGCAGGTAACAGGATGTATGCCCTGTCTGCAAAATCCAAGAACCTGGATGGTGCATGGGAATTCCTGCGCTACTATCTGACACAGGAATATCAGGATAAGATACAGGAACAGGAATACAATCTTCCGGTACTTCGCAGCACCTTTGAGAAGAATGTGCAGGATGCTACGAAGAAGCCGTACTATATGGATGAGAACGGCAACAAAGTGGAATACGATGAGACCTATTACATCAACGGTGAGGAAATACTGTTGCCGCAGCTGACACAGGAGCAGGTGGACAGAATCGTAAGCTTTGTGGAAAGCGTGAATAAGAGGGGATACTATAATGAGGCAATCTCCAATATCATTTCAGAAGAAGCCGGTGCATACTTCTCAGGACAGAAGAGTGCGAAGGATGTGGCAGGTGTCATTCAGAGCCGTGTACAGGTTTATGTAAACGAGAACAGATAAACGGAAGATAGTACTGCGTAGAGCAGAATAGTAAAAGATGGCGGTCTGTTGAAAAACAGGCCGCCATTTATAGTAAGGTGCTTCAGCTAAGGCGGATGGGAATGCCCTGCTTTTTCAGATGTGTCGTCAGGGTAAGCTCCTGTCCGTGCTCCCTTAGCCACTGTTTATAGATCCGGTAATCCGGCATGATGCGCTCGACCATGTTCCAGAAGTCCTTCGAATGGTTCATATGAGTCAGGTGGCAGAGCTCATGGACTACCACATAATCCAGAGGACCGGCAGGACCGTAGATCAGACGGTAATTGAAGGATAAAGTCCCTCTCGAGGAACAGCTTCCCCAGCGGGTCTTCTGGTCACGGATGGTGATGGAGGTATAGTGCCCACCGGTGAAGCGGTGGTAGTATGCCACACGGTTCGTAAACACTTCTCTGGCAGCATTCCGATATCGGTTTTCCAAAGCCTGCAGCCTGCGGAGCTCCGCAACGGTCAGAGGCTGATTTTCATATAGATTCATGAGAGTGCCTTTCACATACAGGGATGTTGATCCTCTGGGTATCTTTGTAAGTTTGAACAGATTAAATATACTGCGTATGGCTTGAAAAGTAAACGCAGAAATTGTAGAATAGTGCGTGACGTCTCGTGGACAAAACCGTTACAGGAAAGGAAAACAGTAAATACTATGGGTAAATGTATTTTGATCGGCGCAGGAGACCTCACGATGGGAGAGCTGTCTGTGACGGAGGAAGATTATGTGATCGCGGTGGACGGCGGCTTAGGCTACTGCGGGATCCTGAATGTGGAGCCGGACCTGATCATCGGAGATTTTGACTCGATGAGCGAACAGGAGAAGCTTGCTGTGGAACAGTTACAACAGACCGTTCCGGAGAAGATCTGCCGCCTGCCGGAGTGTAAGGATGACACAGACATGCTGGCAGCTATCAAGCGGGGGCTGGAGCTGGGCTATACCGATTTCCGTATTTATGCGGCCACCGGTGGGAGATTTGATCATACCCTGGCGAATATCCAGTGTCTGCTGTATCTCAAAAATCACGGTGCGGTGGGGTACCTGGTAGACGGTACGGGAATGGTGCTGGTACTGCAGAACGAAGCCGTGCATTTCCGGAAGGAGCTGGAGGGCACCATGTCGCTGTTTGCCCTGACGAAGGAGGCAAAAGGCGTGGATATCCGCGGCATGAAATATTCTTTGGAAAATGCCGTGATCACCAACGATTTCCCCATCGGGATCAGCAATGAATTCCTGGGAGAGGAAGCGGAGGTGTCCGTAGAGGACGGTGAACTGGTATGCATGATCCGGTACTATGAGGATGAAGTATAACCATGTAAGCCGGAATGACCGCCTGCGGCAGTAAGTCCGGGGATACCTATTCCTTCAAAGTGGAGAAATAACAGTTGAAAAACGGAAAACTGACGATCAGAGAGATGGCGTTTTTACGAAAAAAATCTTTAGAAAATCTTTTGTTTTTTCTGTAGGTGAAATTAGAAATTATAACTTAGAATCAGAAACAGACAGGGGAGAGGATCCCCTTGCCGCATGCGGCAGAATGAGAGGGAGTCATGGAGAATCATAAATATCATATTCTCATCGTGGAGGATGATAAGGAAATCCGGGATGGTGTGGAGATTTACCTGAAAAATCAGGGTTATCAGGTATGGAAAGCTGCCAACGGTAAGGAAGGACTGGAGATCGTAGCACAGGAAGAGATCCATCTGGCTATTCTGGATATTATGATGCCGGTGATGGACGGTGTGACGATGTTAATGAAGCTGCGGGAGCAGAATCACGAGTTCCCAGTGATCATGCTGTCCGCCAAGTCCGAGGAAGTGGATAAGATCATGGGATTAAATATGGGAGCGGATGACTATGTGACCAAACCCTTTACACCGTTGGAACTGTTGGCGAGGGTGAATTCCCATCTGCGCAGATATTCCAAATATCTGACGGCGGTCAGTGGGGAAGAACAGGAAAAATCCCATGTGTATACCATCGGTGGACTGGAACTTAACGAAGAAACCGTGGAAGTGACGGTGGACGGAGAAGCAGTGAAGCTGACTCCTATGGAATTCAAGATCGTACAGCTCCTGATCAAGAATCCGGGCAGAGTATTTTCCGCGGATGAGATCTATGAGCGTATCTGGAACGAGAAAGCGGTCAACACCGATACCATTATGGTACATGTGCGGAATATCCGCGAAAAAATCGAGATCGATCCGCGAAATCCCAAGTATCTGAAAGTGGTATGGGGTGTAGGATATAAGATCGACAAACAATAAATGCGGATGTGGGAAACAAAGCGTTTCGGCAGACAGAGGGAAATGACCGGAGAGGTGTAAGAATGGAACAGGTAACAGAGGCTGTGAAAGCGGAGACAACAGAAAACAGGGAAAACCGAGGAAACAGAAAGCCTGCAGTCAAATGGCTGATCATCGGACTGATTGTCAGTCTGGCAGCTTCCGGCATTTTTACCGCCTGCTACGGAATCTTCGAGCGTAGAGCGGAGAGCAGGAGGAACGAACAATACATTGCGGATCCGCTGGAGACGTCGAATACGATTACTTATCTGTATCAGAACTGCTATCTGCTCTACCGCGATCTGTATAACAAAGAACACCAGACTTCCTTAAGTTATGGGGAATTATATATGCAGCCCACGGAGGGAAACGAATGGCTCAATGATGACCGGAAGCGGGCAGAAGTGGCATATGGAGATACGGAGGAGCTCACGATACCGGAAGGAGCAGATCCAGAAAACTATGCGGCTCAGGGAATCTTGGCGGCACAGACCGGGGAATACCTGGAAGAACATTTTAATACCCTGGAAAACTCCTTTGGTCAGCTGAATAATTTGTATGATTACAGGATCCGGGATACTCAGACCGGAGAGATCCTAAGTAATCTGGCGGATACGGATATCGTGGCGGAGGACCAGAGCTTTTATCTGACTTTTGTATTTGACGCCTATGGAAATGATGCCACCTTAGGGAATACGGTGATCGGATCGGATACGACAACCCTTCGCAAGACGGCGACGGAAGTGATCCGTAACTGCGGTCTTACGCGCATGGTGGATGCCAATATGGGCAATGTGATCGATGCCGGTCATAATACCATGTTCCGGCTGGAAATGCCGAAAAATTGTGAGATCACCTTCTGCATTTCCAGACAGGCGGCACAGAGTCTGGGACAGAACGGTCAGTATATTTATTATGATCAGGACATGAACAATGTTAGTGTTTACTTTTCCATGGGAGATCAGTATACATCCTACTATCTGTCCGGATGTCAGCAGATGTTTCTGATCCTGGCACTGCTGATCTTTCTGCTGGCGCTTGTATTACCGGGACTTGAGGAAGAGAGAGCCTGGGAGAAGGTGGTTCTGCTGAAGCTGCCTGTCGAGGCGATCGTTGTGATCCTTGTGGTGATCGCCGGCATTGGAAGTGAACAGGTGGTAGGACTGGTATCCTGGGTAAGGAGCGGTCATGCGCTGAGCACGGTTTTACAGGGAAACAATGCGCAGATACAGATGTTGACCACAATACTGACCTATGCATTAAATGTTCTGGCAGTGGCAGCCTTGTTTTTCATTGCCTGGTGCCTGGGTGTGTCCCTGCGGGCAATGCGGGTCCAGGGAGCCGGAACGTATTTGAGACAGCACAGCTTGTGCTATCTGTTAGTGTCTCTCTGGAAAAAACTATGGAGAGGAATGAAGAAGGGATTTTCCATTGGCAGGGATAAGGTGGTGGATGTCTATCATGATGCAGAGCATTTTGATGTGACGAAGGATGGCAAGAAGCTGATCCTGCGGATCGTATTGTGGAATGCCCTGATTCTGGTGATCGTATGCAGCCTTCCGCTGGGAGGAGTGACGATCGCGGTCATTTATTCTGTGGTACTGTATTTTGTACTGCGGCGTTATGTCAGCAAATTGCAGAAAAAGTACGGATTGCTGTTAAAGGCTACCAATGAGATAGCTCAGGGTAATCTGAATGTGACCATAGAGGAAGATCTGGGCGTGTTTGAACCCTTTAAACCACAGATCTACCGGATCGAGGAAGGCTTCCGCAATGCGTTGGCGGAGGAAGTGAAGAGCCAGCGGATGAAATCGGAACTGATTACGAATGTATCCCACGATCTGAAGACGCCACTGACAGCTATCATTACCTATGTAAAGCTGCTACAGGAGCCGGGAGTGACGGAGGAACAGCGGAAGGAGTACTTAGAGACGCTGGATCGTAAATCGCTGCGCCTGAAGGCACTGATCGAGGATCTGTTCGAAGTCAGCAAGGCAAATTCCCAGAATATCACGCTCGACATCCGTGATGTGGATATTGTAAGCATGGTGAAACAGGTCGAATTTGAGATGGAAGATAAGCTGGCGGATGCCGGACTGGATGTGCGGGTGAGCATGCCGGAGGAGAAGGTCATCGTGCCGTTAGACAGTCAGAAGACCTTCCGGATTTTTGAAAATCTGTTTGGCAATATTGCAAAATATGCTCTGCCGGGAACCAGAGTCTATGTCAGCGGTTTTACGGCAAAGGATGAGGTGACCATAATCTTAAAAAACATCACAGCGCAGGAATTATCCGTATCGGGAGAGGAACTGACCGAGCGATTCGTCAGAGGGGATGCTTCCCGTAACACGGAAGGAAGCGGACTGGGACTGGCAATTGCAAAAAGCTTTACAGAAATTCAGGGCGGAAAGTTCCGGATCGAACTGGACGGAGATTTATTCAAGGTGGTGCTGAACTGGAAAGTAAAGCCAGAGAGTGGGAACCACGACAATTCCGGGGACACAGTGACGGCCGGAGAAAAAGAAAAACAACCACTGTAATCATAAAAAGCATTACATTGCAATATTAAAATAAATCAATAAATTGAAGCCAAAACATCCACATTTGCGTAGAAATACGTTAAATGTGGATGTTTTCAATTACAAATGAGTGTGCTACAATAATGGAAACTTCAAGGAGATGTATTTCGTATCTGAAGAGTGAGCAGCTGTGCGGAATGCGCAAGTTGTATGAAGAGAAAAAGGAGCAGTAAACAATGGGAATGACAATGACACAGAAGATACTTGCACAGGCAGCGGGCCTTGCGCAGGTACAGGCAGGACAGTTGATCGAGGCACAGCTGGATCTGGTGCTGGGTAACGATATTACCAGTCCGGTGGCAATCAAGGAAATGGATAAAATGAAGGTACAGGGAGTGTTCGATAAGGATAAGATCGCACTGGTACCGGATCATTTTGTTCCCAATAAGGATATTAAATCTGCGGAGCACTGCAAATGTGTCCGTGAGTTTGCAAGACGCAATGAGATCACGAATTATTTCGAAGTGGGAGAGATGGGTATCGAACATGCCCTGCTTCCGGAGAAAGGTCTTACCGTAGCCGGAGATGTGATCATCGGAGCGGATTCCCATACCTGTACTTACGGCGCTCTGGGTGCATTTTCCACCGGTGTGGGAAGTACCGATATGGCAGCCGGTATGGCTACCGGCAAGGCATGGTTTAAAGTTCCTGCGGCGATCAAATTCAATCTGACCGGCAAACCCGCAGAATGGGTCAGCGGTAAGGATGTGATCTTACATATCATCGGCATGATCGGTGTTGACGGTGCACTGTACAAGTCTATGGAATTTGTAGGAGACGGTATCGCCAATCTGTCCATGGATGACCGATTCACCATTGCCAACATGGCTATCGAAGCCGGCGGTAAGAACGGTATTTTTCCTGTGGACGAGAAGGCTGTTGCTTACATGGAAGAACATTCAAAACGCCCCTATAAGGTATTTGAAGCAGATCCGGATGCACAGTATGATGCAGAATATACTATTGATCTGAGCACCTTACGTCCCACTGTGGCCTTCCCGCATCTGCCGGAGAATACACATACCATTGATGAGATCCACGAGATGGAGCCAATCGCTATTGATCAGGTAGTGATCGGATCCTGTACCAACGGACGTATCGACGATCTGCGCACCGCAGCGAAGGTACTTGCAGGCAGACATGTGGCAAAGGGCATGCGCTGTATCGTGATCCCCGCCACCCAGTCCATCTACATGCAGGCAATGGAAGAGGGACTTCTTAAGACCTTCATCGAGGCGGGAGCAGTGGTAAGTACACCTACCTGCGGACCCTGCCTCGGCGGATACATGGGTATCCTGGCAGAGGGAGAGAGATGTGTCTCCACAACCAACCGTAATTTCGTGGGACGTATGGGACATGTAAAGAGTGAGATCTATCTGGCGAGTCCCGCAGTGGCAGCAGCCAGCGCCATCACCGGCAAGATTTCCTGCCCCTGTGAACTCAAATAAAATAAAAGAGGTAATAGAAAATGAACAACGCAAAAGGAACGGTTTTTAAATTCGGAGATAACGTGGATACCGACGTTATCATTCCCGCAAGATATCTGAATTCCTCCGATCCCGCAGAACTGGCTACCCACTGCATGGAGGACATTGATAAGGATTTTATCAAGAATGTGAAAAAAGGTGACATTATCGTAGCGGAGAAGAACTTCGGCTGCGGATCCTCCAGAGAGCATGCCCCCATCGCCATCAAGGCGGCAGGCGTCAGCTGCGTCATTGCAGAGACCTTCGCCCGAATCTTCTACCGCAATGCCATCAATATCGGGCTGCCCATCATTGAGTGTCCCGAGGCATCCAGGAAGATTCAAAACGGTGACGAAGTCGAGATCGACTTCAATACCGGCGTGACCAAAGATCTCACCACCGGCGAGAGCTTCCAGGGACAGGCATTCCCCGAGTTCATGCAGAAGATCATTGCTGCAGAGGGACTGATCAACTACATCAATAGTAAAGAAGATTAGGAAAAAAGTTTAAGAAAAAGAGCAGCCTGTGCTGCTCTTTTCTGTGGTTATCGAACCACTGCCTTATCTACATCTATCACCGTATAGAAGTCCGGATGGTTCATCTGAATCCGTTTCGTGACAGAGTCAACCACCTCCTGATCGGAGACGGGATAATCATAGGGAACTACGATGTCAAAAATGATATTCGTGTGGGTCGGTCCCTGGACAATGCGGAAATCATGCATGCTGAGTTTTGGATCGATCTGATCCAGATAAGTGTTTACCTCCGCTTTCAGGGACAGTGTCTTGGGATCATTGGTGCTGACGGGATCCATGTGGATCACCGCATTACAGTTTAATTTGCTGCGCAGTTCATGCTCAATGGTATCGATCGTATCGTGCAGGGTCAGAATATTTCCATCGGCGGGAACCTCTGCATGCAGAGAGATCAGTGTTCTGCCGGGTCCGTAGTTATGTACGATGAGATCGTGGATCCCGGTGACAGCATCATAGGAGAGTACGATATCATTGATCTGCTTCACAAACTCCGGTTCAGGGGGCTGCCCCAGCAGAGGACTGATGGTATCCTTCGCAGCTACGAAGCCGGAGTAGAGGATGAACATACCCACCAGTACACCACAGTAGCCATCGATAATGATGCCGGAGGTGGCGGAGACGATGGTGCCAATGAGAACCACCGTGGTTGCCACCACATCGCTTAAACTGTCAATGGCCGTAGCCTTCATGGCTACGGAGCTGATCCGGGTACCGATGCGGCGGTTATAGAGTGCCATATAGCATTTTACCAGGATCGAAAATATCAGGATGCCAATAATGACAGGGGAGTAGTCAGGAGCTTCCGGATGGAAAATCTTGCTTACAGAACTTTTTACCAGTTCGAAGCCCATGAGCACGATCAGGATGGACACTAACAGTCCGGAGATATATTCGATCCGTCCGTGCCCAAAGGGATGATCGGAGTCCGGCTTCTGTCCGGCCATCCTGAAGCCCACCAGCGTAATGATGGAGGATGCCGCATCCGACAGGTTATTGAATGCATCCGCCGTGATGGCGATGGAATGACTGAACAAGCCTGCCAGAGCCTTGGTGGTGAACAGGATCAGATTGAAACAGATACCGACGATACCGCAGAGCACACCATATGCCTGACGAACGCCGGAATCCGTAACGTTTTCATGATCCCTGATAAATAATTTTGCCAATAATGTAACCATAAGATAACCCCTTTTCCCAAATGAGAGTTTAAGAGATATTGTAGCGCATATGAAGGGAAAATACAAGTGCAAGAAATCAGCGGTTGCTATTGCGCATCCGGCATTTTCAGTGTATAATCTCCGTGGATGTAATATAGAAACTTTTATAACGGATCCTGAGGGCAGAGAAATCGCCCCCGGAAACGTACAGGTAATGATAATGAGCATAAAGTAAAAATGGAGGAACGATCGATGAGAAAGAAACCGGTTGTATTAATGATCCTGGATGGCTATGGATTAAATGATAAGACAGAGGGCAATGCCGTAGCAATGGCGAACACCCCTGTCATGGATTCCCTGATGAAGGAGTATCCTTATGTACATGGTAACGCCAGTGGTTTGGCAGTAGGACTTCCCGAGGGTCAGATGGGTAACTCTGAAGTAGGTCATATGAACATGGGTGCCGGCCGTATCGTATATCAGGAGCTGACCCGTATCACCAAGGAGATCCAGGACGGAGACTTTTTTAAGAATGAAGCTCTGTTAAAGGCTATTGATAACTGTAAGAAGAACAACAGCGCCCTGCACCTGATGGGTCTGTTATCCGATGGTGGCGTACACAGCCACATCACCCATCTGTACGGTCTGCTGGAGCTGGCTAAGCAACAGGGACTGGAAAAAGTATATGTTCACTGCTTCTTAGACGGACGTGATACTCCTCCCGCCAGCGGTAAGAGCTATGCAGAGCAGTTAAATGAAGAAATGAAGAAAATCGGTGTAGGTAAGATCGCTTCTGTAATGGGACGTTACTATGCTATGGATCGTGATAACAACTATGACCGTGTACAGCTGGCTTACGATGCCATGACCGAAGGCAAAGGTCTGACCGCTGCCTGCGGTATCTGCGGTATCCAGGAGTCTTACGACAGAGAAGAGACCGATGAGTTTGTAAAACCTACTGTTGTTGTAGAAGACGGCAAGGCAGTCGGACTGGTGCAGGACAAGGATTCCGTAATTTTCTTCAACTTCCGTCCCGACCGTGCAAGAGAGATCACCAGAGCTTTCTGTGATGATGACTTCAAGGGATTTGACCGCGTGAGAAAGGACATCACCTTCGTATGCTTCTCCGATTATGATCCTACGATTCCTAATAAAGAAGTGGCATTCCACAAGATCGCAATTACCAATACCTTCGGTGAATGGCTGGCAGCACATGATATGAAGCAGGCACGTATTGCCGAGACCGAGAAGTATGCACATGTAACCTTCTTCTTCAACGGCGGCGTAGAGCAGCCCAACGAGGGAGAGGATCGTATCCTGGTAAATTCTCCCAAGGATGTAGCTACCTACGATCTGAAGCCCGAGATGAGTGCTCCCGCAGTAAGTGAGAAGCTGCTTGACGCGATCCGTTCTGAAAAATACGATGTGATCGTGATCAACTTCGCGAACCCCGATATGGTAGGCCATACCGGTGTGATCTCCGCAGCCATCAAGGCTATTGAGACCGTAGATGAGTGCGTAGGCAAGGCAGTACAGGCAGTGAAGGATGTAGACGGCGTTCTGTTCATCTGTGCAGACCACGGTAACGCAGAGCAGATGATCGATTACACCACCGGTCAGCCTCATACCGCACATACCACCAATCCGGTTCCTTTCATCCTGGTAAACTACGATCCTGCATACACTCTGAAAGAGGGCGGATGCCTGGCAGATATCGTACCTACCCTGATCAACGTGATGGGTATGGAGCAGCCCGCAGAAATGACCGGCAAGTCTCTGTTAATTAAGAAATAGTAACTGTACCATATTACTATGACAAGAAATGATTCCTCAGGCACTTTGCACGGTGCCTGGGGATTTTATATCTAAATTTTCTTATCAGCAGGAGGAAGAATTATATTATATGGAACAGAAGAGAAATCTGGTAACTTTAGGAAGTACGGGAATTACTGTGGAGAAGAACTCCTTCGGAGCACTGCCCATCCAGCGTATCTCCAAAGAATCAGCCATCGGACTGCTTCGCAAAGCCTATGCGGCTGGCGTGACCTTTTACGACACTGCCAGATACTATACCGACAGTGAAGAGAAAGTGGGCGCTGCTTTTTGGGGTATGCGGGATAAAATATATATCGCTACCAAGACCGGAGCCACCACAGCAGAAGGCTTCTGGAAGGAGCTGCATACTTCCCTGGAAAAATTAAAAACAGACTATATCGACATTTATCAGTTCCATAACCCGGCATTCTGCCCGAAGCCGGGAGACGGCACAGGATTGTATGAAGCTATGCTGGAAGCGAAGGACAAAGGCATGATCCGCCATATCGGCATCACGAACCATCGCCTGAATGTGGCACATGAAGCCATCGAAAGCGGACTGTATGAGACTCTGCAGTTTCCTTTCTGTTATCTGGCAACGGATAAGGATCTGGAGCTGGTACAGGATTGTAAAAAAGCAGGCATGGGATTTATCGCCATGAAAGCACTGTCCGGCGGACTGATCAATAATTCAGCAGCGGCATATGCATATCTGGCACAGTTTGATAATGTACTTCCGATCTGGGGAGTGCAGCGGGAGAGCGAGCTGGATGAATTTCTGTCCTATATAGATAATCCTCCTGCATTAACACCCGAATTGCAGGCGGTGATCGACCATGACAGAGAAGAACTGCAGGGAGAATTCTGCAGAGGCTGCGGCTACTGCATGCCCTGCCCCGCGGGAATCGAGATCAACAACTGTGCCCGCATGAGTCTGATGATCCGCAGAGCACCTTCCGCCGCACAGCTGACAGACGAGATGCAGGCGAAGATGCGTAAGATTGAAGAGTGCCTGCATTGTGGCAGATGCAAATCCAAGTGTCCCTACGGACTGGATACTCCGGCACTGCTTGAGAAAAATTATAAGGATTACTGTGAGATCCTTGCCGGAAAAGCGTATTAACGCATAGCAGATCTGAATAATAACCTCCTTATGGGACATACTTACCTAAGAAATAGTAAGTTAAGGATGCCTGTAAGGAGGTTTTTTATGGAAAAATATCTGGAGATCATCGAAGTACACGGAAGGGAGATCCTGGATTCGAGAGGGAATCCCACGGTGGCTGCTGTCGTTACCGTGAAGGACAAAGAGACCGGAAGATGCACAAAAGGTATGGCGGCAGTGCCTTCCGGAGCCAGCACCGGTCAGTTCGAGGCCGTGGAACTCAGGGACGGTGAGACCAGGTATTTCGGTCTGGGCGTGCAGCATGCCGTGAAAAATATAGACGAGAAAATTGCAAGTGTTTTACTGGGAGAAAATGCCCTGGAGCAGATCCGTATCGACAGAATTCTACGGGAGACGGACGGCACGGACAACAAGAGCAGCTTAGGTGCCAATGCCATGCTGGCAGTGTCCATGGCGGTGGCAAGAGCAGCTGCGGAGGCACTGGGCCTTCCCCTGTACCGTTACTTCGGAGGAATCTCTCCGAGACTTCTGCCGGTACCTATGATGAATATCTTAAACGGCGGAAAGCATGCGGCGAACACCGTGGATTTCCAGGAGTTCATGATCATGCCCGTGCAGGCTAAAAACTTTGCGGAGGGGTTACGGATCTGTGCGGAAATTTATCATAATCTGAAAAAACTGCTGGAGGAGAAAGGCTTGTCCACCGGAGTCGGGGATGAGGGCGGCTTTGCACCCAATCTGCCGGATGCGGAGAGCGTGCTGGATTTCCTTGTGGAGGCGATCGAGGCTTCCGGATATGTCCCGGGACAGGATATCAAGATCGCCATGGATGCCGCCAGCAGCGAACTTTATAATGAAAAAACGGGAATGTACCATTTTCCCGGGGAGAGTAAGCTGAAGGGAGAGGAAGTCCTGCGGGATACCGGAGAAATGATCTCGTATTATGAACGGCTCGTGGAGAACTATCCCATTATCTCTATTGAGGACGGACTGGATGAAAATGACTGGGACGGTTGGCAGGAGCTTACAAAACGGCTGGGGGAGAAGATCCAGTTAGTGGGAGATGATCTGTTTGTCACAAATACAAAGCGGCTGGATGCCGGGATCAAACTTCATTGTGGTAATGCCATTCTGGTAAAAGTCAATCAGATCGGAACCTTGTCCGAAGCCTTCGAAGCGGTGGAAATGGCACACAAGAATGGTTACAAGGCGGTGATCTCCCACAGATCCGGCGAGACGGAGGATACCACCATAGCGGACATAGCGGTGGCACTGAATGCCGGACAGATCAAGACCGGAGCACCCTGCCGCAGCGATCGTGTGGCGAAGTACAACCGGTTGCTTGCCATGGAAGAGGAGTTAAAGGATGCCGCGGCGTATATGGAGCCGTTTCGCAAGATCTGAATGGTTGCGCAACAAAATGTAAACTACAAAAAATAAAAAATGTATAAACAGGAGGATTTTCATCACCGGAAATCCTCCTGCTTTTATAGTAAAACGATAGAAAAATACATGAGTGAAAGAAAAATGCACAAAAATAAAATGTTTAAATATACATAATAGAAGCGTAAAATATACACTATATGCAGATTTGAAAAACAGAAACTATTTTTATTGAAAAAGTTTTTCATAAATATACAGACATATGTGCGCGCTACACGCACAGCGGAAGGAGACAGCAAAAGAGGCAGAGTCACGGAAACCGGCAGATGCTTCATGTGTAATTCAGTTGACACAGCCTCAAAAGTGTTGTAATATAACAAAAGTCGTTGTCGGAAAGTAAAGTACATTTTACGTGCGTGTATACTTGCATACAAATGCGAAAAATGCATTTTATTAATGTCCGTAGGCAAAAGAAAAGCAAGGAGTTGAAGAGATGCTTAAATATATTGCAAAACGTATCGGTCTGGCGCTGATCACGATTTTTACAGTAGCAACACTCACCTTTTTCCTGATGAACATGGTTCCCGGTGGACCGTTCCTCTCGGAGAAAGCAGTAAGCCCCGCTGCACAGGCAGCCCTGGAGGCAAAATATGGACTGGACAAGCCTTTGTCCCAGCAGTATCTGACGTATATGAAAGATGCTTTGCACGGTGATTTCGGAGAGAGTCTGAAGCAGAGAGGAAGAACCGTTACTTCTATTATAGTATCCAAGTTCCCTGTATCTGCAAGAGTAGGTGGACTTTCCGTTATCGTAGCGCTGTTGGTAGGTATTCCTCTGGGATGTCTGGCAGCTACCCATCGCGGCAAGACGCTGGACAGCGTGATCTCCGTGATCTCCACCTGTGGTATTGCGGTACCAAGCTTCGTTATATGTACTCTGCTTCTTTATTTCCTGGGAAGTAAGGTAAAGATACTGCCCACCTACGGAATCGGCACCTGGAAGCATTATGTGATGCCCGTGATCGCACTGGCATTGTACCCAACTGCTTATATTATGAGACTGATGCGTTCTTCCATGCTGGATGTTCTGGGACAGGATTATATGAGAACCGCTACGGCGAAGGGAGTAAAGCCTTTCTTCCGTCTGTTCAAGCATGCACTGAGAAATGCACTGCTCCCCGTTATCACCTATGTAGGTCCTATGATGGCTTATACTATGACAGGAAGTTTCGTAGTAGAGAAGATTTTCACGATCCCCGGTCTGGGCAATGAATTTGTCAGCTCGATCATTAACCGTGACTACACCATGATCATGGGTACCACCATTTTCCTCGCAACACTGATGGTTGTCATGAATGTGCTGGTGGATATCGTATATAAGATCGTCGACCCCAGGATCAAGTTGAAGTAAGATTAACAGGAAGGAAGATACCGATGAAAGAACCGAATGCTATGAGCTTTCATGTAAAATATAAACCGGAAGATTTTATGCCGGCGAATGAAGAAGAGAAGCAGAGCCAGGTCATCATGCGTGAGAGCGTGGGCTTCTGGCAGGATGGCTTCCGCAGACTTCGTAAGAATAAGGTTGCCATGGTCAGCCTCTTCGTTATTATTGTAGTTATGATCTTTTCCTTTATCGTGCCTGCATTTTATCCCTATGATTACAAGACACAGATCAAAGGAAGCGAGAATCTGCACCCCATGCAGTATTCCGAGAAAGAGATAGAGCGTATGGATGCGGGAGAGAAGGTATTCCCCCATGTGCTTGGTACCGATAAAATGGGCCGTGATTATGCCATCCGTGTTATGATGGGAAGCCGTATTTCACTGCTGGTTGGCTTGATCGCTACTGCCATTATTTTTGTGATCGGTTCCCTGATCGGTTCCATCTCTGCATTCTTCGGTGGATGGGTGGACCTGATCATCATGCGTATTGTGGATATTATCTATACGATACCGGATTTCCTGCTGATCGTACTGCTGTCCTTTGCGTTAAAGGATCCGCTGGCAAAGCTGGCACAGCTTCCCGGATTCGGATGGATGCAGATCGTAGGATCTAACCTGATCAGTATCTTCATCGTATTCGCATTGCTGTACTGGGTAGGAATGGCACGTATGGTACGAAGCCAGATCCTGACCCTGAAGGAAAATGATTATGTCATGGCAGCCAAGGCTCTGGGAGCCAAGGATGGCCGTATCATTAAAAAGCATCTGCTGACCAACTGTATCGGTACGCTGATCGTTACCACCACACTGCAGATCCCTTCCTCTATTTTTACCGAGAGTTATTTGAGCTTCTTAGGTATGGGTGTGGCAGTTCCTCTGCCTTCCCTGGGAAGTCTTGCAAGTGATGCCATTAACGGAATGATCACATTCCCGTACCTGCTGTTTGCACCCTGTCTGCTGATCAGTCTGATCATCTTAAGCTTTAACCTGTTTGGTGACGGACTTCGTGACGCATTTGACCCGAAGCTTAAGAATTAATGGAAGGAGTAGTGAAGATGGATAACAATTATCTGGTAGATATACAGCATGAACGTCTCTCTTTCTTTACTCCTGCCGGAGAAGTAAAGGCACTGAACGATGTCTCCATTCACCTGAAGGAAGGGGAAGTACTGGGCATCGTAGGAGAGAGTGGTTCCGGTAAATCCGTAACCGCATACAGTCTGATGGGACTGACCGCTTATCCCGGTAAGCTGATAGGCGGAGAACTTCACTTCAATGGACACGAAGTGGAGAAAATGACCGAAAAAGATTTTTCCAAAATGCGTGGTAAAGAGGTCTCCATTATTTTCCAGGATCCTCTGACCAGCTTAAATCCCGTATATACCATTGGTAATCAGATCATGGAAGTGATTCGTCTGCATACCGATGCGGACAAGAAAAAGGCATATGCAAGAGCAGTGGAGCTTTTGTCTCTGGTAGGTATCAATGAACCGGAGAAACGTATGAAGCAGTATCCCCACGAGCTGTCCGGTGGTATGAGACAGCGTGTCATGATCGCAATTGCGCTGGCATGTGAACCGAAGCTTCTGATCGCCGATGAGCCTACTACCGCACTGGACGTTACCATTCAGGCGCAGATCCTGGAGCTGATGATGGAGCTGAAGGACAAGCTGGGCATGGCAATCATCATGATCACCCATGACCTGGGTATCGTGGCGAGCATGTGTGACCGTATTGCAGTCATGTATGCCGGTCGTATCGTGGAGACCGGTACCTGTGACGAGATCTTCTACCATCCGAAGCATGAATATACCAAGGGCCTTCTGGAGAGTATCCCCCGTCTGGACAGCACGAAGCATGAGAAGCTGATCCCCATCGAGGGTAATCCGGTGGATCTTCTGAATCCTCCCGAGGGATGTGCATTCGCACCCCGCTGTAAGAACTGCATGAAGATCTGCCTGAGAGAGAATCCTCCTAAGACGGATTTCAGCGAGACGCATTATGCACACTGCTTTATGAACCAGAAAGCTGAGATGGAGGGAGGAAATACCAATGAGTGATAAGTTACTTCAGGTTGAACATTTGAAGCAATACTTCCCCGCAGGCGGCATGGGTAAAAACCGTAAGTTCGTGAAGGCCGTGGATGATGTCAGCTTTTTTGTAAATAAGGGTGAGACTCTCGGACTGGTAGGAGAGAGCGGCTGTGGTAAGACTACCACCGGACGTTCTATCTTACGGTTATATGAGCCCACCGGTGGTAAGATCACATTTGACGGCAATGTGATCCTGGATGTTGAAAATAAAGTAAAGGTAGATATGCTGCCTTACCGTCAGAAGATGCAGATGGTATTCCAGGATCCTTATGCAAGTCTGGATCCCAGAATGACCGTAGGAGATATCGTAGGGGAAGCCATCGATATTCATAAGCTGGCTGCCAATAAGAAGGAACGTCATGATATGATCATCTCCATGCTAGAGAGAGTAGGATTGAACTCTGAGCATGCGAACAGATATCCTCATGAATTCTCCGGTGGACAGCGTCAGCGTGTCGGCATTGCGAGAGCACTGGCAGTGAACCCGCAGTTCATCGTCTGCGATGAGCCGATTTCCGCACTGGATGTATCGATCCAGGCACAGGTGGTGAATATGTTCGAGGAGCTGCAGGAGCAGATGGGACTGACCTATCTGTTCATCGCACATGACCTCTCTGTCGTAAAACATATCTCCGACCGTATCGGTGTTATGTACCTGGGCAAAATGGTAGAACTGGCAGACAGCTACGAGCTGGTAGCACGAAGCCTGCATCCTTATACCAAGAGCCTGATCTCTGCAATCCCCATTGCAGATCCCATCAAGGCAAGAGCAAGTAAGCGTATTGTTCTGCAGGGAGATGTACCCAGCCCCTTAAATCCGCCTACCGGATGCCGTTTCCGCACCAGATGTCCTTATGCAGATGAGTGCTGTGCACAGAAGGAACCCGAATGGAGAGAAGTGGAAAAGGGTCACTACGTGGCATGCCACCATGTGGAGAAGATCAATGCCTGAAATTAGGTATTGACAGCTGAGCAATTTAGCTGTTTAATATAAAGCTATACAAAGCATAGTGCTTTTGTATGAAAAGAAAGAGGAGGATAACTTTATGAAAAAGAAGTTAGCTATGCTGCTCACCGCAGCAATGCTGGTAGGTTCTCTGGCAGCATGCGGCAACAGCGACAATGGTTCTTCTGCAACCGGCAGTGCCAGTGCAACTGACAGCACCAAGACCGATGCAGCAGCAACTGAAGTTAGTACCGAAGGCAAACAGCTTACCGTTCAGATCGGTCCCGATCCCGAGACCATCGATCCCGCACTGAACAGTGCAGTAGATGGCGGTAATATGCTGCTTCACTCTTTTGAGTGTCTTCTGACCGTAGACCAGGATGGTAAGATCGCTCCCGGACAGGCTGAGACCTGGGAAGTATCTGAAGATGGTCTCACCTGGACCTTCCATCTTCGTGATGGATTAAAGTGGTCTGACGGCAGTGATCTGACCGCAGACGATTTTGTATACAGCTGGAAGCGTGTATGCGATCCCGTAGTAGCAGCTCCTTATGCTGAGACTGTTCTGGGTATGGTTAAGGGCTTTGACGAGGCACAGGCAGGTGATCTGGATGCTCTGGCAGTATCTGCTCCCGATGCTAAGACCTTCGTTGTAGAGCTTTCCAATCCCTGCCCTTACTTTGAGTCTCTGGCAGCATTCGCTACCCTGAGCCCTGTTCAGCAGGCAACCGTAGAGGCTAACGGCGATGCATGGGCTACCGCAGCTGAGACCTATATCTCCAACGGACCTTTCTACATTACCGAGTGGGTACCCGGTTCTCACATCATTATGTCCAAGAACCCGTACTACTGGAACGCAGATGCTATCAAGCTTGGTAGCATCAAGTTCGTACTGATGGAGGATTCCAACGCAGCTTATACTGCATATCAGTCCGGCGATGTACTGTTCATCAAGAGTGTACCTACCCAGGAGATCCCCAGCTTACAGGGTAACCCCGAGTTCCATGTAGATCCTATCTTAGGAACTTACTATCTGTCTCTGAACCTGGAAGATCCTGCATTCGAGAACGTTAACGTTCGTAAGGCTCTGAGCCTTGCCATTGATCGTGATTATGTAGCAAATACCCTGATGCAGGGAACCTACTCTCCCGCATACAACATCGTAGGTGAGGGCTGGGTAGATACCGACGGCAGCTCCTTCAATGCAAATGCTAACGGTGGTCAGAGCTATATCTCCGATGATTTCGATGCTAACCTTGAGGAAGCTAAGCAGCTCTTAGCTGATGCCGGCTACCCTAACGGTGAAGGACTTCCTACCATCACCTATACTACCAATGATGCAGGTTACCACAAGGTTGTTGCTGAGTACTTACAGCAGGCTTGGGGCGAGCTTGGTATTAACGTAGAAGTAAATATCGTTGAGTGGTCCAGCTTCACTCCGATGCGTCGTAACGGTGAGTACATGGTAGCACGTAACGGATGGGTAGGAGACTACAGCGATCCTTCCAATATGTTAGATCTGTTCTGCACTGGTAACGGTAACAACGATGGTAAGTTCTCCAACGCTGACTTCGATGCAGCTATGAAGAAGGCAGCTTCCACCATGGATACCGCTGAGCGTTCCGCAGCTCTTCATGAGGCTGAGGATGTTCTGATGGAGCAGGTAGGCTGCATCCCTGTTGCTTACTACAATGACTTCTGGCTGCAGAGCGAGAAGATCACCGGTATCTGGCATTCTGCTTATGGTTACTGGTACTTCATGTATGGTGACATCGCAGAGTAATCTGCGGATCTGATCATTCAGAATAAAAATAAAGGATCCCCGTGAGATCGTAAAGGTTTCCGGGGGTTCTTTTTTGTGCCGTCTTTTCGATACTGTCTTGTAAAATGTTGTTGCAATTGTGTACAATATATGGTAATATAAAATCTGCTTGACATTAGGAGGTGTGAAATGGAAGCATTAAGAGTAGTAATCAACATAATTTTTATATTGGTATGTGTAGCACTGACAGTGTTAGTATTGATGCAGGAAGGTAAATCCGCAGGACTGGGTTCCATCAGCGGCGCTGCTGAGACCTACTGGGGCAGAAATAAAGGACGTTCCATGGAAGGTATGCTGGTGAAGATCACGAAGATCCTTGCAGTATTCTTCATGTTACTTGCAGTCGTACTGAATCTGAACGTATTTTAATCATTACGAAGGATGACACTCTTGTGTGCATGGCATACAAGAGTGTTTTATTTATTCATAGGAAATTTCTTCCTATGAATAAAAAACGCTCCGCAGGGATCGCACTGCGGTGGTTATGAAATATGTCGCAAAAGCGACCCGCCGCAGGCGGAGAATCTCGCAAGCGAGATTCTTTTTTATATTAAGAGAGGTTACATGAGTAATAACGAAATCAGAGAGAAGAGAAAAAAGGTAATCTGTGATCTGGTGAAGGATGATTTTTACGTTCCGATGAAGGAAAAGGAACTGGCAATATTTCTTCAGGTCGCAAAAGAAGACCGGGAAGAGTTTCGTGAGATCTTGCGGGAACTTTTAGCGGAAGGAAAACTTACCCTGACCGTAAAAGGGAAATATATGAAGTCCAACGGTAAGGTTCTGACAGGAACTTTTATCAGCAATGCCAAAGGCTTTGGATTTGTGGAAGTGGAAGGAAGGGACGAGGATCTGTTCATTCCGGAGGACAAGCAGGGAGGAGCATTCCATAAGGATACCGTGGAAGTGGCACTTCTGCCTGCGAAGACCGGCAAACGCCAGGAAGCGCAGGTCATCCGTATCATTGCCAGGGGAATGACCCAGGTGGTGGGAACCTATGAGCAGTCCAAGAGTAATTTCGGCTTTGTTATTCCGGATAACACGAAGATAGCACAGGATATTTTCGTGCCGAAGGAGTGGTCGAAGGGGGCCATGACCGGACATAAGGTCGTGGTGGAGATCACCGGATACGGCACGAATACGAAGAGCCCTGAGGGTAAAGTCGTGGAGATCCTGGGACATATCAACGATCCCGGTGTAGACATCATGTCTATCGTACGTGGCTTTGACCTGCCGGTGGAATTCGGCGAGAAGATCATGAACCAGGTGGAGAGGGTATCCCAGGAGGTATCCGGGGCAGACTGTGCCGGCCGCAGGGATCTGCGGGATGTGACCATGGTCACCATCGATGGAGAGGATGCCAAGGATCTGGATGACGCTGTCAGTGTATCCTTTGACGGGACATATTACCACTTAGGAGTACACATTGCAGACGTGACAAACTACGTGCAGGAGAATTCCGCTCTGGACAGAGAAGCATTAAAGCGCGGCACCAGCGTCTATCTGGTAGATCGTGTGATCCCCATGCTACCCCATGCACTGAGTAACGGTATCTGTTCCCTGAACGAAGGCGTGGACCGGCTGGCATTAAGCTGCCTGATGAAGGTGGATGAAGAGGGCGAGATCGTGGACTATGAGATCTGCGAATCTGTGATCCGGGTCAAGAAACGGATGTCTTATACCGTGGTGAAAAAGCTGCTGGAGGAGCCGGAGTGTGTAGAGAATAACACCGGTGTGCCGGATGGAACCGCCGGGGAAAGCGCAGGAACCGTAACAGACTATTCCCAGTACAGGGAACTGCTCCCTATGTTCCAACAAATGGCTGAACTCGCGGACAAACTGCGGAAGAAGAGACAGAAGAGGGGATCCATTGATTTCGATTTCCCAGAGTGCAAGATCCTGTTGGATAAGGAAGGACATCCGCTGGATATAAAACCTTACGAGCGGAACGTGGCTACTATGCTGATCGAGGATTTCATGCTTGCAGCAAATGAGACAGTGGCGCAGCATTTTTACTGGCAGGAGCTGCCCTTCGTCTACCGCGTCCATGATGTACCGGATCCGGAGCGGATCCAGAAGCTGTCCACGTTCATCAGCAATTACGGGTATTACATGAAGGCGCTGGGGCGCAGGAACAGCAAGGTCTCCACGGAGGAGATCCATCCCAAGGAGATCCAGAAGCTGTTACAGAAGATCGAGGGAACTCCCGAAGAGCCTATGATCGCCAGACTGACCCTGCGGAGCATGAAGCAGGCGAAATACAGCACGGAATGTACCGGACATTTTGGACTGGCATGTCAGTATTACTGTCATTTTACTTCGCCGATCCGCAGATATCCGGATCTGCAGATTCACCGCATTATCAAGGAGCAGCTGCGGGGACGCCTGAAGGCAGAGAGAGTGGAGCACTACCGGGATATTCTGCCGGAGGTGGCTAAGCATTCTTCCGAGATGGAGCGCCGTGCCGATGAGGCAGAGCGGGAGACGGATAAGCTGAAGAAGGTAGAATATATGGAACAGCACATTGGAGAGGAATACGAGGGTGTGATCTCCGGTGTCACCGGCTGGGGACTGTATGTGGAACTGCCCAATACCGTGGAAGGGCTGATCCATATTTCCACGATCCCGGGCGACTATTATCACTACAATGAGGCAGCGTGTGAGATGGTGGGAGAGGCTACCGGACGTTGCTTCAAACTGGGAATGCCGGTGCGGATCGAAGTGGAAGACTGCGACCGTTTTATGCGTACCATCAATTTCCGGCTGATGGATAAATAAATCCGCGGTCACAATGAAGCTATACTTCATATGAACCCGGGGGCAAAGGAAAATGTCAGTTCATTGACAAATGTAAAAAATATAGTAAACTGTAACTATTCAGAGTCGTAAAAAGCTCCGCAGGAGTGTTTTATGAACGGGTTTCTGAATAGTTACAAGGTTTTAAGAGGTAGCCATGGCAAAAGGAAAAGAGTCCCAGAAGCTGATCGCGAACAATAAAAAAGCATATCATGATTTTTTCATCGATGAGACCTATGAGTGCGGCATTGCCCTGCATGGCACGGAGGTAAAGTCCATGCGTATGGGGAAATGCAGTATTAAGGAGGCTTTCGTCCGCATTGAAGACGGAGAAGTATTTGTCTACGGAATGCATGTAAGTCCTTATGAGAAGGGAAATATTTTTAACAAAGACCCTCTTCGTGTGAAAAAGCTGTTGCTGCACAAGTACGAGATCAACAAGCTGTTGGGCAAGATTAAGGAAAAAGGGTATACATTAGTCCCTTTGCAGGTATACTTTAAAGACGGTAAGGTCAAGGTAGAGATCGGACTGGCACGTGGTAAAAAGCTCTATGACAAGCGAGAAGCCATTGCCAAAAAGGATCAGCGCAGAGAGGCAGAGAAGGAATTCAAGGTCCGCAATCTGTGATCCGCAGGCTCTGATTCTGCAATGCTTTACCGCAAGTGCTTGACAGTGTGTGTGCCATCAAGTATACTTGGTCTGACAATTGAATAAGGGGTAGTAAAGGTTTCGACAGGGGTTTTGCAGCTGGAGAAGCGAGTCGCATGGTAATGCGTTAAATGGCCAAA
The DNA here is from genome assembly GCA_003447295.1 of Lachnospiraceae bacterium. Lineage (GTDB taxonomy): Bacteria > Bacillota > Clostridia > Lachnospirales > Lachnospiraceae > Acetatifactor > Acetatifactor hominis. The sequence goes on from DLZQ01000032.1 coordinate 46,139, forward strand.
TTAAAATTAAACGCTAACGATAATTTAGCATACGCTGCCTAATGGCAGCAGTCGGCCCTAGGGCACTCACACCTTAGGATCCCGGCTTCAAACATGTGAGAAACGACATATGCAAAGCTTTGCGCATATGGGCGTAACATGAAGCTACTGAAATGCTCAGGGTGTTTATTCCCGGGGCGCGGAGGGAATGTCAAAGAATAAACTACACTCGTAGAAGGACAGGGAATAGGCTTTTGGACACGGGTTCGACTCCCGTCTACTCCATAGAAAAAGTGCCGTTTTTGGGGCACTTTTTCTTTTTCGTGTAGCCTCAACCAAACTCAGTATAAGTGGTATAATTTCCAAAGAGTTTTACAAGGGAGTAATTGACAAGCTATGAAAATGAAACACAACAGACCTCAGAAACGTTTGATAATACAATTGTCATTATGGCTGGCACTGCTATTGACATTCACCGGCTGTGCGGAAAGCACCGTCACGCCGCAGGACAATACCTATGCGATAGAGCAGCCGGCGACGATCCCTTCCGAATTGCTGGAGGCATCGGAGACCGCAATATCGGAACCCGAATCCGGACAGCCGCAGGAATACTCTTCGGATACACAAGAAGCGCAGCAGGTCACATCTGCAACAGATGTTCCGACAGGAGAGGGCACGTCAGCATTTTCCCTCCGGGAGATTCCGGCATACTCCGGCACGCCTTATACAGAAGTCAATGGCAACAAACCTTATTTCACAGAAGCGGATCTGACCACACAGTCCTTCGAGATATACAGCGAGCTGGATAGCCTGGGGCGCTGTGGCGTGGCATATGCCAACGTGGGACAGGATCTGATGCCGACAGAACCGAGAGGGGAGATCGGAGCCGTGAAACCTACCGGCTGGCATCTGGTGAAATACGATAACGTGGACGGAAAATACCTATACAATCGTTGCCACCTGATCGCCTACATGCTGGCGGCGGAAAACGCCAATCCACAGAACCTGATCACAGGAACCAGATATCTCAACGTGCAGGGGATGCTCCCTTTTGAGACGAAAGTCTGCGATTATGTCAAAAATACATGGAACCATGTTCTGTACCGCGTCACTCCTATTTTTGACGGGGATAACCTGTTGGCAGACGGCGTCCTCATGGAAGCCTATTCCGTGGAAGATGCCGGAGAGGGAATCTGCTTCTGTGTATTTGCCTACAATGTGCAGCCGGGGATCGGTATTGACTATGCCACCGGTGATAACTGGGCGGAGAGCAGCGGAACCTACCAAAGCACAGCAGCGTCTGTCACGGTAGAGACACCGGCACCACAGCCTGAGACCGATACCACGGTGCAGGCCTCAACGGAATCGTCGGCACCACAGGAATCCCAGGGAATTACTTATGTGCTGAATACCAACACTATGAAATTCCATTATCCCACATGCTCCAGTGTGGATGATATGAAAGAGAAAAACAAACAGATCTACACCGGCAGCAGAGAAGAGATCATCAATATGGGATATGTTCCCTGCAAACGGTGCAATCCCTAAATCGAAAGCACACAAAAAGAGATATGCGCAACAAATTGCGCATATCTCTTTTTGCATTAGAAGATGGAAGAGAAGATGAAACGGATGAAATATGGATGCATAATTGGATAAAATACACAAAAATAGTTAATAAATATTAGAATTATTGTCAATTTAAAATACAAAATGCACATGTTATAATCCAAACATAGCCGAGCAAACGGTTGCGCAAACAAGTTGCGCACGACAGGGAGGATGCTGAGTGGGATATAGCAGTTCCGACCGGTGCGGGACACCGGTCGGAAAGAAGAAAGGGAAGGTGCATTATGAAGAAAAGAGACTGGAAGAGAAGTCTGGCATTTTTATGTGCGACGGCTCTTATCGCAGGAAACTTAAGTGAATTCGGACCGTTGACCCGGGTAAAAGCAGAGGAGACGAATCTGTTTACGGACGGTGATATGGGTGATGACGAAATGGGAGACAGCACGGATGCCGCAAATTTTTGGGCGAATCAAAATTGGTATTTTGAAGGAGATACCTGGAATTGCACAAGTCAGGTAAAATATTCTATTTGGGCCAAGCAGGCAGGCAACTGTGGACTGGAGCTTGATTTTAATAAAGCAGATGGAACTGTCTGCATGTATCAGGAAATCGGTTCGCTGGAAGCAGGAAGCTATACTGTAACGGGATACATTAAAGATGGCAGTGGAAGTGACGGCACGATTGCTCTGTACCATGCAACAAAAGACGGCAGTTGGAATGTGTCAGAGAAATCGACACAACTGACGGCAGAATATGTCATGTTCACAGATGAATTTACGGTGGCAGAAGCTGTCAGTAACTATAAAGTCGGATTCCAAATTACAAGTAAAAAAGATGCGTGGATTTACATAGATACACTGACACTTACGAAGAAGACTTCGGATTCAGCAGAAGAGACTCCGGCACCGGAAGCAACCGAATCCCCGGAGCCCACAGCTACGCCGGAAGCTTCTGTCACTCCTGCACCGGAGAACAATATTCTGTATTCTGAGGACTTTGAAGATAAGAAGTTTGACTGGACGGAGAATTGGAGTACAGAAACCAAGGGAAAATCAGAATCAGCAACCGGAGAGTGTGATGCTAACTCCTCCAAAGTATGGAATTATTATTCCACAATAGCACAGAACATGACAGCTACCACCACGGTGACAGCATCCGATGCCGGTAACTATAAAGCATCTTTCCTGACAGCCGGAGAGAACGTGACCGGAACCATCAGCCTTACAGCCGGAGATAGAAAAGTATCGGCGGATCTGACCGCAGGAGGCTGGGATGTTTATACTCCTGCAGAGACCGATGCATTAACCGTGGAGGCAGGTACGAAGCTTACCATTACCATTTCTCTGGATATTGCAGCAGGCGGCTATCTGAAGATAGATGACATCCTGGTGACGAAAGCAAGTGATGCTGAAATTCAGGCTGAAAAAACAGCAAAGGCAGAAGAATTACAGAGTCTGATCACAGAATATAAAGCATTAAAAGAGACAGATTATACTGCTGACAGTTGGAAAGATCTGAAGGAAGCCCTGACAGAAGGCGAAAACTTCCTGCAGGCACTGAATGGCGATTATACTTCCACCACCGTAACAGAGATCGAAGAGAAGATCACGAATCTGAAAAAAGCGAAAGATGAATTAAAAAGCGCTACTGTGGAACAAGCCGGAATCAATGTGGAAAAGGTCAATGGACTGACGAGTGATTTCATCGGCGGTGTGGATATCTCATCCTACAGAACTCTGAAAGACAGCGGTGTAAAATATTATGATTTTGAAGGAAATGAATTGGATGATGCCGGATTTTTTAAGCTGCTGAAAGATAGCGGTATTAACTACGTACGTATCCGTGTATGGAATAACCCTTACGATGCATCCGGTAACGGCTACGGCGGTGGCAATAATGACCTGCAGAAAGCGGTGGACATGGGTAAACTGGCTACAGATGCAGGAATGCGTGTCATGATCGATTTCCACTATTCCGATTTCTGGGCAGATCCTGCCAAGCAGAAGGCACCGAAAGCCTGGGCAGACATGACGATTGCGGAAAAGACAGCAGCAGTAAAAGATTATACGATGAATAGCCTGAACACTTTACTGGATGCAGGCGTCGATGTCGGAATGGTACAGGTCGGTAATGAGACAAACAACGGAATTGCCGGAGAGAACGGTCTGGAGAACGCCAATACAACAGCAATTTTCCGCGCCGGATGTGAAGCAATCCAACAGGTGGAGCAGGAGCGGAGCAGAGTAATCAAGGCAGTAGTGCATTTCGCAAATCCTGAGAAACAGAATTATATGACCTATGCCGATGAATTAGCCAAAACAGGTGTGGAATATGATGTATTTGCCTCTTCTTATTATCCTTACTGGCATGGGACTCTGGATAACCTTAAAAACCAGTTAAATGCGATTACGGAAAATTACGGAAAAGAGGTCATGGTAGCGGAGACCTCCTGGGCGACCGGCTTAGAGGACAGTGACGGTCATGCAAACACCGTCCGCGAAGGCAATAACGATGCAGGCATGGATTATGATTTCAGCATCTACGGACAGGCGAAGGAATTGCGTGAGGTGATCAATACCGTCGCAGAAATGAACAAAGGTATCGGAGTGTTTTATTGGGAGCCTGCATGGATCCCTGTAAAAGTGTATGATCCGGAAGCAGAAGATGCCGAGCAGACCCTTGCAACGAATAAGGCAGCCTGGGAAAAATATGGTTCCGGCTGGGCAGCTTCCTATGCGAAAGAATATGATGCCGAGGATGCCGGAAAATGGTACGGCGGATCCGCAATAGACAATCAGGCATTGTTTGATGCCTCCGGTCATCCCCTGGAAACCTTAAAGATATTCAGTTATGTAAAAACAGGTGCGGAGACGGCTAAAAAAATCAGTACTGTTAAAAATGCAGATGCAATCGAGATAGAATTAGGAAGTAGCTTTGCTTTACCGGAGACGGTAAAAGTTACCTATTCAGATTATACTTCCGGAGCAGAAAACGTAACCTGGAACGCACAGGATGTTGCCACAGTTAACACCAAGGCAGCAGGAAAATATACTGTGAACGGAACAGTATCTCTGGAAGGAGAGACCTATCAGACGAAATGCGTGATCACCGTGAATCCGCAGAACCTTCTGATCAATCCCCGGTTTGAGGATGGAGACAACGCATGGACATTAAGCGGAACCGGTATTAAAGTTCTAATGGATGGCAAGGACTCCAAAGATGGAAATGGATATCTGCATTTCTACAATGACAGTGATTTTACCTATGATGTAACACAGACAATTACGCTGGATGCAGGAATTTATCAGTTCGGAGGATATCTTCAGGGTGGTGGAAACTTAGCAGCAGACAGCTACGAGGTCTATGCCTCCGTAGATGGTAAGACACAGACAGCAGAAGGCGAATTGAACGGCTGGAAGAACTGGAGCAATCCGGAGGTACAGAATATCAAGATCACTAAGGATGGAACAAAAGTTACGGTAGGAATCCGGGCAACTGCATCTGCCGGAGCCTGGGGATCCTGGGACGATATGTACCTGAACAAAACCGGAGAAGTTACCCCGGCGCCTGTAGTTACCCCGCAGCCGACCGCAACCCCGGCACCTGCAACAGCACCGGAAACAGAGAGCAGCTCTGCGGACAAGGATACATCTGCACCGGTACAGACAGTAGACTGGAATACCGTGACTTCCAACGTACAGGCAAAGATCGCGGAAGTGACGCAGTATCCGAATATTAACAGCGTGAACATGAATATCGTATGCTCCGGAGAGACCAGACTCTCTGCCGCAGTGCTGGGAAGCATCAAAGGCTCGGACATGACACTGGCACTTCATAGCGGCAACGGTGTGGCGGTCAGTATCAGCGGACAGGATCTGAAAGGCACAGCCCTGAATGCATTACAGAACATTGATCTCACCGTGGACAGCAATGCACAGAATATCCCGGCAGCCATGGCAGCATCCAAGAAGGCAGAAGCCACAAAACAGCTGTCTGTAAAAGACACCGGAGCATTTCCGGTAGCTGTGAACATTCATGTGAATGTCGGAGCAGAAAACAGTGGAAAATACGCAAATCTTTATCGTTATAATGCCGAGAAGAAACAACTGGAATACTGTGGCTCCTTCCCCGTGACCAGGAATGGTCAGTCCATGTTTGCTCTAAAGCAGGGCGGTGATTACATGGTAACGGTAACCGCGGCACAACCGAAGGAGACCGTATATTTTAGCAGTGGCGATTATGCAGTGAAAGCAGGAGATACCCTGTCTGCCATTGCCAAACGCAACCATATGTCATTGGCGGAACTGAAAGCCAAAAACCCGCAGATCAAGGATTTACATAAGATCTGCGTGGGACAGAAATTGAATTTGAATTAAAAAATAGAATGGGACTCCGAGGCTGATTTGGGGTTCCATTTTTGAATTAATAGCTGCATGTGTAAATAAAAAAGGTAACACAATTGATATTGTGTTACCCTTGTGTTCATAGTATGATCTCCTGAAAAATTTTATCCCGGTCATCCTGCTCAATGCCAAGATATCGTTTGGTCACTTCATAAGACGAATGATTATAGATGCTGACCAGCATTGCCGGCTGTACGCCCTGCTGCCAGGCATGATATCCGAAGGTTTTGCGAAGGGAATGACAGCAGATCACGCCGGGGATATTGTAATAAGCTGCCACCTTTTTGATGATGCGAAAAGCCTGCACCCGACTGATAGGTTCATTTTTATTGCTGTGGGGAAAAAGATACTTTTCTGGCTGAATAGGTTTTTGCTCCTTTCGAAGCTGTGCCTGATAATTTTGAAGACATGCGTGAATATTATGATTGATATAGATGCAGGAGGTCTTTCCCGTCTTCTGCTCAATGATCTCAATATGCTCCTGCCATCTGTTTTGAGAAAAGTTATAAACATCTTCCCACCGCAGAGTAAGCAAATCCGAAATCCTCAGTGCAGTATTCAAGCCCAGGATCACTAACAATTGGTTTCTGGTATTGGGGTGGATTTCCTTATAGTAGTTTTTAAAATTTTTCAGATCCTCCAGGTTACGAATTGGTTGTGCTGTATTCATCTGATTCCTCCTTGAAATTAGTGTAAGTCGCATAAATCCGGCGTTTTTATATATCTGTGAACTATAACATATACGTCCCGGGGCTGCATTTACTTTGGCAAATGAGGGGGTTAAAATTTTTTCAAAAAAGGGGTTAAGTTTTCTGTGGGCGTACCGATATACTATGTGAAAGCAAAAAGGTAACACAATATCAAGTTTGTTACATTACGATTACTATTTCCAAAACACAGCAAATTATAAGGAAATAATCGATTCAAGGAGGAATGGCTATGCTGAGATTATCGGTGAGAGATGAAGAGTTTCTGATGATCGGAGACGATGTGAAGATTGTATTTTTGGGAAGCAGCGGCGGACAGACACGTATCATGATCGACGCCCCCAAGGATGTGAACATCGTACGAAGCAAGGCCATTGAAAAACGGATCCAGGATCCGGAGCTTCTGGCGACGATCCCGAAGTATTACAAGAATCCGGAAGGTACCACCAAGAAGAAAAAATCCAACGTCGTGATCGTACAGAACAAATAACTTCAGATATTGTGGGACAAAAGCTTGCTAACAATGCGGAATCCTAGGGCCGCAGTAACTATTAACCACACACCGCAGATAAACGGATGTATCTGCAACACTTTTTACACATGGAGGTAAATTATTATGGTAGTACAACACAACTTAACAGCTATGAACTCTAACAGAATGTTAGGATTAACCACCGCTTCTCAGGCAAAGTCCACCGAGAAACTGTCTTCCGGTTACAAGATCAACCGCGCAGCTGATGATGCAGCAGGCCTGTCCATCAGTGAGAAGATGAGAAAGCAGATCAGAGGTCTGACACAGGCTTCTTCCAATGCACAGGACGGCATCAGTGCAGTACAGACCGCTGAAGGTGCTCTGAACGAAGTTCAGGATATGTTACAGAGAATGAATGAACTGGCTGTAAAGGCTGCCAACGGTACTCAGTCTGAAGATGACAGAAGCTATATCCAGAACGAAATTGATCAGTTAACCACTGAGATTGATCGTGTTGCTGAAACCACCAAGTTCAACGAGACCTATCTGCTGAAGGGCGATCAGGACAATGAGAAGGCATATACTTATACTTATGGAACAGCAACAAATAAAGTTGCTACAGTTACAATGCCGGCAACAGATTCTCAGAAGGGGACAAAGCTTACAGTAGCATTTAAGGATACTGCTAGCGGAGATGCTCAGAATGAAGTTGCTAAACTGATTAGAGATCAGGGATTAAGTGTAACTTATACATCAGTAGCAAGTACTACGGCCAATAAATTTGATGTTACAGCATCTGTTTCTTTAAATGGCACAGATAAATATTCTGTTGCTAAAAACGGTAAAGATTATGATATTAAGGATAGTAAGGGAAATGCTATTGCAACCATCACAGTTACCAATACAGGATTGGGAAATACTAAAGATGATAAAATAGAAGGTTCCGAGACTATCACAGCAAGCGAAGCAAAGGCTGGTTATAGTAATGGAGAGACCATTAAGTATTATGATAAAGATGGAAATGGCATCCCTGAGAATGCACTTGGAAAGTATTTTTCATCTACATCAGCTGGTGGAACAGTTACTTCTACTCCGAGAAGTGATGCACCTCAAATATATGATGCTCTTGGAAATAAGATTACTGCAGCAGCAGCTGATGTAACCGGTAAACAGGATCTCACTGGTGCCTTAACTTTGACACTTCATGTGGGTGCAGATGCTACATCCAATAACCAGATTAGCGTAAACCTTGATGCTATGTCTGCTAAGGGTCTTGGCGTAAACGGATTAAAGGTTGACGGCGCAGATGATACTAACGCTAAGAATGCTATCGAGACAATCAAGGAGTCTATCCAGAAAGTCTCTACCCAGCGTTCCGCACTCGGTGCTGTTCAGAACCGTCTGGAGCACACCATCAGCAACCTGGATAACGTTGTAGAGAACACCACCAGCGCAGAGAGCCAGATCCGTGATACCGATATGGCTACTGAGATGGTTAAGTACTCCAACAACAACATCCTGGCTCAGGCAGGTCAGGCTATGCTGGCTCAGGCTAACCAGTCCAACCAGGGTGTACTGTCTCTGTTACAGTAATCTTAACCACAGTTTGATCCAAAACATTTTTAGAATTAGTTGTGTAAAAACTAACATAAAAAGGTTCCACCGGAGGATTCCGGTGGAACCTTTTTGCTGTGAACAGCCTGAAAATACCAGTAATACAGCACTTGGTAAAAATGCACAAAATCCAAATCCGTGAAAATAGCCAATTTCAACATACTGAATTTTGTATACTTATTTCGTAGAAAATCATAGGAAAACACCCCTCGTATAATATCTTTTAGATACATAAATACATGTATCCTGATTAATAAGTTACTAAATAAATATTGTTCAATAGGCTTAGTTAAGCCCATGATATAATTGTCCCAGTGTCAATCAGGTAATAGTTCTTTCCCCCCCTGTTGAACCAGTAATGGTTGCTTCATAAATAGTCTGTTCCCCTGACATGGAAGTTAGCTTCAAACCGGCTGGCTGTTTGCTTAAGTACATGGACTACCATCTAGCAGTGTGGTTTCGCATCTATCCATCTTAAGCTGGATTCTTATATGCGAGGGTGTCGATGCTCCATGATCATGGGTTTTACCAAGCCGATTGAACACTTTAATCTACAACGAAAGAAGGTGATTACAATGAACACACTTTACGTCGGTATTGATGTAAGCAGCAAATCCAATGTCGTTTACTTAATGCTTCCAAATGGTGATAAGCACAGTAATTTTTCTGTTGCAAACTCACACGAAGGTTCCACCCAGTTGGTAAAAAGAATTCTTTCTGCTTTAACTTCACATTCCCTTGACACGGTTCTAATCGGTCTTGAAGCAACCTCTGTTTATGGAGACAATCTCGTGTACTTCTTAAGAGAAGATGCCACTCTGGCACCGTTTAACAGAAAGATTCATGTCCTCAATCCTAAGCAGGTCAAAAAGTTTCATGACGCTTATAATGACCTTTCAAAGAATGATTATGTGGACTCTTTTGTTATTGCTGACTGCCTGCGTTTCGGTAGAATCAACAAAGAGGTATATATGGGAGACTATCGTTACAAAGCTCTCCAGAACCTCACACGGGCACGTTTCTTTGCTGTTCAAAATCTGGTAAAAGAAAAGCAGCGATTTATGAATGTGCTGTTCAAGAAGTATTCTACGATGACGCAGGAGAAGGTCTTCAGCGATACCTTCAGCACTACCGCCCTTGCTGTCTACGATGAATTTGAATCCGCAGAAGCACTGGCAAATATGGACTTACATGAGCTTACTGACTTTATCATTGGAAAAGGAAAGAATCGTTTTCCTGATCCTGATGCAGTAGCCAAAGCCATACAGAAAGCTGCCCGCAGTTCTTACCGTTTACCCAAAACGGTAAATGATTCTGTCAATCAGGTGCTTTCCATATCCATAACCTCCATGAAGGCATTGGAATCTCAAATAAAAGAGTTCGATAAAGCTATTAAAGCCCAAATGGAACTCTTGCCAAACGTATTGATATCCATTCCGGGTATCGGACCTGTTTATTCAGCCGGAATCATAGCTGAAATTGGCGATATCAATCGTTTTAACAGTCAGGCTGCTCTTGCTAAATATGCAGGACTTGCCTGGAAGCAACACCAGTCCGGTGGCTTCGAGTCCGAAGTTACACGGCTCATTCCATCCGGCAACCGATTTTTAAAGTACTATCTGTGTGAAGCTGCATTTTCTCTTGTAAGATGCGACAAGGAATACAGCGACTTTTACCACCTCAAATATAAAGAGGTAAACAGATGCCAACACAAACGTGCACTCGCATTAACTGCCCGTAAATTTGTGCGCTTAGTCTTTCGACTGCTGAAAGGCAATCGCCTATACTGTCCAGCAAAGTAGCTTTTATCTACTTGCTGATGAGTTTACGCCCTGCTCATTTTTAAAAAATTGGTCGATAGGGCTTAGGTGGGTGTTTTTTGTCTTCATGAACTATACCCAAAATAAAAAGATTACTTATTTTATTTCACTTGACATCACACCGCTGGACTATATACCTTATAATAAACGTGGGTGCTGCCAAAACGGTAAGCGGTTCGCCTTTCGCCAAAATGGGAACATTTTGAGAACTTCCAGTATTATCGGAGGTGATACGAATGGGAAATTTAACGAAAGGTACATAAATGATAGAAACAGTGGTTGGCGCTGTCGGTATTGTAGTTACGACGATCGGTATTATCGTGACCGTGATCAGTATCGTGCAGACCAGTCAGAAACGAAAACATTAAAAAAGCAACCGCCTCCACCAAAGGTACAAGTTGCTTTTTTAGAACTATAAACTAAGGTGAACCGTTGCTGTACGGTAGCACTCTTTTTGTTTTTTAATACTAACACTTTTTTTACGATGCGTCAACGTTTTTCGCATACTTGCAATCATTCTGCAAATGCTATAGACTAAGAGTAATCTACATTGACCTGAAAACAGTAAAGGAGATCACTATGTGCACAGCAGCAACTTATAGATCGCAGGATTTTTATTTTGGCAGAACTTTTGATTATGAATTTAATTACGGAGAAGAAGTGGTGGTGACACCGCGTAATTACTCTTTTCAGTTACGGCATCAGAATGCACTGACTGAGCATTATGCCATGATCGGTATCGCTCATATGGTAGGGGATTATCCGCTGTATTATGATGCAGTCAATGAAAAGGGTCTGGGTATGGCAGGTCTTAATTTCGCGGGCAACGCCGTATATCGTAAGCCCAAGGAGGGCAGAGACAATATCGCACAGTTCGAGTTCATTCCCTGGATCCTGGGACAGTGTGCTACGGTGCAGGAAGCGCGGACGCTGTTAGCTCACATCAATCTGGTGGATACGCGGTTCAGCGAGCAGTTTCCGACATCACAGCTGCACTGGATCCTGGCGGACAGGGACGAGGCAATTACGATAGAGGCAGTCGAGGAAGGACTGAACATCTATGATAATCCCGTAGGAGTATTGACGAACAATCCTTCCTTTGACAAGCAGCTGTTCCGGTTGAATGATTACAGCTATCTGTCTCCGGACCAGCCGGTGAACCGTTTCTCAGAGCAGCTTCAGCTGCAGCCGTACAGCCGTGGCATGGGAGCTATGGGGCTGCCCGGTGATCTGTCCTCTGCCTCCCGTTTTGTCCGGGTGGTTTTTACGAAAATGAATTCTGTATCGGGGATCTCGGAGTCTGAAAGCGTCAGTCAGTTTTTCCATATCTTAGGAAGCGTGGCTCAGACGAGAGGGTGCTGTCGTCTGGAAAACGGTAAGTATGAGATCACCATTTATACTTCCTGCTGCAATGCAGACAGGGGGATTTATTATTACACTACCTATGAGAACCACCAGATCACAGCCGTGGATATGTATCGGGAGAACCTGGATGGGGAGATCCCCGTGCATTATCCCCTGGTGCAGGGAGAGCATATCTTACTGCAGAATGCGGCAGATACAACGGAGGAAAATTTGTAAATGGATGTAGAACAGAGAGAATATGTAGTGTCCGGCTTCGCCTTCTATTCTGAGAAGGATGCCGGACTTGCGGAGCAGGAACGGCAGAAGATCGCCTATCTGGATAAGCACATTGACCATGCGGATATTCAATCGGTTCTTGCCATTTATAAAAAAGCGCTGGAAGACCGGGTGTTCCGTACTCCGGTGGGACTGGAGTATCTCAGGGAGCTGCAGGGAGAGCTGCGCGCCCGGGAAGAAGAATTGGGGGAGGAAGTACCTCCGATCCCTCTGTGGACGAGTTTTGCCGATGTCAGAACGAAGACGTCCCCTGCCAGAAGACGGATTCAGCCGATGCCGGAAGATGGGGGCAAAAAGGCGGGTCTCCACCTGTCAGTGATCATGAACATCGTGATGATTGTGGCGATCATTGCCATGTTTGTGATCACATTGAATTCCGACCAGCCCAATATCCTGAATTACGAGCGGAATCTTCAGAATAAATACGCTTCCTGGGAACAGGAACTGACCCAGAGAGAGCAGACAGTGCGGGAAAAAGAGAGAGAATTACATATAGAAAATACTGAAAATACAGGGAATACAGGGAATACGGAGACCGAGGTTTCACAGAATTGACATATTTTCGAGCTATACTATGTCTACAACAGAAAGGTGAGGGTATGTATGGACAGACTGAAAATACTGGTAGTAGATGATGAGAGCAGAATGCGTAAGCTGGTCCGTGATTTCCTGGTGAAGAGTAATTTTGAGGTGCTGGAGGCCGGAGACGGCGAGGAGGCACTGGATATTTTTTATAAGGATAAGGATATTGCACTGATCATTCTGGATGTGATGATGCCGAAAATGGACGGCTGGCAGGTATGTCGGGAGATCCGTGTGAACTCTAAAGTTCCTATTATTATGCTGACAGCCCGCGGAGATGAGAGAGACGAGCTGCAGGGCTTCCAGCTGGGAGTGGACGAGTATATTTCCAAGCCCTTCAGCCCCAAGATCCTGGTGGCGCGGGTGGAAGCAATCCTGCGCCGGACGAACCAGTTAGGGCATGACGAAGCACTGACCTGCGGTGGGATCACTGTGGATAAGACAGCGCACCGTGTGATCATAGACGGCAAAGATGTGGACTTAAGCTATAAAGAATTCGAGCTTCTGACCTATTTTATGGAAAATAAGGGAATCGCCCTGTCCAGAGAGAAGATACTGAACAACGTATGGAACTATGATTACTTCGGGGATGCCCGTACCATTGATACCCATGTGAAGAAGTTGCGCAGCAAGCTGGGCGAGGAAGGCAATCTCATCAAGACCATATGGGGAATGGGGTACAAAATGGATGAAACAATGGAATAAACAGCAGAAGAAAAAAGTGCATTCTATCAGGGGACAGTTCGCGTGGATATTTATCGGACTGATGATCGGGACGATCCTTTTGTGCCTGCTGCTGAATTACATGTTTTTAGGCAGAGTCTATATGCAGAGCAAGCTGGATGTCATTCACGATGCTTATGAGACGATCAAGCAGGCGGCGGAGAGCGACAGCTATGGTTCCGAGGAATTCGCCAGAGAACTGGATGATGTGTGCAGAAGCTATAACATGACAGTATGTGTCATGGACGTGAATTCCAACATGAAATATGTATCCATCAACGGTGGTGAGAGACTGGAGAACCGTCTGATCGGCTATGTGTTCGGCTTCGGAACACTTCCGGATAATGAGCGGGTCATCGAGAACGGTGATGACTATGTGATCCAGAGAACCGGGCAGGAGAATAAGGAATATTTAGAGATCTACGGCAGGCTGAACACCGGAATCTCTTTTATCATGCAGACGCCGCTCTCCAGTATTCAGGAGAGTGCCAGGATCGCCAATCGGTTTTATATGATGATCGGCTGTCTGGGAGCACTGGCGGGCGGTATCATTATCTGGTTTGTCTCCAGACGTGTGACGAAGCCGATCCTGGAGCTGAACGATATCTCACAGCGGATGGTACAGCTGGATTTTGAAGCAAAATATCAGGGCAGGGCGCACAATGAGATCGATCTGCTGGGGGAGAACATTAATAAACTGTCCGATTCCCTGGAACAGACGATTTCGGAACTGAAGACTGCGAATAATGAGCTGCAGCGGGATGTGGAGAAAAAGGAAGCTGTCGATGAAATGCGTAAGGAGTTCCTGGCGAATGTCTCCCATGAACTGAAGACCCCCATCGCTCTGATCCAGGGCTATGCGGAAGGACTGCAGGAGGGCGTCAATGACGATCCCGAGAGCAGACAGTTCTACTGTGATGTCATCGTGGATGAAGCGGCGAAGATGAACAACATGGTGAAAAAGCTTCTGACGCTGAACCAGCTGGAATTCGGTAACGATGTGGTGACTATGGAGCGTTTCGACATTACGGCACTGGTGAAGAATTATATCCAGTCGGCGGCAATTCTGACCAGACAGAACGATATCACGGTGCGGATGGAAGAGTATCCTCCAATCTATGCCTGGGCGGATGAATTTAAAATAGAAGAAGTATTTATGAACTTTTTCTCCAACGCGGTGAATCACTGCGAGGGTGAGAAGATCATCGATGTCAAAATGGAACAGAAGGATGGCAGGGTGCGCGTATCGGTATTCAATACCGGTAAGCCGATCCCGGAGGATTCCATCGGCCACATCTGGGAAAAATTCTATAAAGTAGATAAAGCCAGAACCAGAGAATACGGCGGCAGCGGTGTGGGACTGTCCATCGTGAAGGCAATCATGGATTCCATGAACCAGCCATACGGTGTGATCAATTACACCAACGGTGTGGAATTCTGGTTTGAATTAGAGACAAAATAATGATTTTAAAAGGATATATTTTTATATGAGGGAAGAACAGATGCAGGAGGCACCGGTAAAGGTGCTGTTAGTCGGTGTGGACATTGGGCAAGAAGCGGATTTTGAGCATTCCATGGAAGAGCTGGCAAGTCTGGCAGAAGCCGCGGAGAAGGAAGTCGTGGGTCAGATTGTACAACGGCTGGATCATGTGAACAAAGCATTGTATATCGGAACGGGCAAGGCGGCTGAGGTACGCAGAATGGCGGAGGAGAGAGGTGCACAGGAGGTCGTATTCGACAATTCCCTGACGCCTTCGCAGGTGAGAAATCTGGGGAAAGAGCTGGAGCTTACCGTCATTGACCGTACGAACCTGATCCTTGACATATTTTCCATACGGGCACAGACCAGAGAAGCCAAATTGCAGGTGGAGACAGCAAGACTGCAATATATGCTTCCGAGACTGGTAGGTATGTACGATGCACTGAGCCGTCAGGGCGGCGCCAGCGGCAGCATGAGTAACAAGGGTACCGGTGAGAAGAAGCTGGAACTGGACAGACGTAAGATCGAACACCGGATCACGGAACTGAAAAAGGAGCTGGAGGATGTCAGCAGGACCCGGGATGTGCAGCGCAGGAAAAGACAGCAGTCCCGGACTCCGCAGGTGGCGCTGGTGGGCTATACCAATGCGGGAAAGTCTACGATCCTGAATCGTATGGTGGAGCAGTTCGGAGAGCTCCCGGAGAAGACAGTCATGGAAAAAGATATGCTGTTCGCCACATTGGAGACCAGCGTCCGCAGTATAGATACGGGGCATAATAAGCCGTTTTTCCTGACGGATACGGTTGGGTTCATTCATAAGCTGCCTCACGGTCTGGTAAAGGCATTCCGCTCGACTCTGGAAGAGGTAAAATACGCAGATCTGCTGGTCCAGGTGGTGGATTTTTCCGATGAAAATTACAGACAGCAGATGCAGGTCACTGCCGATACTCTGAAGGAACTGGAAGCAGGTGACATTCCGCAGATCGTGGTGTATAATAAAGCAGACAAATGCGGCATGGAACCGCTGCCGCAGAAGAGACAGGAGCACTGGTATCTCGCCGCAGGGCAGAATACCGGTATCCGTGAACTGGCAGAAGCCATTGAGCAGCAGGTCTATGTGGATAATGTGGATTGTACTTTCCTGATCCCGTACAGCGCGGGGAATGTAGCTTCCTATCTTATGGAAGAGGCGCAGGTTTTTTCTACGGAGTATAGGGAAGACGGTATTTTGATCCATGCGGACTGCCACAGGCAGGACATGGAGAGATACAAAGATTACGTGGTGCAATAGATCATGCAATGCAGGGAGGATATTATATGGAACAGAATACACAGCAGGACAGAGCAAAGCTTTTGGAACAGCAGGCAAGGGAATACCTGATGCGTTCCAATGATCCGATTTTTACACAGTATGTACAGCAGTTGATTCCCAGAATACAGAAGCAGCCCCAGTATGTGGAGCAGTTACAGGCAGAGCTGGATAAAAGCGTGGAATACTGGCACCAGAGACAGAAACTGAATGCGGAAAGAGCAGAAAGTGCTGCCGCAGGGCAGATACAGGAGTCCGTACAGCCTTCTACACAGGAGCCCATGCAGAAACAGCCGATAGGGCAGGCTGTTGGGCAACCGGCAGGACAGTTCACTGGGCAGCCGACAGGACAGTTCGCTGAGCAACCGAGAGGACAGTCCACTGTGCAGCCGGCAGCAGAGACAGTAGTACTGGGGACGAAGAAAAAGCAGAATGCGGAATATCTCATTGGAACCATTGCTCTCTCTGTGGTGGGAGGCGTATTTATCCTGACAGCCCTGGTGCTGATGGGAATGTATTTCATGAACGGATGGATCAAGGGAATCTCTCTGTATGTGGTATCCCTGGGCGTAGTGCTGTTAGCAGAGCTGTTGATCCGGAGAAAATTACCGAAGCTTGCACAGATATTTTCGGCGATCGGCATGGCAGCTTTGTACCTGTCCACCATGATCAATACGCTATCCTTACATAATTTCGGGATGCTTCCCGCAGCTTTGATCATTGGTGTGATCACCGTAGGCACGGTATTGCTGAGCCGGAAACGGGATTCGCTGATCCACAGACTGTTGGGGATTGCTTCCTGCTGGCTTTGCGCCTATCCGTTATCCATGTCCTCCGGGTTATCGATGGCGGAGGTCCTGATGGTAATGGGATTGATCCTGATCCTGAGTATATTGTGCGCCTGCGTACCGGTGCACAGATTCCATACGGCATCACAGCTGATCCTGTTTGCCAGTACCACAGTGCTGTTTCCGATGGTTGTAGGCTGCATCGTGTGGACACAGGGCATGTCGGTTGGTGTTGGAGTTGCCGCTTATAGTGTATTTTTCCTGATAGCTCATCTGATACTGGTGGCACAGACCCGTTATGCGCAAATAGAAAAGCAGACCGGACATGTGGTGAAAAGCGGAGGACTGCTTGCAGTATACATCGCATTTATTCTGGTATCCGGAATCATGACGGGTGCGGGTATGGATGATTATTGGAGAGCAGCAGAGACGGATGGATATATAGGCATTTTTACTCTGACCGGAATCGCATTTGTTATCACAATTCTGACTGTGATCGCTTTGCGGAAGGCGGAAAAAGGATGGCAGAAATGGATTCCGTGCTATTTCTTTAGTTTTGTGACTTTCTGTGGATTTTCAGTGATAGAGAATGATTGGGGAATTGTGATCTGTGCTACGGTATTGCTGATAGCAGTAAAAATACTGTCACGCCTAGCAAAAGGGGGCCTTGCTGCACTGGATGCCATACTTACTACGGTATATTGTATCCTGCTCCTGATGAACGGGAAGGAGATCCCTTATGCTTATGTACTTTTGGCGGGAACGATCCTCAGTATGTTCCTTGTGCATGAATGGAGTACCTACCAGGAGATCGTGCTGACTTTTTCACTGGCATTTTTTGCTCTGTCGCATTTGATGCCTATGATAAAGCTACCGGCATTTTCCGGAATTCTCTTCGTGAGCATTCTGCTGTTCAATAATGTGAATTGTATGCGGGGTAAGGGAATCCTCGTATTTAACGTATTCGTACTGATCGGACAGATCGGAGCACTGATCGGTCTGGCAGACCCGGTATATCGGAATTCCTACATTACTTATTTATGTATGTTTGTGTTTGTGCTGGCTTATCTGGTACTGACCCTGCAGGAAAAATATTATAAGAACTTTAAACACAGAGAACTGATCCTTGTGATATTCCTGACCTATATGGCACTGATTGTCAAGACAAATATTCCTGTTATCAACAGTATTCTGATCATGCTGATCGCGCTGGTAAGCGTGACTGCAGGTTTCGTGAAAAAGGATAAGCCCGTCAGAATCTATGGTTTAGTGCTTTCTTTGTGTACTTGTGGTAAAATAGCTTTATATGATTACTGGGGCGCACCGATCCTGCAGAAGACCATACTTTTCTTTGTGGTAGGCGTAATTGCTCTTGTAATCGCCGGAATCTATATTATACTGGAAAAGAAATGTAATGAGTGATGTAAGAGCCAGCAAGAAAGAAAAAGGAACAAAATTATGACAGGACGTAATAAAAACATTGTATGCGGAGCCTTATTATGCACAATGATGTTATCCATGACAGCCTGCGGTAACGAGATCCCGGATCTGACGGAAGAGGAATCCCAGCGGGTCGGAGAGTATGCGGCAGTTACTTTGTTAAAATACGATGCCAATAATCGTAGCCGCCTGGTAGATCCCGAAATGGTGATCGCCAAGTTGGAAAAGGAAGCAGCGAGGGAAGCAGCAAAAGCAGCACAGGAAGAGGCAAAAGCGGAAGAGACGGGTAGTACCGGTACCACAGAAGTGACGATGCCCACGGCGCAGGAAGATATTACTGCCAGCATGGAAGAATTTTTTGGACTGCCGGAGGGTGTCAGCATTACCTATGAGGATTATATGGTAACAGATTCTTATCCCGAGGACTGGGCTACGGATGAGTATTTTGCATTGGATGCATCCACTGGGAAGAAACTGCTGGTGCTCAGATTCTGTCTGACGAATGGAACAGAGCAGGAAGAGAAGATCGATCTGCTGAATACGAACTCCAGATATATTATTACAGTGAATGACAGCATCAGGGCAAATGCACTGACTACCATGCTGCCGAATGACATGTCTACCTATGAGGAGACACTGGAACCCGGACAGTCACAGGAACTGGTACTATTACTGGAAGTAAACGAAGATGTGGCAGGTGCCGTACAGACGATAGCACTTCGTCTTAAAAATGCATCAAATGAATATACAATTCAATTATTGTAGATATTTTTTGAAAAAAACAAAAAACAGTGTTGACAAGTGGAAGATAGGGTGATATACTCAGTTTCGTTGTTGCGGCAGTGCCAAGACAACGAAACAGCTTCCAATAAGACTTAAAAAGTTTTTGAAAAAGTTGTTGACAGATACCGACAAGGTATGATAAGATACCAAATGTCGCGAAAAACGAAAGCTTTTCAAGACAAAAAAGTTTTTAAAAAAGTTGTTGACAAACGAAA
>DLZQ01000002.1:0-1244 GCA_003447295.1 Lachnospiraceae bacterium
TGTCCCTGGCGGTGGCTATGACCGGATGTGGCGGTAATGCAGTAACGAATCAGCAGGCAAGCAGCCAGGCACAGCTGATCAGCATGGAAGCGGCACAGGAGGTAGCGTTAAAGGCAGCCAATATTGCAGCGGAGAATGCAGCGATCTCAGCGACGACCCTGAATGAAGTAGCAGGGACGTCCTGTTATAAGGTTGAGTTTACTTCGGGCGATTATGCCTATGCCTACACGGTTAACGCAGAAACAGGTGCAGTCATGGAAATGAGCAGCAGGGATAAGAATGCCGTCGATACCCAGGCACAGACGGAGGCGACAGCCCCCGCTGCTGCTTCTGACACAACTCCGGCACAGACCGTAACCGGGACAGTGGACGAAGAAACAGCACAGAAGATAGCTCTTGAGCACGCAGGGGTGAAGGCAACGGATGCGACGATCACCAAGTCCAGGCTGGACTATGAAGGCAGACGCCAGGTGTATGAAATTGAATGGTACGCAGGCGGTAAGAAGTACGACTATGAAATAGCCGTGGATACCGGTGAGATTTTAAGTTCCGGATACGATGAAAAAACAGCAGGGTGGAGTGGCAGCAATAGCGTCACTGTCAGTGAGGCAGATGCGAAGCAGACAGCACTTGGCCGTGTCAGTGGTGCAACGGAGAAGGACATCTACGAATGGCAATTCGATTATGACGATGGACGTCCGGAATACGAAGGCAAGATCATCTATGGCGGAACGGAATATGACTTTACGATCGATGCATCCAGTGGAGCTGTCATAGAGTGGGAGACTGAGACCGTCCGTTAGATCCGAGCATCAGAAGAAAGGGGTTGTATCCCCGGTAACAATCATGTATAGAAATGAGAAAAAGTCCGTCGGTGCATTAAGGCATCGACGGACTTTTGCAGCTCTGGGAAAATGAAAAAAGTAAATTACAGAGTCTGATGCACCTCGCGGATCACAGCATCAGCAATCTCCGGAGCTTTAGCGGGATCAATGTCATCCGGAAATTCCGCATCAATGGTGGAAGCAGCCGGGCGATAGTTCAGGCGAAGGGCATTTGCCTGAATGTAATCCGTTGCCTTGTTGTAAGTATCCTCTGTAACACCGTTTAAAGTAATTGTATATAATTTTGCCATAATCTATCATCCTTTCTTTTACGTTGTGGTTAATGGAAACAGTTCCTTGTTTCTGTATATAGTATATCTCTTTTCCTGAAAAAAGAAAATGGAATAAAGTAACAAATAT
>DLZQ01000002.1:1552-4346 GCA_003447295.1 Lachnospiraceae bacterium
AAAATGATAAAATGAACCATCAAAAAGCAGTTTGCAAAGGAGGAAAACAAGGGAAAATGGAAGACAAAGATAAGAAGAAAAATGTGAAAAAAATAATCGTGTATGCAGTGCTTTTAGCACTTATTATGGGAATCGCGCTGGGAACCGGACAGATTCAGACAGAGGAATTGGGTAGGATATTTACGGTCAATGCAGTTGCAGTCTGCAAATTATTGCTTTTGATCTTCGGGGTATTGTTCTTAAAAAGTCTGATCGTATGGATCCTGGGGCTGATCAAACCGGCGAATCACAGAGCCAGGTCTGTGCTCTCTCTGTTATCCAGTCTGACAAAATATATTGCGTTTCTGGTGATCCTGTGCGCAGGACTGACGATCCTCGGAGTTAACATGACTACCATCATTGCCAGTGTCGGAGTATTGGCTCTGATCGTCGGTTTCAGCGCGGAGAGTCTGATCGCGGATGTGGTGACAGGAACTTTTATGCTGTTGGAGAATCAGTATAATGTGGGAGACATTGTGGAGGTGAACGGTTTCCGCGGAACAGTGACGAGCATCGGCATTCGTACCACCTGTATCACGGACACCGGTGACAATGTGAAGATCATCAATAATTCCGAAATGAAAAATATCTTGAACCGTTCCGACAATTATTCCAAGGCTGTCTGCGATATCAGCATCCCTTATGAAACGGATCTTGAAAAGCTGGAAAGTGAACTGCCGAAACTCCTTGAGTCGATCTACAAAGCACATGAAGATACTATGAAAAAAGTTCCTGTGTACGTGGGAGTGCAGGCATTGCAGGATTCCGGAATATTGCTCCGGTTCGTAGTGGAAGTCTCGGAGAAAAATATCTATTCCGGCATGCGTATTCTGAATCACGATCTGCTGCTGGGCTTCCGGAAGCTGGGCGTGGAGTGCCCTTTCCCGCAGCTGGATGTACATAACAAAT
Organism: Lachnospiraceae bacterium; assembly: GCA_003447295.1. GTDB lineage: Bacteria > Bacillota > Clostridia > Lachnospirales > Lachnospiraceae > Acetatifactor > Acetatifactor hominis. Next base: position 2,501 of record DLZQ01000002.1, read on the forward strand.
AATGGGTGGATCCGGTAATAAAAGAGAAAATGAAGATCAAAGAAGATCATAAAGATCATAGGAATAATAAAATGCAGAAACAGGAAAACAATATACTACCGGAATACCAGACACTCCCGCCGGATTCCATAGCCCCGGAATATCCGCCGTTGCCGGACGAATATCTGCAGAGTAAACAACCTGTGGAAAAAGGGGTACCGGAACGCAGTGAAAGCCGGAAGCGAAAAGCAATGCGCATACTCTGTATGCTGACAGCTTGTGTACTGCTTAGCTGCAGCGTGTATGGAACCGAGGCAGATCAGACGAAAATACCGGCACAGACAACGGAGGAGGTGCAGGTACCTGATGAAAACGGAGAGAATCGGGACGGCAGGGAAAATGAACATGTACAGTCCGCGACAACAGAGCCGGAAACAGATGTCGCAATAGCAGAAACGTCAGAACCTATAGAAAAACAGTATCCTCTGGAAAGCGGCACCTTATATTACAAGATATATAATGAGACTCACCTGGCCAATCCCACTGCTGACGCCTGGGAGCGGATCCTGGAAGAAGGAGAAATCACCATAGAACAGCTCCTTGCCGGAGAAGTGATCGCTCTGCCGCAGCCGGAGACGCCGGAAGGATTTGCATTCCTGGGATGGGCGGCACATTTTTCAGGTGAGAAGGATACCTATCCGAAGTGGAGTCTGCTTACGGAAAGCTTTACCGCAGAGGATGCAGCCAGGATCAAACCGGATGAGGAAGGCAATCGCAGTGTGGATATTCACGCGGTGTGGAACTCGCAGGATCCTGCTGCATGGCAGATGATTATGGTATTGGATGCCAATGGAGGAACGATTGCAGGACAACCATCGCAGACGTATAATGCACTGACACCGAAATATTCCGGCGGAACAGTGTATTTGTGTGGATATCCGACTCCGGAACGGGAAGGGTATCATTTCGCAGGCTGGTACCTCGCAACGGATGAGGGAGACATACGGGTGGAGACCCTGCCTGCATCCCGCTTTTTTGCACAAAAAGGCGGAGAAACGGATTATAACGCTCCGTTGGAACTGCATTTGATGGCAGGATGGGAGAAAACCGAAGAAAAGGGGAACTAAAGGTTGTTTTTCTGTGTGGGAAAAATTATAATAGGACTAACGGATCACACACAGAAAGAGGACCCCAAAATGGAAGAACAGGGAAAAAAAGAAAGCACAGTGCTCACGGAACCTCCGGAGATCACGGTGAAAAATCCAAGGATCGGTAAAGTACGTAAGCTGGAAGAGGAAGTAAGACGTCAGAACGAGCTGGAGCAGCTCCGGACTAAGCGCATCCGCAAGGAGCAGGAATATATTGAGCAGATGAGCAAGGCGGTGGAAGACCATCTGCGCAACACCAGAGAGGAACAGCGGTATAACGAGGAGTTTGAACGCCTGATCCGCAAGGATGTCTACCAGATGCACGGCATCAGTGAGGACAAGCTGCAGGGAATGACGGAGTACCGCAATGCCTTGTATCAGGGAACAGCGTTCGGGATGTTTTTCCTGTCACTGATCTTGACCGGAATCTGTGGATATCTCCATGGCTTCGGCTCGGAATTATGTATTTTTATGGCTTTTTATACAGCTATCGAAGGAACGCTGCTGAACAATGGGAAGAGACAGCATGCAATATTGGATGTCCTGACAAGGATTCTGTATCTGCTCCTGTTCCCGGCGATGCTTATCGTGTTTGTGTGCTATGAACTGGGATTTACGGAGTATGCCCTTATCGTACCGGCGCTTACGATAGCCGGAGTGGTGCTTTTGATGCTGGGAGCGGTGTCCTACTTCCTGTATGACCCGTATCGCCTGGATCG
>DLZQ01000002.1:4666-4953 GCA_003447295.1 Lachnospiraceae bacterium
GCACTGGCGAAGCAGGCGAAAAAGCAGGAAAAGCTGGAGTTAAAGGAAGAAGCCAGACAGAAGCGTGCAGCGAAGAAAAGAGAATGGAAAAAGCGGACAAAGGAAGTCTTCTCCGGCTGGAAAGAGAGTATCCGTGAAAAGCTTCCGAAGAAAAAGCAGGAGCCGACGGAAATTCCTGAGGTTACTAAGACATCAACAGCGGCAGATCCCATGGGAGATACAAAGACTTCTGAACAGACAGAACAGACGGATGCTGTGGAGATGACGGTGACAGAAGAGGAACCGAC
>DLZQ01000008.1:0-5261 GCA_003447295.1 Lachnospiraceae bacterium
TTTGCATGGCTCGTAACTTTCAAGTTAAAAAACCACCTTCACATACTGTCTGCAGTACATGAAGGTGGTTGTATTTATAGATCTTTTTAAGCATTTCTATTGATCATGGCACGTTTTCTCAGGGTCGGATCCAGGATCTTCTTACGGATACGAAGGTTCGTAGGAGTTACCTCCAACAGCTCGTCGGTATCGATGAAGTCCAGAGCCTGCTCCAGAGACAGGATCCTGGGAGGCGTCAGACGCAGGGCTTCGTCGGCACTGGAGGAACGGGTATTGGTCAGCTGCTTTTTCTTGCAGACATTGATCTCGATGTCCTCGTTGCGTCCGGTCTGACCGATGACCATACCGGAGTATACCTTTTCACCGGGCCCGATGAAGAGAGTACCACGCTCCTGGGCATTGTACAGACCGTAGGTGATAGCTTCGCCGGCTTCGAATGCGATCAGGGAACCCATTTTACGATACTGGATATCTCCCTTGTAAGGACCGTAATCATCAAATACAGTGTTCAAGATACCGTTACCCTTGGTATCGGTCATGAACTCGCCACGGTAACCGATCAGTCCTCTTGCGGGGATGGAGAACTCCAGACGGGTGTAAGTGCCGCCGGAGATGGAACCCATGTTACGAAGCTCACCTTTTCTTTGACCCAGCTTCTCGATGACAGCACCGGCAAACTCGTTGGGAACATCGATATAAGCTAATTCCATAGGCTCTAATTTCTTGCCATTCTCATCGGTATGATACAGAACCTCAGCCTTACTTACAGCAAATTCAAAGCCTTCACGACGCATATTCTCGATCAGCACGGACAGATGCAGCTCGCCACGACCGGATACCTTGAAACGGTCAGGGGAATCTGTCTCTTCCACACGTAAGGATACATCGGTATTTAACTCACGGAACAGTCTGTCACGCAGGTGACGGCTGGTAACGAACTTACCTTCCTGACCTGCCAGAGGAGAATCATTTACCATAAACTGCATGGCGATGGTGGGCTCACTGATCTTCTGGAAAGGAATGGGTACTACATTTTCCGGAGAGCAGATGGTGTCGCCGATGTGAAGCTCGCTGATACCGGAGATGGCAACGATGGAACCGATGCCGGCTTCTTTTACTTCTACTTTATTCAGACCGTCGAACTCATACAGCTTGCTGACCTTGGTCTTGATGATCTTGTCAGGGTTGTGGTGGTTACAGATGACCACATCCTGATTTACACGGATGGTACCGTTGTCAACCTTACCGACACCGATACGGCCTACATATTCATTATAATCGATGGTACTGATCAGTACCTGGGTAGCTGCATCGGGATCACCTTCGGGAGCAGGAATGTAGTTGATAATGGTCTCGAACAGAGGCTCCATATCGGTACCCATCTCATCAGCATCCAGGGAAGCAATACCTGCCTTGGCGGAAGCGTACACAAAAGGACAGTCTAACTGGGAATCGTCTGCATCCAGCTCTAAGAACAGCTCCAGTACTTCGTCTACGACTTCATCGGGTCTTGCTTCGGGACGGTCGATCTTGTTGATACATACGATAACGGGAAGCTTTAATTCCAGTGCCTTACGAAGCACGAATTTGGTCTGGGGCATAGCACCCTCGAAAGCATCCACTACCAGGATAACACCGTTTACCATCTTCAGGACACGTTCTACCTCGCCGCCGAAGTCTGCATGACCCGGGGTGTCGATGATGTTGATCTTGGTACCCTTATACATAACAGCAGTGTTCTTGGACAGAATGGTGATACCACGCTCGCGCTCGATATCGTTGGAGTCCATGACACGCTCAGCAACTTCCTGATTTTCACGGAATACACCGCTTTGTTTTAACAGCTCATCCACCAGAGTGGTTTTACCGTGGTCTACGTGAGCAATGATTGCAACGTTTCTGACATCTTCTCTTTTTTGTCTCATAAAAATCCTTGCCTTTCTAAAAATGCGTGCAACTGATTTAACCTTTTTTCAAACTGTTTCAGTATAGCACTTATCATTTCCGGACGCAAGAAAAAACCGTGTAAAATCAACGTTTTTGTTGGTTTTCCATATGAAAAAGTATGGAAAAGAAATCCCTTTTGTGCGGTATTTGCATTTTTATGCGATGGGTTTTAGTACTCAAACGATAAAAAATAGAGTATAAATAGTAGTGCAATACATAAGGATTGTTGTAGAAGAGTCAGAAGATGTAGAAGGGAGAACAAAAATGACAGATAAGGTTATTGAAAACAATCAGGTAACGGTGATGGGGGAAGTGGTAAGCGATTTTTCCTACAGCCATGAGATCTACGGGGAAGGATTCTACATGGTGGATTTAAGGTGTACGAGACTGAGCGACAGCTTCGACATCATACCGGTGATGGTCTCGGAGAGACTGTTAGATGTGACAGCAAGCTATATCGGAATGCTTTTGTGCGTTAACGGGCAGTTCCGGTCCTATAACCGTCATGAGGAGCGCAAGAACAGACTGGTGCTGTCTGTGTTTGCCAGAGAGGTGAAATTTATTGAGGAGATGGAAGAAAGTTCCAAGACGAACCAGATCTATCTCGATGGATATATATGTAAGGAGCCGGTATACCGCAAGACACCGTTAGGAAGGGAGATCGCAGACCTGCTGCTTGCCGTGAACCGCCCTTACGGCAAGTCTGATTACATTCCCTGCATCTGCTGGGGACGTAATGCGCGCTATGCAGAACATTTCAAAGTGGGAGAGCGCTGCGCTATCTGGGGACGGATCCAAAGCCGTGAATATATGAAGAAACTGGATGAAGAAAATGTGGAGAAACGTGTCGCATTCGAAGTGTCCGTCAGCAAACTGGAGCTGCTGGAGGAAGCCCGGGAATCCATAGTCTGACGACAAAAGATTGCAAAAATTTACAATATATGGTATAAAGGAATGCATAGGCAACTAGCAACTGCGGACAGCTACCTGCCGCAAGCGCAGATAGACCATGAGGTGTGTAATGGCAGAAGGATGCATCTATATTTATACCGGCGATGGCAGAGGCAAATCACCGGCAGCAATCGGAAGAGCAGTACAGGCAGCAGTAGAGGGGAAGAGAGTCGTTATTATTCAGTTTCTGAAGGGAAAGGGACTGGAAGATTCGGATTTCCTGCGCAGGATGGAACCGGAGATCAAATTGTTCCGCTTCGAAAAATCGGACAGCAATTTTGTGGAATTGCCGGAGGAGAAGAAGCAGGAGGAGATCCAGAACATCCGTAACGGAATCGGCTTTGCCAAAAAGGTTCTGACCACCGGAGAATGCGATCTGCTGATCTTAGATGAAGTGCTGGGACTGGTGGAAAAGGATATCATTACAGTGGATACACTGAAGGCACTGTTGGAATGCAGAGGAGATACGGATGTGATCCTGACAGGAATCACCCTGAACGATGAAATATGCGTTCTGGCGGATGAAGTCTCCAAGATCGAGACTGTAAAATTCAAGGTCTGGGATTGACAGTCACATGGGTTAATGCTATCATAAAATTATATTTAAGAAGATAGAGGTTGCGTTTTTCAAGAGTATTTTTTCGGAGGTAACAGGTACCGTTGAGGGAAGAAGAAAGGGGAACACGCCGAAAGATAAGGTATCCTGTATATGTTATCTTGGGCATACGTTTAAGAAGCGTATGACTGTCATCTCGTAAGCAGATGGGGCGCTATCAAATAAGCTTGGATAATCAGCGCCGGCGCCATTGTGCGCTGGCGTTTTGTAAATGGAGGAAACATATGGCTATTTTTAAAGGAGCAGGCGTGGCAATCGTCACACCCATGAACGAAGACGGATCTGTCAATTATGAGAAATTCGGTGAACTGATCGAATTCCAGATCGCAAACGGCACAGATGCCATTATTGTATGCGGTACCACGGGAGAGAGTTCTACACTGACCCATGAGGAACATTTAGATACCATCAAATATTGTGTGGACAAAGTAGCGAAGAGAATCCCCGTAGTGGCCGGCACCGGTTCTAATTGCACCGATACCGCAGTATATCTGTCTCAGGAAGCGGAAAAATACGGTGTGGACGGCATCCTGCTGGTAAGCCCCTATTACAATAAAGCAACCCAGAAGGGATTGTATCGTCACTTCAAGACCGTTGCGGATTCCGTGAAGGTTCCCGCCATCCTGTATAACGTGCCCAGCCGTACCGGCTGCAATATCCTGCCGGAGACTGTGGTGAAGCTGTGTAAGGATGTAGAGAACATCGTAGGTGTCAAGGAAGCCAGTGGCAACATCAGCCAGATCGCACATCTGGCAGCGATCGGTCAGGGCGTCGTGGATATCTATTCCGGTAATGATGACCAGATCGTACCTATCCTGTCTCTGGGTGGTATGGGAGTTATCTCCGTGCTTTCCAATGTAGCACCTACACAGACTCACGAGATCTGCCAGAAGTTCTTCGACGGAGATGTGGCAGGCAGCCGTCAGATGCAGTTAGATGCTATGGATCTGTGCAATGCGCTGTTCTGCGAAGTGAACCCGATCCCGGTGAAGACAGCACTGAATATGATGGGAATGGGAGCCGGAGCGTTTCGTATGCCTCTGTGCGAAATGGATGAGGCAAATGCCAAAAGGCTTGAAAAAGCCCTGAAGGATTATGGTGTCCTGTAGGCTGGAAATTAAAAAGCAAGAGTGGAAGAATCCCGCCTGTGAAATTTTTATCATAGGCGGGATGTTTTTAAGTATATAAGGATATTAAGATAGGAGAGAACAAAAATGGTAAAAGTAATCATGCATGGATGTAACGGTAAAATGGGACAGGTGATCAGCGGACTGATCGCGGCAGATCCCGATATGGAACTGGTGGCGGGAATCGATGCCAGAGACGATGGACACAATCCCTATCCTGTATTTACGGATATTGAAAAATGCGATGTGGCAGCGGATTGCATCATTGATTTCTCAGCAGCCGTGGCAGTAGACAGGCTACTGGATTACTGCGTGGAGAAAAAGATCCCCTGTGTACTGTGCACCACCGGTCTGTCCGAGGCACAGCTGTCCAAGGTGGACGAAGCGGCAAAACACGTGGCTATCTTAAAATCCGCCAACATGTCCTTAGGCATCAACCTGATGTTAAAGCTGTTAAAAGAGGCCGCCGGTGTACTGGCAAATGCGGGCTTCGACATGGAGATCGTAGAGAAACACCATAATCTCAAACTAGATGCTCCCAGCGGTACCGCACTGGCACTGGCAGATTCCATCAACGAAGAATTTAATGGCGAATATGAATACGTCTACGACCGCAGTAC
>DLZQ01000008.1:5537-13649 GCA_003447295.1 Lachnospiraceae bacterium
GACGAAGTCGTAACCTTCTCCCATACCGCCTACTCCAAAGCCGTCTTCGGCAAGGGCGCCATCCAGGCCGCCAAGTTCCTGGCAGGCAAACCCGCCGGCATGTACAACATGTCCAACGTGATCGATGCAGCAATGTAATATATTTTTATGGAATTTTCAATAAACCAGCAGCTTGACTGAGTGTAAGAATAAGCAGGCCGTAAGCAGACGTCGGTACCATAGCGTCCCAAGGGACGCATTGCGAGGGTACTGTCCTCGCTTATGTACCGCTACGATCTGCGACATGAGCGCATCGTACTAAAGTACGAGCGTGCCGCGTTTCTTATACTCAGGCGAAGCTGCGTAGGGGATAGAGAAAGGTGAATTTCATGAACGAAATGGAACAGAAGGTCCTAAAGACCCTCTCGCACCAATATAAAACACAAGCAGCCGCCGCCACGGAGATCATCAACCTCCAGTCCATCCTGAACCTTCCCAAAGGAACTGAACACTTCCTCACTGACATTCACGGCGAATACGAGCAGTTCAATCACGTCTTAAAGAACGGCTCCGGTTCCGTACGCCGTAAGATCGACGAAGAATTCGGCAACACTATCAGCAACAAAGATAAAAAAAGCCTGGCGACCCTCATTTATTATCCCGAGAGCAAATTAGAGATTGTGGAGCGGGAAGAAGATAACCTCGAAGACTGGTATAAAATATCCCTCCACCGCCTGGTGCAGGTCATCAAACGTGTCTCTTCCAAATACACCCGTTCCAAGGTCAGAAAAGCCCTGCCCAAAGACTTTGCCTACGTCATCGAAGAACTGATCACCGAGAAGGAAGAGATCCAGGACAAAGAGGCATACTATAATGAGATTATCCATACCATCATCCGCATCGGCAGAGCACCGCAGTTTATCATTGCCTTAAGCCACCTGATCCAGCGGCTGGTCATTGATCACCTCCATATCGTCGGAGACATCTATGACAGAGGACCCGGTCCCCATATCATCATGGATACCCTGTGTGAGTACCATTCCGTGGATGTCCAGTGGGGCAATCATGACATGGTGTGGATGGGCGCTGCGGCGGGAAGCCTGGCATGCATCGCCAACGTGATCCGCATGTCTGCCAGATACGGCAATCTCGCCACCCTGGAGGACGGCTACGGCATCAACCTGCTGCCTCTTGCCACCTTCGCACTGGAGACTTACGAAAATACTAACTGCGATGCCTTTACCATCAAGTTCAACACCGATTACAATACCAAGGATCTCGGACTGGATACCAAGATGCATAAGGCAATTGCTATTTTACAGTTCAAGCTGGAGGGGCAGCTTGTCATGCGGCACCCCGAGTTCCATATGGAAGACCGGATGCTGTTGCACCGGATTGATTTTGAACGGAAGATCATTACGCTGGACGGCAAAGAATATCCCATGAAGGACGTGGATTTCCCTACTATAGATCCGGAACACCCTTACGAGCTGACCGAGGAAGAGAGCAAGGTCATGCTGCGCTTGCAGCAGGTATTTATGCGCTGTGAAAAACTGCAGCGCCATGTAAAATTCCTCTTTTCCAAGGGTGGCATGTATAAGATCTATAACGGTAACCTCCTGTATCACGGCTGCGTTCCTTTAAATCCGGACGGAAGCTTCATGCAGGTAGAGATCTGCGGAAAAGAATATTGCGGGAAAGCACTGTATGACATTTTGGAGTATTATGCCAGAAGAGGTTACTATGCCAAGGATACCAGGGAACGTGCCCTGGGACAGGATATGATCTGGTACATCTGGGCGGGTCCCGGATCCCCGGTGTTCGGCAAGGCCAAGATGGCAACATTTGAGCGGTATTTCCTGGAAGATAAGAAGACTCATGCAGAAGAGAAGAACAGTTACTACAAGCTGTTGGAAAATGAGGAAGTCATCGGTAAGATCCTGGAGGAATTCGGACTGGATAAGACCGATGCCCATATTGTCAACGGGCATGTACCTGTGGAACAGATCCATGGCGAATCCCCCATCAAATGTGGAGGGAAACTTTTGATCATCGACGGCGGCTTCTCCAAGGCGTATCAGAAGAAGACAGGAATCGCAGGCTATACCCTGGTATGTAATTCCAGAGGAATGCGCCTGGTAGCCCACGAGCCCTTTGAATCCACGGAGGCTGCAATCATCAAGGAATCGGATATTTTCTCGGATTCTGTGGTAGTGGAGAATTTCCCCCGCAGAAAACTGGTGGCGGATACCGATACCGGCAAGGAGATCCAGGAGAATATCTTCTATCTGGAAGAACTCCTGGAGGCTTACCGGGAAGGCACCATCATGGAAGAGGTATAATTTATTTCTGACCGTTACCTACCAGATCATTGGTGATATCGGAGACTCCGTTCGCGGCATCATCCACGATATTGCCTACTGTATCGCCGGCTTCTCCCACGGCGTTGCCGGCATTGTCCAGCATGGAATCATTTTCGGATACGGTATTACAGTTGCCATTGGTATCCCCCATGTTGTCTGTGGCAGCAGTTCCGGTCTCCGGGGTCTGTGTCACAGTGCTCTCCTGAGTGGCAGGAGAGGTGGAAGGGGAAGGAGAGGCAGCCATGCTGCCGGAGTTATTATTGTTCTTGTTATTGCCGCAGGCAGTTGCCATGCACAGGTAGACCGTGAGAATACCCAGAACCAGTAACTTTTTCCCAATGTGGGAGCTTGTGTTATTTGTCTTATTTTTCATAATGTCCTCCATTTCAAGATGACCCATTACGGGATATTTATGTCCGAACCACAGCTGGTTGGCTTGAAAGTAGTATGTGCGTATGTCAGAAAAATATACAAAAATATTTTTTGGGGAAAGAGGAAGTAAATGGAATTTCGACCCTGTATTGATATTCATAACGGAAAAGTAAAACAGATCGTCGGTGGAAGTCTTAAGGATCTCGGCGATCAGGCACAGGAGAATTTTGTATCCGGACAGGATGCCGCTTTTTATGCCAGACTGTATCAAAAAAACAATTTAAAAGGCGGACATATCATTTTACTGAATGCTTCGGACAGTCCTTATTATGAGGCTACGAAGAGGCAGGCACTTTCTGCTTTAAGGGCATATCCGGGCGGCCTGCAGGTGGGCGGAGGGATTACCGCGGACAATGCATCTGAGTATCTGGAAGCAGGTGCTGCGGCAGTGATCGTAACCTCTTATGCGTTCAGGGAGGGACGGATTGACTACGACAGACTTAAGAAGCTGGTTCATACTGTCGGGAGAGAGCATCTGGTGCTGGATGTCAGCTGCAAGCGCGTGGAAGAGAAGTATTTCGTAGTGACGGACCGTTGGCAGAAACTTACAGAAGAGATCGTGAATGAGGCGTTGCTTGAAAAGCTGTCAGCATATTGCGGGGAATTCCTGATCCATGCGGTGGATGTGGAAGGCAAGGCGCAGGGAATCGAACAGGAACTGGTAAAATCCATTGGCTCCTATGCCGGAAATCCCATCACCTATGCCGGTGGTGTGCATTCTATGGAAGATCTGCTTTTATTAAAAAAACTTGGGCAGAACCGGATGAATGTGACTATCGGAAGTGCCCTGGATCTGTTTGGTGGCAATATGAAATGGGAAGATGTGTTGTCGGTGTGCAGCGCATCATAAATACATTAAAAGTAAATAAAATGCCGCAGGGTTTTAAATCCCTGCGGCATTTCGATTACACATTTGATTATACAATTTTATAATTAAAGCTTGGTTACATTCACAGCCTGAGGTCCCTTTTCACCGTTTACAACGTCGAAAGAAACGGCAGCGCCTTCTTCCAGAGTCTTGTAACCATCCATGTTCAATCCGCTGTAATGTACGAAAACATCCTTGCCGGATTCATCGGAAATGAAACCATAACCCTTCTGATTGTTGAACCACTTTACTGTACCTTTGTTCATAATAGATACCTCCAAAAAATTCTTTCCTGTCATTTGCTTTCAGGTAATGTATACAACATTACATCAGCAACTGCATCATAGCACAGAGAGTAGTAAAAGTAAATAGATGATTCGTAAAAATGCACAAAAATTTATGGACAAATCATTCATAAATGCGAAGAAATGAAGAAAATCTTGGGAAAATGTTACAAAAATGTTAAGAAATGATTGCTGTAAGTGCTTTCCTGTGATAAAATGAAATGATGTTTAGCGGAGGTGACTCTATGAAAAGACATAAACATAAGCGAAAACTGAATCATGTGTTGATCCTTACGTCGGATGCAGCAGATGCCAATGTAAGACAGTTCCGTGTACGTGCATGGATTGTGGAAGTAGTAGTTTTGGTGTTATGCGTGCTTATCGGCGGTGTGATCGGCTACTTTATCTACGAAGGACAGCTGTGGGAGAATGCCGGCAGACGGAGCCGTGAACAGGTCGTGGCGTTAGAGGAAGAGAATAAGACGCTGGCAGAGCAGAACAGCAAGCTGGAAGCACAGGTGACGGAGCAGGCAGAAGAAATACAAATTTTAAGTGATACGGTAAGCCAGAAGGTACAGAGCGAAAGTGAACTGTCGGCAACGTTGGAGAAGCAGAGCCTTCCTACGGAATTCCCACTGACGGGTTCCGCATCTATGGAAGAGGTAACGGAAGGTGATCCTATGTGCATTTTCCATGCAGCGGTAGGCACTACGGTGGTTGCCGCAGCAAGCGGTACGGTAATGGCAGTGAATGATGATGAGACCTATGGACACAGTGTGTGGGTGGATCATGGCAATGGCTACATTACCATCTATCGGAACAAGGGGGACGCAACAGTGGCTACCGGAGACACGGTAGTGCAGGGTACCACGTTATTTGTTATCGGTGAGGATAATGCGGATCTGGGATACCAGATGCAGAAGGACGGAAGCTATATCAATCCTATGGATATGTTGGAAATCAGTGGTTGATCGCGGAAAGGTTTGGAAAAACATGTTTGGTAAAAAAAGTACAGATACAAAAATGAATACACTGATCGGTGCCGGTGCGGAGTTAAGCGGAGATTTTACGCTGGATGGCTCTGCGAGAATCGATGGTAAGATCGGCGGAAATGTAACGGTGACGGGAAACCTGATCTTAGGAGCCGGAAGCGTGGTTATGGGAGATGTACAGGCCGCATCCGTATTGATCGGAGGAGAAGTGACCGGCGATATCAACGCGCCGGAGAAGGCGGAACTGACCGCTTCTGCAAAAGTACTGGGAGATATTGTCACCAAGGTGATCGTCATTGATGAACATGCAGTATTTCAGGGTAAGATTGATATGAATCAGACCGTTCCCGATAAAAAGGGAAAGATAAAGGCAGCTAAGACAGTCAAAGCCGGACGTAAGAGTGCGAAAGCAGCGATTGCGGAAGCGCTGAAGGAAGTGGCAGAGGAAGAAAAGAGAGAAAATCAAGCAGAAGAATAATTATAAAAAGACATTGACGAAGTTACTACATACGCCAATGTCTTTTTTCTTGGTATTTATGCTTCTGACTTTTTCTCCATCCGGTCAAATACCAGTTCGTAACCGTCGTTACCGTAATTCAGAGAACGATTTACACGGCTGATGGTAGCGGTAGAGGCTCCTGTTTTCTCAGCAATCTCCAAATAAGTCTTACCGTCCTTCAGCATGGCAGCTACTTCAAAGCGCTGGGACAGAGACAATAATTCATTGACTGTACACAGGTCCTCGAAGAAACTGTAGCATTCCTCACGGGACTGCAGACATAACACTGCATCAAACAGAGAATCCACAGCATCCGTTTTGATTTTTTTATTCATGTTCGACACACCTTTCCATAGTTGTAATCCATACAACGTAACTATCTGTATTTTAGCATACTAAAGTTTTAAAGTAAAGGCGTGAAACAAAATAGTTATAAAATCTTCATAAATTCAGAGAATGAAGGAAAGGCACAAGTGTTGACATGTAGTTTTTGATACTATATAATAGCCACATAGAGAAAACAAGTAGCTGCGCAGCAGATATTTGTTTTCTTGTGGCTATTAACGAGAGAACCGTCTGCGAAGCAGACAGCAGAGTGCGAAGCACGCGTTCTCGAGTTAATGTAACCCGGAGAACGCACAGCGAAGCAGACATCAGAGTGCGAAGCACGCGTTCTCGAGTTAATATTACCGGAAACCACCCACGGAAAGGACCGCAGGACATTATGGCAGCGACAACAGAAGAATTACTTCAGACGATCTTACAGAGCCTGGAGAAAGTGGAATATATCAAAGCAGAAGACATTCCGAATATTGATCTGTATATGGATCAGGTGCTGACTTTTATGGATCGCAAGCTGCGTTCGGCAGTACGCCCGCAGACCGAGGACCGCGTCCTGACCAAGACCATGATCAATAATTATGCAAAAAACGATCTGCTTCCTCCTCCTGTGAAGAAGAAATATTCCAAGGAACATGTTCTGATGCTCATTTTCATCTATTACTATAAGGGCGTGATTCCCATGAATGAGATTCAGACGCTGTTGCAGCCGATCACCGAACATTATTTTCAAAATGGACAGGCGTTTGACCTGGAAAGCGTATATAAAGAAGTTGTATCTTTGGAAAAGGAACAGCTGGAGGACTTAAAAAAAGACGTAGTGGACAAATTCCGCAGAGCAGAGAATTCCTTTGCGGAGACCTCCGGAAAAGAACGAGAATTCTTACAGAAATTTGCCCTGATCTGCCTCTTAAGTTTTGATGTGTATATGAAGAAGATGATCGTGGAACAGCTGGTAGCGGAACTGGCTAACGACGCGAAAACCGGGGAGCCCGAGAAGGAAGCCCACAAGAGAAATAAAGAGAAATAGAGAATATGAAAGCATTTATGGATCTTCATACGCATACTCTGGCAGCAGGGCATGCGTATAGTACATTATTGGAGAATATAGACGCTGCACTGGCAGTCGGGATCAGATACCTGGGAATGAGTGAACATGGTCCCACCACTCCCGGAGGACCGCATGAGTTTTTTTTCAGTAATTACAAAGTGATTCCCAGAGAGTATGACAGAGAAGAGGTTAGCGGCAGAGTGGTACCGGTGACAGGAGGAAGGCTTCATCTTTTGTGTGGAGTGGAAGCTAATATCTGTGATACGGACGGAACACTGGATCTGGAGGAACGTTATCTGCAGAAGATGGATTATGCGCTTGCCAGCATTCATCCCTTTGCTTTTACTGCGGGAAGTCGTAAGGAGAATACGTTAGCTTCCGTGAGAGCTTTTCAGAATCCTTATGTGAAAATACTGGGGCATCCCGATGACGGCAGATTCCCCTTAGATTACGAGGAACTGGTGCGGGAAGCCAAGCAGGCGCATGTTGCATTGGAAGTGAACAATTCTTCTCTAAATCCACGGTCGACAAGACAAGGCGGCAGGGAAAATATCATGGAACTGTTAAAGACTTGCATGAAATACGAACAGCCTGTTATAATGGGAACGGACAGCCATATGTGTTTTGCCATAGGAAAGTTTGCCGAGACCGAACAGCTGATGCGGGAACTGGATTTCCCTGCTAAGCTGGTATTGAATTACGACCCGGAGAATATTCATAAGCTGATCAACATCACAGTGTAGCTGATACCACCCGGTGTTACCGGGATAAGAATACAGCCTAAGACGGCACGCCCCGCAAGCGGGCAGATAGGAGAACAAATGAAAGACGCAAATTGTGGATATTGTATGAGAGGGGAACTGTTAGATAAGTTCGGTATTTTTATCTGTGACCTGAAGGTGAGCAGTCTGATCCTGTTCAAGGAGCAGAGTCATCCCGGCAGATGCATCGTAGCATATAAGGACCATGTCAGCGAGATCGTGGACATCAGCGAGGAAGAGAGAAGATTATTCTTCGAGGATGTGGCACATGCAGCGAAAGCCATCCATGCAGCATTCCACCCCGATAAGTTAAATTACGGAGCATACGGTGACACCGGCTGCCATCTGCATATGCATTTGTGCCCGAAGTACAAGGACGGTTTTGAGTGGGGCGGCACATTCGAGATGAACCCCGGCAAGACCTTTTTGACGGATGCAGAATATCAGGAGATGATCGACAAGATCAAGGCGAATCTGTAAATACCCGGAACATTTTCCCCGGGATTACATAGAATAGATATGTAATGATGCCAGGGTCAAAAGG
>DLZQ01000008.1:13948-29489 GCA_003447295.1 Lachnospiraceae bacterium
AGTGCGTAGCACGGAGCAATCCGTAGGCATCAAAGTCAGGGGCTTTTGACCTTGACATCATATATAATCTCAGGGAGGATGAACAATTATGAAAACAAAGAAAGTAATGGCAACGGTATTGGCTGTTCTGCTTGCGGCAGGTGCACTTACGGGCTGCGGCAATGCGGAACAGACGAACGGACCAAAGAAGACAAGAGTGGTGCTCAATGAAGTAGCCCACTCTATTTTTTATGCACCGATGTATGTGGCTATTGAGGAAGGATACTTTGACGATGCCGGGATCGATCTGGAACTGGTAACGGGATTCGGCGCGGATAAGACTATGACGGCGGTGCTGACCGGTGAGGCGGACATCGGCTTCATGGGCAGCGAGAGTACCATTTATACCTATGCCGGAGGAACGAAAGACTATGTGGTGAACTTTGCCCAGCTGACCCAACGGGCAGGGAATTTCCTGGTGGCGAGAGAGCCTATCGATGATTTTTCGTGGGATATGTTAAAAGGTTCTACAGTCTTAGGCGGTAGAGCGGGCGGTATGCCGGAGATGGTATTTGAATATATTCTGGAGAAAAATAATATGGATCCGACAACGGATCTGTCCATCGACCAGAGCATTGATTTCGGTTCCACGGCAGCAGCTTTTTCCGGCGGACAGGGAGACTTTACCATTGAGTTCGAGCCACATGCCACGTTGTTAGAGCAGAAAGGTGACGGCTATGTGGTGGCATCGTTAGGCGAGGAATCCGGTTATGTACCGTATACTTCTTTTTCTGCCAGAAAGAGCTATATAGAGAAAAATGCGGAGACAATTCAGGCATTTACCGATGCACTGCAAAAAGGTATGGATTACGTGCAGGAGCACAGTGCGGAAGAAATCGCCAAATGTATTGCACCACAGTTTGCAGAGACCGGAAGTGATACGCTGACAGCCATCGTTGCCAGATATCAGGAGCAGGATACCTGGAAAAAAGACCTGATCTTCCACGAAGATGCCTTTGACCTGTTACAGAACATTCTGGAGGACTCTGATGTACTGAAAGAGAGAGTGCCCTATGAAAAACTGGTAACCACGGAATTTGCCGAGAAAGCGGCGGCAAAATAAAGAAAACGAAAAGAGTGTCATAAAAATAGTATGAAAAAGGAGGAGGATCAGACATCCTCCTCCTGAATGTGTATATTTTTAATGGCCCAGAGCTTTAATGCCTTGGCATTGGTACTGATCTTCTCCAGGGAATCCAGAATATCCTGAAATGCCGGACGCTCATCCTCAGAGATCACACCGTCTTCGGAGATAGCGATCAGGGAAGCGCGAAGTGTATCGATATCTTTCAAGGATCCCAGTACCTTCAGCGCCAGCCGGTCAAAGTCTACAATGTCAACCTCTGATACACTGTTGCGTCCTAAGGGGCATTCTCTGGCACAGTAGGAGTTGCACAGCTCCGGTGTATTATATGCCGCTGCCATAGCCTTGACTTCCTCCGGATAGGGGGCGATGGTATCCAGTTCGATCCTTGCCAGTCTGGTGCGGTCGATGCCTACCAGTTCAGCGGCCTTTTCCCGGCTGCTGAAGTCCGGATTTGTCTTGGCAGCTTCGCATCGTGCGAGATAGTACATATTATCAGCGGCTTTTGTAGCTTTTTTACCCATATTTCTTTTGATCCTTTTATAGTATAGTGTAATCAAACATCTCTAATATCACAGTTTAGTAGAAAAAAGACACATTGTAAAGGAAAAATAACGATATTTTACGAAAAGCGGTTGAGGGAATGTGCAAAATTTGCTAAAATATAAGAGATGTGAAAAAAACAATTTTTCATATATAAAACGGAGGTGCGGTAATGGGTTTAATCAGAGCAGCAAAAGATGCAATCAGCAGCATGATGGCTGACCAGTGGAGAGAGTATTTCTACTGTGATTCTCTTTCCAACGATGTATTGGTAGTAAAAGGACAGCAGCGAGTAACCAATGGACGTAACAGCAACACCAAGGGTGTGGAGAACATTATCTCTAACGGCTCCATCGTAGCAGTTAACGAAGGACAGTGTATGATCATCGTGGATCAGGGCGGAATCGTAGAGTTCTGTGCGGATGCCGGTGAGTTCGTATATGATTCTTCCACAGAACCCAGTTTGTTCTACGGCAATCTTGGCGAGAGCGTTAAGAATACTTTTTCCAATATCGGAAAACGTTTTACCTTTGGCGGTAATGCGGCGAAGGACCAGAGAATCTACTTTTTCAATATTAAGGAGATCATGAACAACCTCTTTGGTACGGCAAGCCCTATCCCGTTCCGTGTAATTGACCAGAATATCGGACTGGATCTGGATACCTCCTTACGTTGTAACGGTGAGTATTCCTTCCATCTGGTAGATCCTTTGTTATTCTATAAAAATGTTTGCGGTAACGTAACAGAGTCCTATACCAGAAGCGAACTGGTGGCTAAGATGAAGGCAGAACTGTTGACCGCTCTGCAGCCTGCACTGGCTAAGGTTTCCGCACAGGGCGTACGTCCCAGTGAGATTCCTGCTCACACAGAAGATCTGACAGAAGCTTTGAAGGAAGAACTTTCCGATCTGTGGACCAAGCTTCGTGGTATCGAGATCGTTACTATTAATATCAATTCTGCGAAGATCCCCGATGAGGATGCGAAGACCATCGCAGACCTGCAGAGAACTGCAGTACTGCGTAATACCGGAATGGCAGCAGCTACCATGACCGCTGCACAGGCAGAGGCTATGAAGATGGCAGCATCCAACACCTCTACCGGCCCCATGATGGCATTTGCCGGAATGAATATGGCAAATATGGTAGGCGGTATCAATGCCGGACAGCTGTATCAGATGGATGCACAACAGAACAGTGGTATGCAGCAGGCACAGGCAGCACCCGCGCAGGGGCAGACTCCTAGGATGCAGGCACCGGTACTTGGCTGGACATGTAGCTGTGGCGCTACGGATAACCGTGGTAAGTTCTGCTCTGAGTGTGGAGCACCGAAGCCTTCGGATGCAGGCTGGACCTGCAGCTGTGGTGCAGTAAATCAGGGCAAGTTCTGTTCTGAATGCGGAGCAAAGAAGCCGGAAGGAGCACCAATCTATAAATGTGATAAATGCGGCTGGGAGCCGGAAGATCCTGCACATCCTCCTAAGTTCTGTCCGGAGTGCGGCGATCCTTTTGATGACAACGACAGAGTATAATACATACTCAGCAGAATATATTTACCGGATGCAGTACAGCAGATACCTTTATGATATCTGCTGTACTGAACTGTTATGAATGAAAAATGAAAGAGAAATATAAATGAACGGAAGTCTGATTGCTATTATTGTTATACTGGTATTGTGCCTGGTGCTGGCAGGGATCATTTATTATGCTTATTGCAGGATCCGGGAAAAATTACGGGATACCTCCAGAATGTTATTCGGCACAGATTCCATGATCGAGGGAATGAAGCAGAGAGAAGCGGAAGTGGAGATGACCCCGAAGTCCGTATCCTCCGCGACAAATCTATATATGCCTTCTATTATGAGAGACTTTCCCGAGTTCCATTATGATGAGATGAAGAGCAGGGCGGAGAACGTGCTGACCTCTTATTTACAAAGTATTACCAGACAGAATCCGGCACTTTTGTCGGAGGGAACCAAAGAATTGAAAGAACAGCTCAGATTGCGGCTGGAGATGCTGCAGAACCAGTCACAGAGGGAGAGCTTTGAGAATATACATATTCACAGAACAGAGATACATCAGTACCGGAAGCAGAAGGGAAGACAGAGTATTGTCCTGCAGTCAGCCGTAGAATATATCCATGCATTGAAAGAAAACGGTAAGCTCATCGGGGGCAGTGAAGAACGGAAAGAACAGGCAAAATACAATGTGGAACTGGTCTATATCCAGGATCAGGATATGGTCGAGAACCAGGAGGATGCAGGTCTGGCCCTGAATTGTCCCAATTGTGGTGCACCGCTTCCCGGACTTGGGGCAAAAAAGTGCATTTATTGTGATACACCTATTGTGGAATATAATCTGCGGATCTGGAATTTCAGCAGAGTGGAAGAAGCATAGAGAAGGCTGAGAGGGCTGTATGGACGAAAAAATAATAGGGTTAGATAAAAACAAAGATATAGACAGACGACTGGAGGAAACAACGAAGCAACTGCAGCGGGAACGGGAAAAACTGATGGCTGTGATCCGGATGTCTGGAGATCTGATCTTTGAATATGATATTGCAAAGGATCAAATGCATTATGCCGGTCCGGAAGAAGGCAGTCTGTATTGCGAAAAGATCACGGAAGGGTACACAGAGCAGCTTCTTAGGGAAGTGGACAATCGCACGGATGTAGTGGAACAGCAACTTGCAGAAGCATTGCATAGCGGCAGCCCGGATATTTGTATTGAACTCTGCAAGACGGATGAGGAAGGCAATCCTCACTGGATGAAGGTCATCGGGCAGACTTTTTACAATGAGAAAAAAGAACCGGAACGTGTCTTGGGCAAGGTCTGTGATATTGATGCGCAGAAGAAAAAGGAAAAGGAATTACAGGAAAAATCACAAAAGGATTCACTGACCGGACTTTTGAATCATTCCACCATCAAGCAGCAGATCACACACAGACTGCAGAAAATGGAACGGGGACAGGTAGGATACCTTATTGTCCTGGATGTCGATAGCTTTAAAAAGATCAACGATACAAACGGACATCTGTTTGGTGATGCGGTATTGTGCTCTTTTGCGGATGAAATGAATAAATTGTTTCCTAAGGCGCTGAAAGGCAGGATCGGTGGAGACGAGTTCGTGTGCTATGTAGAGGATATGCCAAGAGAGGAACTGGAAGAGAAGCTTGGACAGTTGAATCACTGTATGTCTGACCGCTATGATGATGATAAAACGGGACTGCATATCTCCTGCAGCCTGGGAGCTGCGGTTACGGATGGAACAGTGACAGACTATAATCTGCTGTTCCACTGGGCAGACGCAGCCTTGTATCAGGTGAAGAGCCGGGAAAAGGGCGCTTATGATCTTCTGGAGGTCAAGGAGGGTGTGGCACTGCCCGGCCAAAGCTACCTGGACAGTGAGGAGAACAAAGAGGACGAGATCGCTCACAAGGAGGCGCAGTTCGAGAGTGCGGAAGATCTGGTGCTGTTCTGCGTGGATCTGTTGGAAAATGTTCCGAATCTGACCAGTGCCCTGAAGGTGATCAGTGAACGTACCTGCAGTTTTTTCAATATTGATGATATGATATGTGTGGAAGTAAATGAGGCAGGTCCGTCGATCCGTTATCAATGGAATCGTGAGGAAAAGAAAAATTTTGTCAAAAGATTACTGCACCCGGGAGTATTTGAATGGGACCGGATCCGGAAACGTGCAGACGAATCCGGCGCCGCAATTTACAGACAGTCTGAGACTCCGGATATCTACAAAGAAGAAGCGGAGTCTGTGATGATCGTAATGTCTACCGCTGCGAAGGGGTTAAAGGCCAGTGTTATCTTCTCGGACCGCCATACAGACAGAACCTGGGAAGAGGAGAAAAATGCCCTGTGCAAAATATCCCATCAGATATTCAACAGACTTCGTAAGCTGAAAAATGCAGAAAAAGATCAAAGGGAACTGAACCGTAAGCTGAATTATGATGCTCTGACCGGACTGCCGGTGTACAATAAGTTCGTAGACAAATTAGAAGCCTATATGGCAGCGAATGGTAAGACCGGATTATTTTTTGTGTCTTCTGATTTTTCTAATTTCCAGTATGTGAATGAGATGTATGGCTACGAGGTAGGCGACCGCATCCTGCATGATTTTGCCGTGGCATTACAGGAAAAATGTCAGGAAGGAATATTGTTCTGTCGTGTAACCTCCGATCACTTTGTTGGCGTGTTGAAGGAAGACTGCGTGGAGGATGCCAGAGAGGCGTACCTGGCGTTTACAAATTCTTTTGTGAAGAGGATCAACAGCCGGTATGATCAGTGTAATCTGGTCATTGCCACCGGTTTGTATGAGATCACGGAGAATGACTGGTCAGTATCTTCCATGATGGATAATGCCAATGAGGCCAGAAAACAATGCAAGACACAGAAGGTAGACAGTGCCGTAGAAATTTACACGGACAAGATCCGCAGAGATCTGGAGAATACCAGAGCAATCGTATCCGGAATGGTCAGTGCCTATAATAATAAAGAATTCCATGCATATCTCCAGCCCAAGGTGTCTCTTCATACCGGGAAAGTAGTGGGAGCGGAAGCACTGGTGCGCTGGATAAAAGCGGATGGAACTATGGTAATGCCCGGAAAGTTTATAGATATTTTTGAGAGAAATGGGTTTATTACCAAGGTTGATTTCGCCATTCTGGATCAGGTCATGGAATATTTGCATGATGCCCTGGCCCAGGGAGAAGAAGTGGTGCCGATCTCTGTTAACTTTTCCAGACGTCACAATGAATATGCGGATTTTGTGCCGAATATCTTAAAGCGCCTGAAAGACTATAAGGTACCCAGCGACCTGCTGGAGGTGGAAGTGACGGAGTCGGTATTTATGTCAGATCTGAATAAGCTGACCAATAATCTGGAAAACCTCAGGGACAGAGGCGTGGAGATCTCGGTTGATGATTTCGGAAGCGGATATTCTTCGCTGAATCTGTTATCCAAGGTGGCTGTGGATACGGTCAAACTGGACAAGCAGTTCCTGGATGATACCATGAACAGCGAACGGGAAGAAACCGCATTGACAATTATAAAATATCTGACTAAAATGTTAAGACATCTTGGCTTCAAAGTACTGGCAGAGGGCGTGGAGACCAGTGAACAGTTGGAGATGCTCCGGCTGGCGGATTGCGATATCGTGCAGGGATATTTTTATGCAAAACCAATGCCGATCGGGGAATTCAGAACTTTTTTACAGGAATTCAATGAAAGGGATAATTAGTCATACATGAGCATTTATGATACTTTGAATAAAGAACAAAAAGAAGCGGTGCTTCATACGGAAGGACCGCTCCTTCTGTTAGCGGGTGCCGGAAGCGGCAAGACCCGTGTCCTGACCCACAGAGTGGCATATCTGATCGATGAGCTGGGAGTGAATCCATGGAACATTCTTGCCATTACCTTTACCAATAAGGCGGCACAGGAGATGCGGGAACGTGTGGACCAGATCGCCGGTTTCGGTGCGGATCAGGTATGGGTAGCTACTTTCCATGCCACCTGTATGCGGATCCTCAGAAGACATATTGACAGACTGGGATATGATACGAATTTTACGATCTATGATACAGATGATCAGAAGACTGTGATCAAACAGGTCTGCAAACGTCTGAACATCGACACGAAGATGTATAAGGAACGGACACTGCTGTCTGAAATATCTTCTGCCAAGGACGAACTGGTGGATGTGCGGGAATTCGAGGTCAAGTCCGTAGGCGATTATCGCAAAAGTGTGACGGCAAAGGTATACAGAGAATATCAGGACACCCTCAAGAAGAGTAATGCACTGGATTTTGATGATATCATTGTGAAAACGGTGGAACTGTTCAAAAGCTGCCCAGAGGTACTCTATAACTATCAGGAGCGTTTCCGATACATTATGGTGGATGAGTACCAGGATACGAATACAGCGCAGTTTGAACTGATCCGGCTGTTGGCGGACGGCTACCGCAATCTGTGTGTCGTGGGTGATGATGACCAGTCCATTTACAAGTTCCGTGGTGCCAATATCCGCAATATTTTAGATTTCGAGAAGGTATATCCGGATGCTAAAGTGATCAAGCTGGAGCAGAATTACCGTTCCACACAGAATATTCTGGATGCGGCAAACGCAGTGATCCGCAATAACAGAGGTCGTAAAGAGAAGGCACTGTGGACGGAAAAAGGAGCAGGCAGTCGAATACATTTCAGACAATTTGACAATGCTTATGAAGAGGCGGAATATATCGCAGACGATATTTCCGATAAAGTGAACAAAAATGGCGTTGCCTATGCGGATTGTGCAGTACTGTACCGTACCAATGCCCAGTCCAGACTTTTAGAAGAACGTATGGTGGTGGAAGGAATTCCCTATCATGTGGTAGGCGGTGTGAACTTTTATGCCAGACAGGAGATCCGGGACATTCTGGCGTATTTAAAGACCATTGATAACGGCAGGGATGAAGTGGCTCTGCGCAGAATCATCAATGTGCCGAAGAGAAGCATCGGTGCAGCATCACTGGAAAAAGTGGCGGATTATGCGCAGATGAAGGATATCACATTATTTGATGCATTGTGCGAGGCAGACCAGATCCGGGGACTGGGAAGAGCGGAAGCAAAGATCCGTGGATTCGTCAATCTGATCGAAGTGCTGCGCAGCGGATTGTCCTCCTATACACTGCCGGATCTGATCAAGTCTTTATTAGAACGGATCGATTATGCGGAATATCTGCGGGATCAGGATGAGGAATCCGCCGAGGACCGTCTCGGGAACGTGGATGAATTGATCACCAAAGCAGCGGTCTACGAGGAGACCCACGATGAGCCTTCTCTGTCGGAGTTTTTGGAAGAGATCATGCTGGTAGCGGATATAGACAATGTGGAGGATGGCGATAACAGAGTGCTTTTGATGACTCTGCACAGTGCCAAAGGTCTGGAATTCCCGGTGGTCTATCTCGCCGGCATGGAGGATGGACTATTCCCCAGCTTTATGACGATCGCGTCCGATGACCCGTTGGAGATCGAGGAAGAGAGACGACTGGCTTATGTGGGAATCACCAGAGCCAAGGAGGAACTGACGCTGACCTGTGCCAGAAGCAGAATGCTTCGCGGTGAGACCCAGTACAATCCCGTGAGCCGTTTTGTGCGGGAGATCCCGAAGGAACTTATGGATAATACCCTGCCGCCCAGTAGAAGATATCGGGACGATGATCTGGAGGATTTTCAGGCGAGAAGAGCCAATGAGGCAGCACTTCGTGCCATGGGACTGGAAGCGATTGCAGCTCCCCGGTCCGGAAATGGTTCGGGCAGCGGCTTCGGAGGCTTTGGCAATACCGGATTTGATCCAAGACCCAAGGCAACCTTGAAGCCCCGTGTTACTGCAAAAGCAGACAAACCTTATATTTCCAAGGGGATCAATGGACTCAACCAGCTGGCGGGACTGCAGAAGGGAACGGAATTCAAGGCACCGGATGCACTGGACTATACGGTAGGCGACAGAGTACGTCATATAAAATACGGTGAGGGCACGGTATTAAATATCGCAAGAGAACCCAGGGACTATAAAGTCACGGTGGAATTTGACCAGGCGGGGCAGAAGATCATGTATGCATCTTTTGCCAAGTTAAAACAGGTATAGTATTTTTCATGAAAATATGGTATCATATAAATGAATGAAAACAATTGCTTTGCATCCGAAGAAAAGCCCGGATGCCGGAAAGGCAGGTAAATAATATGAACAGAATCGAGAATCTGGTAGATCTTGACAAATTAAACGAACTGAAAGTCAGCGAACTGAAGAAGCTTAATAAGCTTCTGGGTAAGGAAGTAGAAGAGAAGAAGGAACGCAATATCCTGTTATGGGTACTGGCGATCATTGGCGCCGTAGCAGCTGTTGCAGCTGTAGCTTATGCCGTATATCGTTTCTTCTTTGCACAGGATTATCTGGAAGACTTCGAGGATGATTTCGAAGACGAAGCAGATGACGTGGAAGAGGATGACGACGACTTCTTCGAGGATGAAGGAGAGAACTAACCCATGAAAAAAGGACAGGTATATGAAGGATCTGTTGTAAGGGTCGATTTTCCCAACAAAGGGATCGTCTGTGTGGGAGATGAGACTGCTGTAGTCAAGAACAGCCTGCCCAGACAGAAAGTCAAGTTCTCAGTGAATAAAGTACGCAAAGGGAAGGCGGAAGGAAGGCTTTTAGAGGTGACGGAGAAGTCACCTTTAGAAACCGGTCGGACGTGTTCCCTTTTTGGGTTGTGCGGTGGATGCACCTATCTGTCGCTTCCCTATGAGGAACAGCTGAAGGTCAAAGAAGAACAGGTAAAACGCCTGCTGGACAGCGTGTTAAACAAACAGGAAGAACCCTGGACATTTGAAGGCATCAAGGGCAGCCCGAAGGCTTATGAATACCGCAATAAGATGGAATTTTCCTTCGGAGACGAGTACAAGGACGGACCGCTGGCACTGGGCATGCATAAGAGAGGCAGCTTCTATGACATTGTGACCGTAGCGGATTGTGAGATCGTGGATGCGGATTACCGCCTGATCTTACAGACAGTGAGAGATTATTTTGCCCGGGCGAAGGTAAGCTTTTTCCACAGAATGAGCCATGAGGGGTACTTACGCCACCTGCTGGTACGTAAGGCGTCCCGCACCGGAGAGATTCTGGTGGCGCTGGTGACGACATCCCAGGATCCCTGGCGGGGAGAGACGACGGTGGAAGGCAACTTGAATGCTTTGGATGTGGATGGACTGATCGCTGGATTTAGGGATCTGTTGCTTTCTCTGGAACAGGATGGGAAGCTTATCGGAAAATTCGCAGGAATCTTACATATCACCAATGATTCCATCGCAGATGTAGTGCAGAGTGACCACACGGAGCTGTTATACGGTCAGGAGTATTTTTATGAGGAACTGTTGGGGTTGAAATTCAAGATCTCCACATTCTCCTTTTTCCAGACCAACTCTTACAGTGCGGAGGTACTGTACCAGACGGCGAGAGATTATGTGGGCGACCTGGGCGGCAGCGACAAGACTGTGTTCGACCTCTACAGCGGCACCGGCACCATCGCACAGCTCATGGCACCGGCCGCCGGGAAAGTCATCGGTGTGGAGATCGTGGAGGAAGCCGTGGAGGCAGCAAAGAAAAACGCCGCAGCCAATGGCTTGGATAACTGCGAATTCATCGCCGGAGATGTGCTAAAGGTACTGGATGAAGTGGAAGAGAAGCCGGACATGATCATTTTAGATCCCCCCAGAGATGGCATTCACCCCAAAGCACTGCCGAAGATCATTGCCTATGGTGTGGAGCATATTGTTTATATCTCCTGCAAGCCCACCAGCCTCGTGAGAGATCTGGAAGTATTCTTAGAGAATGGCTACCGCGTGGACAAAGCTGTTGCCGTGGACCAGTTCCCATGGACCGCGAATGTCGAAGTAGTAATTCTGATGCGGAATTGTGGAAAACAAGCATAAATAATATGGTAAACCACAATATATAGTGGTTTGAGGGCAAAAAATGGAGAGAAAAAAACCAGTTTTTGCCCTATTTTTTTACTTGTTTTTTATAGATGCATTAGGGAAAAATGGCAGAAAATAGGCGTTATACGAAG
Source organism: Lachnospiraceae bacterium (assembly GCA_003447295.1). GTDB lineage: Bacteria > Bacillota > Clostridia > Lachnospirales > Lachnospiraceae > Acetatifactor > Acetatifactor hominis. Next base: position 25,234 of record DLZQ01000008.1, read on the forward strand.
TTTACTTGTAAATAGCCTTATGATAAAATGATGAAAAGGAGGTATGTCTATGGAATATATGGAAAATGGGAAAAAAATTTTCAGAATCGGAAATCATTACGATAGATAAAGAGAGAAGCCAAGGCAACAGTGTAAATACAAGAAGGACTTATCCTTCTGGATATCGTGAAAACAAGGATACAAAGGAGTTCGAAGTAGTGGAAGAAGATGCTGAGAAAGTAAGAAAAGTATATGAGAAATTTTTAGACTATTCTGAGCATCCGCCTAAAGAGTTGGTTGATGCTAAAATAGAAGATGCCTGGGAGGGACGTAATGAAAAGCTGACATATGAAGAGGCAGAGAAAATGGTTAGTTATGAGGAAATAATTAAATACATTGCGAAAGAACTGGGAATGAGACATGAAATTAATAATAAAGAAATGTATTTCATACGGGGAGAAAGGAACAGCTATAAAACAGACATACGGACGGTAAAAGATGCTGAACCGATTATCACCGAAGAGCAGTGGCGGAAAACGCAACAGATGCTATAATATCAAATAGGAGCGGTACTTATTTTAGAAATGAAATAAGCACCGCTATTTTTATGCAGTAAATTTAGAAAAAACGGGAGGATAAATGAAACGAAGAAAAGGGCATCAGGTAGAATACCAGGGAAAGAAATATGATTCCCTCAGTGAACTAAGTAAAGACTTAGAACTACCGTACTCTCCGCTTGTGCATAAATATTATCGAACGAAAGATGTAGATAAGGCCGTGAAAATAGCACAGAGGGCAAAGGAAGCAGAAACTTATGTCGTATGGGGAAGAAAATATAAGAGTGTCTCAATGATTGCAAATGAGTATGGAATTAAACGATCAACTATTTTCAAAAAAATGGAGCAGGGAAACACGTTAGAAGAAGCGCTCACAGAAATACTCAAAAAAGAAGTGATTTTTTTTCAAGGAAAAGAATTTCTCGGATTGACGGAGCTTAGCTGTTATTATGGACAGGATGTGTCATTGATATGGGAGAGGTTATCAAATGGAATGAATTTGGAAGAAGCATTGTTCAGCCCGATCAGGAGAAGGAATAAGCCTCAATGCAAAATAGAGTATCACGGAATAACATATGAAAGTAAAAGAGATTTCTCGCGGAAAATGAAAATTAGTGTTGGATGCATTCATGAAATGATGGTCAATAATAACGTAGACTTTGAAACTGCTGCAGACATTTTATTGGAGGTGAAAGAGAAAGCGGGGATACCGGCGGATCGTATGATAAGTCGAATTCCTATGTGTATTATCCGGGGAAAGGAGTATAAAAGTATTGCTGAATTGGCATCTGAATTAAAAATTACAACAACGGCTATTAGTACCTACAAAGCAAGAAATGGATGTGCCGGAATTTTGGAAGCATTAGTTCAAATGCAGAGGGAGAAACGAGAAAAACATATTATAGGCGGGAAAGCAGTTTCCTATGAGGAAATGCGTAAGATGGGATATTCTAAGTACAAATGTGGGAAAGTTCCCAAACAGGAGTTTCCTTTATACCCGCAGCTTATAGGATATGACTTTGTCAAAGATTGTGTAGATGTTGCTCAAATCTATGCGGAGGTAAAAGCAGAAAAACTGGAACAGCTGAGGGGAATGATCATGGAAATATAGAGAAGCATTTTTACAGAACAGGGAAGACAATTATGAGACAGGAGGAGAGGAATGAAAATCACAATATTAAACGGGGGACATAGAAGTATTGAACTCCCGTTGTCAGATGAAGAACTAAATTTTCAAATGAGACAGATGGGCATTAGAGAAACGATACCTAAGGGCAAACTTGTGAAAGTGTCAGAGAAGGATAATCCCTTACAAAAACTGGAAGGGCAGTTTCTGAATATGGATGAGGTAAATTTCTTTGCCAGGAGAATGGAGCACCTGACAGAATATGAAAGAAAAGTTTTGGCAGTATATGCCAATGACTGTGACGTGAGTACAATAAAGGATTTGATCAATCTAACATTTAGTATGAAAGACCTTTCTCTGCTCACAGATTTTTCAGATGCCAGTCAGGTGGGAGTACGTCTTTATACGGACGAGTTTTCAGAAATACCAGAAGAGCAGATGGATTTCACAGAGTTTGCAAAAAACGCCTTAAAGGAGAGCAATGTGAAAGTACTACCTTATGGAGTGTTGGTAGATCATGGATTTGAATTGTTGGAAGTATATAATGGAAAGACATTCCCGAAATTTATTGTATCAGAGGAGACGGTTGTAGTTGTCGAGGTACAGAATACTACTGGGGATAGAGAATATCTGTATCTGCCTACGGATATCTGTTCCATGGATAAAGTAAAAGAAAGGCTGCAGGTGAGGGAATATCGGGAGATGAAAGTGACGGAAGTGAAAAATCTGCGTTTACCGGATACACTTGTGCCGATACCGGAGGATATAAATGAGATTCAGCAGTTAACCTTGTTTAATGAAATGTGTCGAAAAGTCAGGAGATTTCAAGAAGCAGAGCTGAAGCAGCTTGCGGCGGCTGTGCAGTTTACTGGTTTAATCAATTTCTCTAAAGGGATTGTTGTTGTGGGAGAAAGAGAAGAATGAGGTATTATCTGCTGAATTGGGAGGAAACAGGGAATCCGGTGCCGAGGATTCGGAATTGGATGGAGAGACTGGATTATCAGGCAGTTCAAAGAAGAGAATTGACGAAGTTACCGGAGCGAACCATTCTTTTTTTGGAAGAAAATCAGGATACACTATTTTCTGATGTGATAGAAAAACCGTTTTTTCTGGTGTCAAAAATGTTTTGGGATGTGTCAAAAATGTATGAAGTGCCGGTCAGAGGAAAAGAAATGGTTTTGCTTGATGGCATGAACGGTTTTGCAGAAATTTATTATATGCCGGTGTATCCACGATATCGTTGTCTTTCAGAAGAAACGGTTTTTAATAATGATTATTCTGTGATTCAGGAATTGATATTGGATAAAGAGAAGATAAAATATGTACCTCCGGTTTTTGAAGTGGCAGAAGTAGAAAAAGACTATCTCATCTGTCGGTTGGATTTTATAGAAAGTATTTTGCGAAGAGGTGCAAAAGGAATCAAACTAGCAGAACTTAAGGTCGAATAGGAGGAATTGAATGTCAAAAGGAGATAATTTTGCGAATGGCGCATTGGTGACACGGGCAGGAAATGCGAAAAAATCGTCAGAAGAGTTAAATGGTATATCAGAAAGTGCACAGGGACAGCATGAGATGGAGCTGCAGGCATTATTTGACCAATTGGAATTGGAGGAGGGCGAAGAGGTGCAGTTCCCGTATTTGGTTCGGGGAGCGGAGCTTTACTGTAATTGTGGGACGCATAAAAGGAGATTAAATTTGCCAATATGCCATGGGGTGTATACGAACGGGAAGCCTATGATGCACGAAGAAGATTGTGAGGTTGGGGATGACAAAAATATTCCATCTTTTGGAATTTGCCAAAGCGAAGAGAATCCGGTGAACAAATCATGGTTGGCAAAGACGGGAGATAAGATAAAAGGGTTTTTCACTGGGGAGAAAGAAGAGGATGATGCAGAAAAGATAATTTTACAAACGGAGGATGGGCAGAATGTAAAAGGCTATCCGTGTACACCCTGCATTGTGGGAACATGGAAGGATGTATATGAGTCAGAGAAAATTCTTAGAAATAACGCAGATGCAACAAGTGAAGGAGATAAGCTGTCTGCATTGACACAGAGATCATTTCTTGTTTGTGCCTATGGAGGATTGATAGAACCTATATCATCCGGTCAGGAAGAAGAATAGGAGAGGCTTATGGCAGAAGGATTACAAAGGAGAATTGAATATTCCGATTTAAAATTTATCAGTTCCTTTGCCATGGAAAAGATCCTTGATTTTCAGACATGGGAGGAGCCAGGGGAACATGCCAGAGGAAACTTTCGACTTCTGTTGTCAGAAAACGAGACAGGCATAAACAGCATGAATGCACCCATACAGCTTTTGGGGCAGGGAAATACTGCAGGAGCGTTGTTCAGCGGATATCCGGAAAAGGTGGAAATCAAAGAAGAAAGAGGATACAGGATTGCAGACATACAGACTGTGTCAGGAACAATTCTTTTAGATCAGAAAAAAAGTAACCGGGTATTTCAGAAAAAAGTACAGACTTATATGGAGATTGCCAGTGCCGTAACAGCAGATACCGATCACAGCGCCTGCATACTGCCGGGGAGCGACATGCGAACAGGAGGGACACTGATACAGTATCAGGAAACAGA
>DLZQ01000008.1:29842-29990 GCA_003447295.1 Lachnospiraceae bacterium
ACAAGCCTGTCGCTGGGGGACAGGGTAACATATGAAGGAAGGGAGCTGCTTGTTTCTCGGAAAAAAACAGAACTGTCAGGAGGGGAGGTCATCTTTACATACCGCCTTGCGGGAAACAGTTATACGTGGGTTCCATGGGAGGATAACC
>DLZQ01000060.1:0-34703 GCA_003447295.1 Lachnospiraceae bacterium
GACTAGAAAAATATTTAGGAGAATATTGATGAGATAAAGAAGGATAAAAACTTAACATGGATAGAATCAGAACAGATAATTTTTGCATGGCTGGATAAAGACAATCAGGTTACTCCGTTAACGGATGAGCAATTAAATCCGGTATGGAAAATACTAAATTACGAAACAGGGAAATATGAATCGGAATTTATCAGCGCCGGACAGATTGATCCGGATGGAAATGTGGAACTTGTATTTACCCATGCATCAGATTACACGATTGTTGTTGATGCCAAGATTATGAGTGATAACGGTCAGGCAGACAACAAATCTGATGAAACCATTCCTGCACCTAAGACAGATGACAGCACTTCAAAATATGCATGGAATAATACGATAATCATTATTATAGGTATCTGTATTATACTGAATGTTTTTGGAGCCGTATTCTATGTAAGAAAAAAGAGTGGTTCTGAGGAAGAATAAGTATCTGACATAGTAATTGAATAAAAGTGGGAATGTGGGAGCGTACTGGCAAAGGGTGTAACAGTATAAACATGACAAGCGGTGTATGTCTTGATGAAGAGACGTATGCCGCTTATTTGCGTCAAAAATGATAGAAAACTAAAAGAAAAAAAGAAACTAAAAGAAAAAAACTCAGTCTGGAATATTTTTTGTCGGTGAAACTTTTTGTGGGAATACAGCGTCAAAATAGTAGAATATATCAAAAGAATATGTGTTACAATAAATACCGAAAAATAATTGCATGCAGTTTTCAAAAGTGAGGAAAGGATATATGTCGGACAGAAAAAAAGAACAGGCGGTGGAGCGTGCCCTGACGGAAGGGTATGAGAAGTATTACCGTCTTGCTTATAGTTATGTACATAATGAAGCGGACGCGCTGGATATTGTACAGGAAGCAGCCTATAAAGCCATTTTAAAAAGTGAAAGCCTGAAGGAGCCGCAATACGTGGAGACCTGGGTGTACCGGATCGTGATCAACGAGGCGTGCAGCTTCCTGCGCAGCCGGAAGGAGAGCGTGGATGTGGAGGAGATCCAGGCGGCAAGTGAAGATATCTATGAAAATATTGATTTAAAGCGCGCAATAGAAAATCTTGACCCAAAGGATCGTGCCATCGTAGTCCTACGATTTTTTGAGGACAGGCAGCTGGAGGAGATCGCGAAGATCCTGGATGAGAACCTGAGTACGGTAAAGAGCAGGCTATACCGGGTGATGAAAAAACTGCGGCTGAACCTCGAGGGTAGCATGGGCTGAGCAATCCGTAGTCAAAGTCGTGGGATTTTGCCCCGACATCATATATATGCAGGTCATAAGACAGATACAGACAAAGAGATATAGGAAGATATAGGAAGAGATAACATGACCGGTCCGAACCGACCGGGCAGATGGAGAATAGATATGACAGAACAGGAACAGTTGAGACAATTACAAGAGGAGTATGAGAATATGATAATACCCGAAGCGGGACGGGAACGGCTGCAGGCAGGTATCGACAGAGCCCGGATGGAGAAAAAAAGAGCAGAGCACGCCAGAAGGCGTTCTGCATGGACAGCAGTGGCTGCTGCAGCAGTCGTGATGATCGCACTGCCAAATACCAATATACAGATAGCCCATGCCATGGAAAATATTCCGTTGCTGGGTGGCTTTTTTAGGCTGGTAACAGTGCGGCAGTACAATTACAGTGACGAGAACCATAATGCTGAAGTAGAACTTGCACAGATCAACTATGGAGAAGACGCAGGAGAAGGTGCTTCCGTTGGAGAAGTGGCAGCTGCTCCTAAGGGCACAGCAGCCGGAAGTGTGGAAGGTGTCGGACAGGAGGCTGCGGTAGCAAATCTGTCGGAAGACGGTGTGGAAGCGGTCAACCAGGATATGGAGGCTACGGTAGAGGAACTGATCCGTCAGTTCGAGGATACCTTATCCGAGGAAGGATATCATGGTCTGCATGTAACACAGGAGGTTGTTACGGACAATGAGAGGTATTACACCGTAAAATTAAGCGTGTTGGAGACGGAAGCCAGCGGCTACGAGCATAATCAGTTTTATACGATTGATAAACAGACGGGAAATGTGGTGACACTGGAAGATCTGTTTGTGGAAGGGAGCGACTATATTTCCGCGATCAGCGAGAACATTAAGACCCAGATGCAGGAGCAGATGGCGGCGGACGAAGGCGTGATCTATTTCCTGGATAATGACGATATGCCGGAATTCAATTTTCAGGGGATCACGGAGCAGACGAACTTCTATTTTAATGAAAAAGACGAACTGGTCATTGCCTTTGACGAATACGAAGTGGCTCCCGGTTCTATGGGAACGCCGGAATTTGTAATTCCGCAGGAAGTGACGGCAGCAATTTTAAAGTAAGCAAAAATATCTAAATGGGGAAACTCCCGCATATCATGAAACAAAAGGATATGCGGGAGTTTTTTTATGTCATTGATCGTATTGGATGCGGGGCATGGTGGTGCGAACCCCGGGGCCACCTATAATGGAAGAAAAGAAAGTGAGGATGCGCTGGCACTGACACTGGCGGTGGGAAGCATCTTAGAAGAAAACGGAGTGGATGTGTATTACACCCGGACCACAGATATCTATGAGTCCCCCTATCAGAAGGCACAGGAGGGAAATGAGGTGGGAGGAGATTATTTTGTCTCGATCCATCGCAATTCCAGTCCTTATCCGAACCAGTATAGCGGAGTGGAGAGCTTAGTCTACAACCGCTATGGAGCGGCAGCCAGGATGGCGTACAACATCAATGCCGGACTGGAGCAGGTGGGGTTCGTGAATCTGGGAGTGAATGAAAGACCGAATCTGGTGGTGCTCAACAGCACAAATATGCCGGCTGTGCTGGTAGAAGTGGGATTTATCAATACGGATGCGGACAACGAACTCTTTGACAGCCGGTTTGACGAGATCGCCCGGGCCATCGCCGACGGAATCTTAGAGAGCATCTGATTTTACCTAATTCTTACAAATAAATTACCGGACTGTGATATTATGTGAATTTCCCCCATGTTAGTATGATTGCGTAATCAAGAGAAAGAAAAACAAACACATGGAGGACATTATTATGAGAGTAAGACACAGCAAATTATTAGCTCTGATCGGAGCAGGAATATTAGCAGTAACCGCATTGGTTGCATGCGGTAACGGTGATGCAACCACAGCACAGCCTTCCGCAGTAGAGAGCAGCGCAGCAGAAAGCACTGTGGCAGCAAGCAGTGAAGCAGCTCCTGCCGAAACCACCGCAGATCTGTCCGGCAGCATTTCCATGGTAGGAAGTACTTCTATGGAGAAGTTAGCCAATGCATTGAGCGAAGCTTTCATGGAAGAATATCCTGATGTAACCGTAACTGCTGAGTTCGTAGGATCCGGCGCAGGCATCGAAGCTGTTACCAACGGAACCGCAGATATCGGTAACTCTTCCAGAAGCTTAAAGGATGAGGAAAAGGCAGCAGGCGTTGTAGAGAACATAGTAGCAATCGACGGTATTGCAGTATGTGTAGACCCCGCTAACGAAGTAGCAGATCTGACCAAAGAGCAGCTGACGAACATCTACAATGGCACAATTACCAACTGGAAAGAAGTCGGTGGCGCAGATGAGCCTATCATCGTAATCGGCCGTGAGGCAGGTTCCGGTACCAGAGGAGCTTTTGAAGAGCTGGTTGACCTGAAGGATGCCTGCAAATATGCAAACGAACTGGACAGCACCGGTGCGGTGATCGCTAAAGTAGCATCTACTCCCGGAGCTATCGGATATGCTTCCCTGGATGCACTGGATGATAGTGTTAAGGCACTTTCCCTGGAAGGCGTAGAAGCTACCGCAGAGAACATTAAGGCCGGCAACTACTTCTTAAGCAGACCTTTCGTAATGGCTACCAAGGGTGAGATCTCCGAGCAGAACGATCTGGTACAGGCATGGTTCGACTTTGTACTGGGTGACGAAGGACAGCAGGTTGCTTCCGAAGTTGGTCTGATCACTGTAAAGTAATAGCCTGACACAGAAAAAGGAAAAAAGCGATGAATAGTGGAACACACGCTTCCGTAATGGGAAACAGAAAAAATAAAGCGGTTGTGGAAACTGTGGCACAAATAGTATTTACGATTTGTGCCTTCTTCGCCGTACTGGCGGTAGTTTCCATTACCTTATATATGATCATCAGCGGTACCCCCGCGATCTTAAAAGTGGGTCTGGGAGAGATCCTGTTCGGCACGGAATGGATGCCGACGGCTGCAGATCCAAAATTCGGTATTCTGTGGGTCATTCTGACATCCATCATCGGTACGACTCTGGCAATTTTATTGGGTGTGCCCATCGGTGTACTGACAGCTGTATTTCTGGCAGAGGTGGCACCTAAGACCTTAGCTGCCATTGTAAAGCCTGCGGTAGAACTGCTGGCCGGCATCCCTTCCGTCATCTACGGACTGTTGGGAATCTATTTATTAAATCCTCTCATGTATAAATTAGAAAGACTGATCTTCCAAGGATCCACGACACACCAGTTCACCGGAGGCGCGAACCTGTTGTCTGCCGTGATCGTACTGGCGATCATGATACTGCCCACGGTGATCAATATCAGCGAGACTTCCATACGCGCCGTTCCTGCTGGAATAAAATCGTCCTCTCTGGCACTGGGAGCTTCCCATGTGCAGACCATTTTCCGGTCCATCCTTCCGGCAGCCAAATCCGGTATTGTGACCGCCATCGTTCTGGGTGTGGGACGAGCTATCGGTGAGGCAATGGCTATCACACTGGTATCCGGCAGCAGTGTGAATGTGCCCCTGCCTTTTAACTCCGTGCGATTCCTGACCACAGCCATTGTCAGCGAGATGGGATATTCTTCCGGACTGCACAGACAGGTGTTGTTTACCATCGGACTGGTGCTGTTTGTATTCATTATGATCATTAATGTAGTGCTGAATAAAATACTGAAAAAGGGGGCGGACGACAATGAATAAAGACACCTTATATGTAAAAAGAAAACGCCCCACGGACATGCTGTTACTGGCAGCGATTTACATCTCCGCCACACTGGCGGTGGCACTTTTGCTGGGAATTATCCTGTATGTCTTTGTAAAAGGCATTCACACCGTGAACTGGGCTTTTTTAACGACTGTGACCAGTGCCAGAAAACAGACCACGGGTATTGCAGGCAACCTGTTAAATACCCTGTACATCATCGTGATCACCCTTTTGATCGCGACACCCATTGGCGTGGGAAGTGCTATTTACCTGAATGAATATGCCAAGCCAGGCAAGCTGGTTTCCCTCATTGAATTTACCACCGAGACCCTGTCCGGTATTCCTTCTATCATTTTCGGCCTGTTCGGTATGATCTTCTTCGGAGAGACTTTGGGATTTGGTTACTCGCTGCTCACCGGTTCTTTTACCCTGGTACTGATGGTGCTGCCCCTGATCACCAGAAATACGCAGGAAGCACTGCGTACCGTGCCGGACAGCTATCGTACCGGTGCTTTGGGAATGGGGTCTACGAAATGGCATATGATCCGTACCATCCTTCTGCCGTCCTCCATGCCGGGTATCGTCACCGGTATCATCCTGGCGCTGGGACGAATTGTAGGAGAATCCGCAGCACTCTTATTTACCGCGGGAAGCGATTATAAGCTGCCGAAGTTCACCGGAGCTTTCGGGGACAATCTGGCGAAGCTGGCCCACAAGGCAATGGAGTCCGGCGGCACCCTGACAATCGAGCTGTATTTGCAGATGCAGAAGGGACAGTACGACAACGCTTTCGGTATCGGCTGCGTTCTGATCATCATCGTGTTGATCCTGAACCTGCTGACCAAGCTGGTAGCAAATAAATTGAGACGAGAGTAAGAGAAATCACAAGAAGGAGTAACCTTATGGATAACAGTAAAATAACCGTGGAAAGCTTAAATCTCCATTACGGAGAGAACCACGCACTGAAAAATGTAAATATGGAGATCGCAGACCATGCCATTACCGCATTTATCGGTCCCAGCGGCTGCGGCAAATCCACTTTCCTGCGCTGCCTGAACCGGATGAATGATCTGGTGGACGGCTGCAGAGTCGAAGGAAAAGTGATCCTGGACGGAGAGGATATTTACGATAAGCGGGTAGATACCACATTGCTTCGTAAAAAGGTGGGTATGGTATTCCAACAGCCTAATCCTTTCCCTATGTCTATCTATGACAATATCGCCTATGGCCCAAGACTGCATGGCATCAAGAATAAAAAGGAACTGGATGAGATCGTGGAACGTTCCCTGCAGGGTGCTGCTATCTTCGAAGAAGTAAAGGACCGTCTGCACAAATCCGCACTGGGTCTGTCCGGCGGACAGCAGCAGAGACTGTGTATTGCCAGAGCCCTGGCAGTATCCCCGGAGGTGCTTCTGATGGATGAACCCACTTCCGCCCTGGACCCGATCTCTACGTTAAAGATCGAGGAACTGATGGAGACCCTGAAGAAAAAGTACACCGTGGTCATCGTAACCCACAATATGCAGCAGGCAGCCCGTGTGTCGGATGACACCGCATTTTTCCTGGTAGGAGAAGTGGTCGAGAAGAATGCAACCTCAGAGATCTTTGCAAGACCTAAAGATAAACGGACAGAAGACTATATCACCGGACGGTTTGGTTGATTTTGAATGAAAAGATAGGAGGAATGGGAGATGTCACCCAGAGTATTATTTGAGCAGGATCTTGAGACTTTGAAAAATAAAGTATCGGAGATGGGAGAGCATGCAGAGATCAGTTATGACCATATGTTATATGGAATCCGGGAGAACAAAGCGGATATTTTAAAGGCTCTGCTGGATACGGATCACAAGATGGTGGACATGCAGAGAAGCATTGAAGCTATGTGTCTGAGCTTACTGACCAGACAGCAGCCGGTGGCGAGAGATATGCGGCTGGTGAGTGCGGCGCTGAAGGTTGTAACAGACATTGAGCGGATCGGTGATCATGTGGCAGATATGGTGGAGCTGTATCTGCGGATGGGGAATATGAATTCCGAAGGAAAACAGGAAAAGCTGCTTCTGGAAATGATGGAAGAGGCAAAGGATATGATCCATAATTCCGTAGAGGCTTTCGTGGAGGGAGACGAAGCGAATGCCCAAAAAGTTGTGGAGCATGACGATGTGGTGGACGACCTCTTTAACGATATGAAGAAAGAGATGATGCAGGCTATCCGGGAACAGAATCTGGATGCCGACCGCGTGGTGGATTATCTGATGATGGCAAAGTACCTGGAAAAGGTAGGCGACCATGCAGTAAATATTGCCCAGTGGGCGATCTTCCGTATGACCGGAGACATGGAAGGGGTAAAATTATACTAGAATCCCGGCAACGATGCTAAGACGCAATTCGCAAAATCGCCTCTGCGAGGCTTTACTTTTGCTCATTGAGGCTTGCTCGCCAAAGAACTATTGTCATATGCTCTTACGAAGGTCAGCAACGATGCTAAGGCGCAATTCGCAAAATCGCCTCTGCGAGGCTTTACTTTTGCTCATTGAGGCTTGCTCGCCAAAGAACTATTGTCATATGCTCTTACAGATGCCAGCATCTGACGAGCATAGAGCAATAGTTCATGGCTCTGCATCGTTGCAACTTTACATAAATTTTACATTCGCTGGTAACACATTTTACATAAGCAAGATAAAGTGTAGATAGAAACCGAAAATGTAAAGTATGTTATGTAAAACGAGAGGATTAGAGTATGGACTTTTTTGATTTGCTGAAGATGGTTGGAGGACTTGCACTGTTTTTATACGGAATGAATCTGTTGGGTGATGGATTGTCCCAGGCATCCGGCGGACGTCTGGAGCGTATCCTGGAGAAGCTGACCAGCAATCCGATCAAGGCAGTATTGATGGGTGCGGTGGTCACCGGTGTGATCCAGTCTTCCTCCGCTACCACTGTTATGGTAGTCGGTTTTGTCAATTCCGGCATTATGAGCCTGAAACAGGCAGTAGGCATCATCATGGGTGCCAATATCGGTACCACGGTGACTTCCTGGATCTTAAGCCTTACAGGCATTGAGAGTGATGCCTTCTGGATCCGTATGCTCAAACCCAGTTCTTTTTCGCCGATTATGGCAATCGTGGGTGTGGGTATTTTGCTGTTTTCCCATAAAGATAAATTAAAAAATGCGGCAACCATCCTGGTGGGCTTTGCAATTCTGATGTTTGGCATGGATTCCATGAGCGCGGCAGTTTCACCGCTTGCAGAGGTACCGGAGTTTACCAATCTGCTGATCAAGTTCCAAAATCCCGTATTTGGTGTGCTGGCAGGACTCATCCTCACAGCGGTGATCCAGTCTTCTTCCGCATCCGTAGGTATTTTGCAGGCACTGTGCATGACCGGAGCGGTAAGCTTTGGCGCGGCAGTTCCCATTATCATGGGACAGAATATCGGTACCTGTGTTACCGCTATGATCTCCGGTATCGGTGCTTCCCGCAACGCAAAGCGCGCGGCACTGATCCACTTGTATTTCAATATTATCGGAACGATATTATTCCTTGGAATCTTTTATACTGCGAATGCCATTCATCCCTTTGCTTTTTTGGGAGAAGTGGCAACTCCCTTCGGCATTGCAGTGGTCCACAGCTGCTTTAATGTTGCTGCCACACTGGTATTGCTGCCCTTTTCCAATGGACTGGTAAAGCTTGCCTGCCTGACAATGCCTACGCATGAAGATGTGAAGGAAATGTCTGAGACAGACAAGACACTGAGCCTTCTGGATCCCCGATTCCTGGATACGCCTGCCTATGCGGTAGAACAGAGCAGACAGGTGGCGTCTGTTATGGCGGACAAATCCCGCAAGGCAATGGATCTTGCCATGGAATTACTGCAGGGGTATGATGACGCAAAAGCAGAGCAGGTAGCACAGATGGAGACAGATGTGGACCGCTTTGAGGATGAGCTTGGTACTTATCTGGTGAAGCTCAGCTCCAGACAGTTGTCCGGTAAAGACAGCGAGACACTGAACACTATTTTACATTGCATCGGTGATTTTGAGAGGATTTCCGACCATGCCCGCAATGTGAAAGAGGCTGCACAGGAAATGTATGACAAAAAGCTGGATTTTTCCGATAAAGCACAGGAAGAACTGAAGGTATTTGAAAGAGCGGTACATGACATTTTGGATATTACCATGAACAGCTTTATAAAGGGAGACCTGAACCTGGCAAGACAGGTAGAACCCATGGAAGAGGTTATTGACGGATTGAGCCTGGATGTGAAGCAGCGTCATGTACGCAGACTCCGTAAGGGAAAATGTACCATTGAACTGGGATTCATTTTATCCGATGTGATCACGAACTTTGAACGTGTGAGTGATCACTGCTCCAACATTGCGGTATGTCTGGTACAGGTAAATGAAGATGAATTCGATACGCATGCTTATCTGGACGAACTGCGGCAGGAGGATAATCTGGATTTCCAGGGCAAGGTAATGGCTTGCCGTGAAAAATACCAGTTACCGCCCACGAAGCAGGAACGTGTTATGGAAAAGAATGCAAAATTACTTGCGGAGTAAGGAATTACAGGGGTATAGTTAAGAAGAGAAAGCACAGTCAGAGAGGAGTGCTGTGAGATGGCATTGATCTATGTAGTAGAGGATGATAAAAATATTCAGGAGATCGAGACCTTTGCCCTGGCAAATGTCGGGTACGAGGTAAAAGGTTTTGATTCCGCCACAGATTTCTATGCGGCATTGAACGAGACAGCACCGGATCTGATCCTGTTAGATATCATGCTGCCGGACGAGGATGGCCTGAGTATTGTGAAAAAACTGCGTACCAGACAGGATACCGTGCTGGTGCCGGTGATCATGGTCACGGCAAAGACCACGGAAATCGACAAGGTAAAAGGCCTGGATCTGGGCGCAGACGATTATATCACGAAGCCCTTCGGCGTCATGGAACTGATCTCCAGGGTCAAGGCAATGCTTCGCAGAAGCCAGAAGACTCAGGAGAAGGATAAGGTGCTGAAGCTTGGCAATATTGTGCTGGACAGAGAGAAACATTCCGTGATGGTAGGTAAGGAGCCGGTGGAACTGACTTACAAGGAATATGAACTGTTAAAGCTTTTGATGACGAATGCCGGTATCGTGACTACCAGAGAACTGATCTTAGACCGGGTGTGGGGGATTGATTTCGAGGGAGAGTCCAGAACGTTGGATATGCATATCAAGACTCTGCGTCAGAAGCTGAAGGAAGAGGGCAGCCTGATCAAGACGGTACGTAATGTGGGATACATTATGAACGGTGAGAAAGCGTAACAGAAGATGAAGAAAAAGATTAACAAAATGATGATCCTCATTGCCACGGTGACGATCCTGCTTACCATGGTGCTGATCACAGTAGTGTATTATGATCTGTTTAGAAAACAGGTGCTGGAGGATCTGAAAAGCTATGGCTCCCTGTTGAAAAACTGCTCTTCGGTAGAAGAGATCGAGGCAAACGGAGCACCCGTAGAATCGGATCTAAGACTGACCCTGATTAACGGTGACGGACAGGTGTTGTATGACAATGAGGCAGATTCTGTGGCGATGGGGAACCATTCCTCCCGACCGGAGATCCGGGAGGCGAAGCAGTCCGGAGAAGGCGAAGCAGTCCGTAATTCGGAGACACTGTCCCGAGCCACCTTTTATTATGCAATTCGCCTGGAGAATGGCAGTATTTTACGACTGTCCAAGGATGCCAGAAGCATTTACAGCATCTTCATCCAGGCGCTGCCGATGATGGTGGGGATCTTCGTGGTGCTGCTGGTGCTGTGTATGGTGGCAGCCAGAGTGCTGACCACGAAGTTGGTGGCTCCCATCGAGAAACTGGCACAGAATATCGGGGAATGTACGGAGATGCAGACCTATGAGGAGCTGAACCCGTTCATGTCCATGATCCGCAAGCAGCATGAGGACATTATGAAAAATGCCAAAATGCGGCAGGAATTCAGTGCCAATGTGTCTCATGAATTAAAGACACCGCTTACATCAATCTCCGGTTATGCGGAACTGATCGAGACCGGAATGGCATCGGAGCAGGATACGGTGCGTTTCGCCCATGGAATTCATAACAGTGCAAACCGTCTGCTTACTTTAATCAATGATATTATCCGCCTGTCGGAGTTGGACGGCACGGAAGAGGAAGCGGACACGGAACTTCTGAATCTCCATGAGATGGCGAAGAATTGTGTGGAAATGCTCTCCATGAGTGCCGAGAAACACAATGTGACTATTCAGCTTGACGGAACAGATGCCTATGTGACGGCGAACAGACAGATGATGGAAGAACTGCTGTATAATCTGTGTGATAACGCCATCCGGTATAATAATCCCGGAGGAAGCGTGAATGTACAGACCTACTCCAGAGAAGGACATACCAATCTCGTGGTAAAAGACACCGGAATCGGCATCTCCAAGGAACACCAGGAGAGGATTTTTGAGCGTTTTTACCGCGTGGACAAGAGCCGATCCAAGTCCACCGGAGGCACCGGTTTAGGGCTTGCCATCGTAAAACACATCATCGCCAAGAGCCACGCCAAGCTGCAGCTCGAGAGCGAACCCGGCAAAGGAACCACGATACGGGTAATATTTTCTTGACTTTTTCCAACACAGGGTCTATACTGTGTATAGTTTAAAGATGATTACTAGAGTAAGAGTGGACGCGTGCCACTCTTTCTTGTTGTTGTGATGACAGTTCATATCAGTAAAGGAGGGCATACATGTCCAAACGAGAGGACTACGAAAGCAGAACCGAAGAACTGCTTACGCCTATCGCAGAAGTAAATCAGGTGGAGATCTACGATGTGGAGTATGTAAAGGAAGGCAGTGACTACTATTTAAGAGCCTATATCGACAAGCCGGAGGGTGTGAACATTCTGGATTGTGAAAATGTCAGCAGAGCATTATCCGAAGCACTCGACAAGGCGGATTTCATTCCGGATGCGTATATTTTGGAGGTCAGCAGCCCGGGCCTGGGCAGAACTCTGAAAAAGGATAAGCATTTACAGAAGAGCATCGGCGAAGAGGTGGAGATCAAACTGTTTAAACCCATCGACAAATGCAAGGAATTTTCAGGCATTCTGGATAGCTTTGATGCAGATACTGTTACGATCACAGAAGAAGGAACCCCGAGGACTTTTGCCAGAGCAGACGTCGCACTGATCCGCCTGGCGTTAGACTTTTGATACTATTCAGAACCAAAGAGCGAAGGATAGTTATAGCTTGTAGAATAAGAAGAAACCATACACTAAGAAAAGGCGAAAGCCGGAATGGAGGAAATGATGAATAAGGAATTAATGGAGGCACTGGATGTTCTGGAGAAGGAGAAGGAGATCAGCAAGGAAACCTTGTTTGAAGCCATCGAGAACTCCCTGATGACAGCCTGCAAGAACCATTTTGGAAAGGCTGACAATATCCATGTGGAGATCAATAGAGAGACCTGCGATTTCCTGGTATATGCAGAGAAGGAAGTCGTACCCACCAAGGACGATGTAGAGGATGACTGCTTACAGATCGCTCTGGAGGATGCACAGGAAATCTCCCAAAAGGCACAGGTCGGTGACATGATCCATGTAGAGATCAAGTCCAAAGAGTTCGGACGTATCGCTACCCAGAATGCTAAGAACGTGATCTTACAGAAGATCCGCGAGGAAGAGAGAAGCGTGATCTACAATCAGTACTACGAGAAGGAAAAGGATGTTGTCACCGGCGTGGTACAGCGCTATGTCGGCAAAAACATCAGCATCAACCTGGGTAAGGCAGATGCCATGCTGACCGAGAACGAGCAGGTAAAGGGTGAGGTATTCAAACCCACCGAGCGTATCAAGGTCTACATCGTAGAAGTGAAGAACACCCCGAAGGGACCCCGTATCAATGTCAGCCGTACCCATCCGGAACTGGTAAAGAGACTGTTTGAGTCTGAAGTTACCGAGATCAAGGACGGCACCGTAGAGATCAAGAGCATTGCCAGAGAGGCCGGCAGCCGTACCAAGATCGCTGTGTGGAGCAACAACCCCAATGTAGATGCAGTCGGCGCCTGCGTAGGTATGAACGGTGCCCGTGTCAATGCTATCGTAGAAGAGCTGCGTGGTGAGAAGATCGATATCGTGAACTGGGATGAGAACCCCGGTAACCTGATCCAGAATGCACTTTCTCCCGCCAAGATCGTAGCAGTATTTGCGGATCCCGATGAGAAGACCGCAAAGGTAGTCGTCCCCGATTATCAGCTGTCTTTAGCAATCGGTAAGGAAGGTCAGAATGCAAGACTGGCAGCAAGATTGACCGGTTACAAGATCGACATCAAATCCGAGACACAGGCCAAGGATGCTCCCGGCTTCCGTTATGAGGATTATGTGGACGATTACGAGGATGAAACCGAAGACGATTTTGATGGAGAGCAGGAATAATCAATGGCAAAAAAGATTCCACTGAGACAGTGCGTAGGCTGCGGAGAAATGAAAGGCAAAAAAGAAATGCTGCGTGTTCTGAAGACTCCGGAAGGAGAGATCTGTTTAGATACAACGGGCAAAAAGAACGGACGCGGCGCATATATATGCAGACAGAAGGAATGTCTGCAGAAGGCCCGGAAGAATAAAGGCTTAGAGCGTTCTTTCAAGATGAGTATTTCTCCGGAAAGTTATGATATGCTGGAAAAGGAGTTTGATCAGCTTGAAACAGAATAAGATTTATTCCCTTTTGGGACTTGCGATGAGGGGGCGTAACCTGGTAAGCGGTGAATTCCAGACGGAGGACGCTGTGAAAAAAGGTTCTGCCATGTTGGTGATCGTTGCAGAAGATGCATCCGCCAATACGAAAAAGTTGTTTCACGACAAATGTTCCTATTATGAAGTCCCGGTATACGAATATGGCACAAAAGAAGAGCTCGGCTGGGCAATCGGCCGGAACTTAAGATCTTCGATAGGTGTGTGTGATGCGGGACTGGCAGATGCACTCATCAAGCAATTGGAAGCAAATTTGCCAGGTTAGGCAGAATGGAGGAAAGCATGGCGAAAATCAAAGTACATGAACTCGCAAAAGAATTAGAATTACAGAGTAAGGATATATTGAATTTTTTACAGGAAAAAGGAATTGAGGCGAAAGCTGCACAGAGCTCGCTGGAAGAGGATGCGGCAGCACTGGTACGTAACAGCTTAGGACAGAAGAAGGCGGCTGCAGCACCTGCTGCAGAAAAAGAGGCTCCCGCAAAGGCTGAAAATACAAAGCCGGCTGAGGAAAAGGCGCAGGAGGAAACAAAATCTCCCGAAGAGACGAAAAAGAAGAAAAAGATCATCTTTGTAAGCAACCCTCAGAATTCCAAGATGCCCGGACAGCGTCAGGGTGGACAGAACGGACAGGGACAGAGAAATGCCGGCGGACAGCGTCCGAACCAGGGACAGAATAACAGATACCAGAACAACGGTTATCAGAACAATTCTTACAATAACCGTGTGCAGACCCAGGCTCCAGTACGTCCCATCAAGCCGCTGACCCCGCCTTCTCCCACACCCAGTGTGGCAATGGTACCCGGCAATAAGGGACAACAGCCTGCGAAAAAGCCTGTAAACAATACCGCAGCCACGCAGGCTCCTGTAAAGGAACAGGCAGCGCAGAGTACCAATACCGCAGCCACGCAGACAGCGCAGAATACACAGAATACTGCACAGGCAAGACCTGCGGACAGACCGCAGAACAATAATCGCGACAACCGTCAGGGTGGTTACGGTCAGAATAATTACGGACAGAACCGTGATAATCGTGGACAGAACGATCGTGGTCAAGGCGGTTATAATCGTGATAACAGAGATGGCAATCGTGATAATCGTCAGGGTGGCTATGGTCAGGGCAACCGCCAGGGCGGACAGAACGCAAACAGAGGAGGTATGGGCAATGGCAGACCTCAGGGAGGCGGATTTAACAGACAGGGTCGTCCGGGTATGGAAGGCGGCCAGGGTGATCGCAGAAATAACGGCAACGGTGAGCGCGGTTACGGCAATAACGGCCGCGACCAGAGAGGCAATGGCGGATCGGGTAATCGATTCGGAGATAACAGACAGAATAAGGGCTTCGCTCCGGAACCTGCAGGCAAAGATATGGAGAAGAAGCGCGAAGATGAAAAGAGACGTTTCAGCCAGGAGAAGGACAACAAGCGCTCCAAGAAGGACCATATCTACGAGGACGAGGACGCACTGAAGAACAAGCCCGGACGTTTCATCAAGCCGGAAAAGAAGAAGGAAGAGGTACAGGAAGAGCAGATCAAGGTGATCGTGCTGCCGGAATCCATCACCATCAAAGAACTGGCTGAGAAGATGAAGTTACAGCCTGCAGCCATCATCAAGAAGCTGTTCCTGGAAGGTAAGGTCGTAACCGTGAACCAGGAGATCTCCTATGAAGATGCAGAAAACATCGCCATGGAATATGACATTCTTTGTGAAAAAGAGGTCAAGGTTGATGTCATCGAAGAGCTGCTGAAGGAAGACGAAGAGAAAGAGGAAGATCTGGTGGAAAGACCTCCCGTAATCTGTGTTATGGGTCACGTTGACCATGGTAAGACTTCCCTGTTAGACGCTATTCGTAAGACCAACGTAACCGATCGCGAGGCAGGTGGTATCACCCAGCACATTGGTGCTTATACTGTAAATGTGGGAGATCGCAAGATCACCTTCTTAGATACTCCAGGACACGAAGCATTTACTGCCATGCGTATGCGTGGTGCCAATGCGACCGATATTGCTATCCTGGTAGTAGCAGCGGATGATGGCGTAATGCCCCAGACGGTAGAAGCGATCAACCATGCAAAGGCAGCAGGCGTTGAGATCATCGTAGCAGTGAACAAGATCGATAAGCCCTCTGCAAACATTGATCGTGTAAAGCAGGAGCTGGCTGAGTATGAGCTGATCCCCGAGGATTGGGGCGGAAGCACCGTATTTGCACCCGTATCCGCAAAAAGCGGCGAGGGCATCGACCAGCTGCTTGACATGATCCTGCTGACTGCAGACATCATGGAACTGAAGGCGAACCCCAAGAGAAAGGCAAGAGGTCTGGTCATCGAGGCAGAGCTGGATAAGGGACGCGGTCCTGTGGCTACCGTACTGGTACAGAAGGGTACCCTGCATGTGGGAGACTTTATCTCCGCAGGTGTGGCTCATGGTAAGGTAAGAGCCATGATCGATGACAAGGGACGCAGAGTCAAGGAAGCAGGACCATCTACTCCCGTAGAGATCCTGGGTCTGTCCGATGTTCCCAGTGCCGGTGAAGTATTCCTGGCACATGATAATGATAAGACAGCAAAATCCTATGCGGAGACCTACCTGGCACAGAATAAGGAAAAGATGCTGGAAGAGACCAAGGGCAGAATGTCCTTAGATGATCTGTTCAGCCAGATCCAGGAAGGCAATCTGAAGGAACTGAACCTGATCGTCAAAGCTGACGTACAGGGTAGTGTAGAGGCAGTAAAACAGTCCCTGATGAAGCTGTCCAATGAAGAAGTAGTAGTAAAATGTATCCACGGCGGCGTAGGTGCCATCAACGAGTCCGACGTATCCCTGGCAAGTGCGTCCAACGCGATCATCATCGGATTCAACGTCCGTCCCGATGCGACAGCCAAGGCAACCGCAGAGAGAGAGGGCGTGGATGTACGTCTGTACAAGGTCATCTACCAGGCCATCGAAGATATCGAAGCTGCCATGAAGGGTATGCTGGATCCTGTATACGAGGAGAAGGTGATCGGTCATGCAGAGGTTCGTCAGATCTTCAAGGCATCCGCTATCGGTAACATTGCCGGTTCCTATGTCTTAGACGGTGTATTCCAGAGAGGCTGTAAGGTTCGTATCACCCGTGAGGGCGAGCAGATCTTCGAGGGCAACCTGGCTTCCCTGAAGAGATTCAAAGATGATGTGAAGGAAGTTAAGGCAGGATATGAGTGTGGTCTCGTATTCGAAGGCTTTGACAAGATGCAGGAGCTGGATATCGTAGAAGCCTACATCATGGTCGAGGTACCACGGTAGGGAGTTATTCTAAGATTACAAAGTACGTAATCTAAGAATAACTAGACCCTGCCGGGAAGTTTCGCGAAGCGAAACTTCCGGTGTGGTACGAAGCGAAACTTCCGGTGTAGTACGAAGCGAAGCTTCCGGTATATCATGGTTTAGGTATGAAGTAAGAAGGAATAAGAATGAGAAAAAATAGTGTAAAAAATACCCGTGTGAACGGGGAAGTGCAGCGTGTTCTGGCAGAGATCATCCGGGGCGGTCTTAAGGACCCCCGGATCAGTCCCTGGACCAGTGTGGTCGCTGTGGAAGTGGCACCGGATTTAAAAAGCTGTAAGGCATGGATCAGTGTGTTGGGAGACGAGGAAGTCAGAAAGTCTACCATACAGGGCTTAAAGAGCGCCGAAGGCTATATCCGCAGAGAGCTGGCTCGTACCATCAATCTGCGCAACACTCCGGATATTACTTTTGTGATGGATCAGTCCATCGAATACGGTGTCAATATGTCCCATAAGATCGATGAGGTCATTGCTGCGGACGAACAGGCACAGAAGCCGGAAAATGAAGTTATGGAAGAGACAGAGGAAGGTGACGAATAATGGATTTGCGTGAAGAATGTCGTGGTGCAAAAAAGATCGGCATCAGCGGACATATTCGTCCCGACGGAGACTGCGTGGGTGTATGTCTGTCCTTACAGATGTACCTGCGTAAACTCCTTCCGGAAGCAGAAGTTACCGTATATTTACAGAAGCCTTCCGAAGAGTTTTCCTATCTGAAGGGATACGATGAGATTCAGACCGAATGTCTGGAGCAGGATCCTTTTGATATATATTTTGCGCTGGATTGCAGTGGAGACCGACTGGGAGACGCAGAGAAATATTTTCAGAATGCGAAAAAGAAGATCAACATCGATCATCACATCAGCAATTCCGGCTGCGGTGATGTAAATCTCGTCCGTCCCGAGGTGGGCAGTGCCTGTGAGGTACTGTATCACATCATGGATGCCGAACTTATTGACAGAGATATTGCGGAAGCACTGTACACCGGCATCATCCACGATACCGGCGTATTCCAGTATTCTAATACGACACCGGAGACATTGCAGGCAGCGGCATTTTTGATCTCTTTCGGATTTAATTTTCCCAAGCTGATCGAGGAAAGCTTTTATCAGAAGACATATCTGCAGACACAGATCATGGGCAGAGCCCTGATGGAGAGCATACGTTTCATGGACGGTCGCTGTATCGTGAGCATGGTGGATCGCAAGACTATGGATTTCTACAATGCGGTTCCGGGAGATCTGGACGGCATTGTAAACCAGCTGCGCAATATTAAGGGAATCGACTGTGCGATTTTCATGTATGAGACCGGTGTACTGGAGTACAAGGTCAGCATGCGTTCCAATGAGAAGGTTGATGTGGCGAAGGTGGCATCTTTCTTTGGAGGTGGCGGACATGTACGTGCCGCAGGCTGCACCATGAAGGGAACTTTCCATGACTGCATCAATAATTTGTCACTGCACATAGATAAGCAATTGCGGGGAGAACAGGATTAATGGACGGCATCATCAATGTATACAAGGAAGCAGGTTTTACCTCTCATGATGTGGTAGCCAAGCTTCGTGGGATCTGCCGGCAGAAAAAGATAGGGCACACAGGTACACTGGATCCACAGGCTACCGGTGTGCTTCCTGTATGTCTGGGGAGTGCTACCAGAGCATGCGAAATGCTGACGGACAGGACCAAAGAATATGTGGCAGAACTTTTGCTGGGGAAGATCACAGATACCCAGGATACCACGGGAACCGTTTTGGAAGAGCGGGAAGTAGCGGTGGATGAGGCACAGGTACGTGAAGTGATCGGAAGCTTTGTCGGCGGTTATGACCAGATCCCGCCTATGTATTCCGCGCTGAAGGTCAACGGAAAGAAGCTTTATGAACTGGCCAGGGCAGGTAAAGAAGTAGAACGGCAGGCAAGACACGTGGATCTGCCGGCGATCGAGATCCTGGAGATCCGGCTTCCGGTGGTGAAATTCCGTGTGGAATGCTCCAAGGGAACCTATATTCGCAGTCTTTGTGCCGATATTGGTGGGAAGCTTGGCTGCGGTGGCACCATGCAGAGCCTCGTCCGCACCAGAGTCGGAGAATTCCGGCTTACAGATGCCCTGACACTGACACAGCTGCAGGAACTTCGGGATACGGGCAGATTAGAGGAGGCACTGCTTCCCACGGACCGTATTTTTGCGGATTTTAATGCAGTGCATGTAGAGGAAAAATGGCGGAAATTGATCGATAACGGGAACGCTTTTTATCCGGGACAGACCATGGAGCAGACTACTTATCCTGTGGGAGAGTGGGTGCGTGTTTACAGAGAGGATGACAGCTTTGTGGGCATTTATGCGTATGACGGGGCAAAAGAATGGTACAAGCCCGTGAAAATCTTCCCCAGTAACACAGAAAGCAGGAAATAGACTTGGAAATTATTGCAGGAACAACAGACTTTTATCTGGAAAAAGATACAGCGGTAGCCATCGGCAAATTTGACGGTGTGCATTTGGGGCACAGAAGACTTTTAGAGGAAATCCTGAATAAGAAAAAGAACGGACTGGCAGCCTGTGTTTTCACTTTTGATCCCACACCGGCGGTGCTGTTCGGACTGTCGGATGGAAAAGAATTGACGACAAGAGAAGAGAAAAGACGTCTCTTCGAACGTCTGGGTATCGACATCCTGATCGAGTTCCCGCTGACAAAAGAGACTGCGGCCACAGAACCGGAGCGTTTCGTGACAGAGATTCTGGCGAAGCAGATGAATACCCGTTTTGTGGCGGCAGGTGAAGATCTGTCTTTTGGAAAAAATGGTGCAGGCAATGCCGAGCTTTTAGAGAAAATGGCTCCGCAGTTAGGTTTTTGTGTCCGGACCATAGAGAAGATCGAAGTGGATGGCATCGAGGTCAGCTCCACTTACATCCGCAAGCTGGTGGAAGAGGGGCGGATGGAAGAAGCAGAAAAGATGCTGGGAATGCCCTATACTCTGGTGGGATGCGTGGAACATGGCAACCATATCGGTCATACTTTGGGATTTCCCACGGTAAATCTCCTGCCGCCCGCAGGCAAACTTCTGCCTCCCAACGGGGTCTATTATGCGGCAGTACGTTATAATGGGAAAATCTACAAAGCCATCAGCAATGTGGGAACCAAACCGACTGTTTCTTCCGAAAAAAGGATGGGAGTGGAATCCTATCTGTACGATTTTGATCTGGACATCTACGGACAGGAGATCGAGGTGGCATTAAAAAGCTTCCGACGCCCGGAACGCAGATTCGGATCGTTGGAAGAACTTAAGAAGCAGCTGGACCTGGATATTGCGGATGGGCGAAACGCATAGAAAAACGGCTGTTATGCGCAAAAATGGTGGAAAACGCGTAAAATTTTGTAAAGAAAAGTAAAAGAAAAGTAAAATTTACATTGCAAGTTTTTATTCTATCTCGTAAAATATATTTTGGATTGTTTCTATTTAGAATAAAGTTTGAAAATAATTATTTTGTTTTTTCGTAAGAGAATCGAGAGAGATTGAGGGATTAAAAATGAGCTTTGGAACAATATTGACAATGGCCGGAGGTCTGGGACTGTTTTTATTCGGAATGGAACTTATGAGTGATTCCATCGAGAAGGTAGCAGGTGCCAAGCTTCGTCGTATTCTGGAGATTTTCACCACGAATCGTTTCATGGGTATGATCGTAGGTATTATTTTCACCGGTATCATCCAGTCTTCCTCAGCATGTACGGTCATGGTCGTCAGCTTCGTTAACTCCGGGCTGATGAATCTGTATCAGGCAGCGGGAGTTATCCTCGGTGCCAACATCGGTACTACCATCACCTCACAGCTGGTATCATTTAATTTATCGAAAATAGCACCGCTGATCTTATTAGTAGGTGTGGTCGTGATGATGTTCACGAAAAAAGAAAAAGTCCGCAAGGTTGCGGAAGTGGTCGTAGGATTCGGTATCCTGTTCGTGGGCTTAAGTACCATGTCCCAGGCGATGGCGAATATGAAGAACGAACCTCAGGTAGTGAATCTGCTGATGTCCCTGAAGAACCCGTTCTTAGCTACACTTATGGGATTCGCCCTGACTGCTGTTATTCAGAGCTCATCCGTAACGGTCAGTATCGTACTTTTACTTGCCAATCAGGATCTGCTGCCGTTACCTATTACACTGTACATTATCTTAGGATGTAATATCGGTGCCTGTGCTACCGCAATGTTAGCTTCCATGACCGGTAAAAAGGATGCGAAGAGAGCTGCACTGATCCATCTGCTGTTCAATATCATTGGCACTGTTATTATCTACATTGCTCTGTTTGTGGCAGGAGATCAGATCGTGGAACTGATCAAGTCTATCTCCGCAGACAACGGCCGGTTCGTGGCAAATGCACATACGATGATCAAGATCGCTCAGGTAATCATGCTGTTCCCGTTCACCGGCTGGCTGGTGAAGATGACCTACCTGATCGTCCCCGGCGAAGACCAGAAGGTTGGTTACAGAGAAAGCTATCAGTTAAAATACATCGGAGACAAAGTGGTGTTCAACCCCGCTACCGCAGTGGTAGAGGTTGTCAAGGAGCTGGAGCGTATGGCTTCCCTGGCGGAGGAGAACTTAAACCGTGCCATGAATGCGCTGATTACATTAGATGAAGAAGACATTGAGGAAGTCTACGAGGTAGAGAAAAATATCAACTTCCTGAACCATGCCATTACAGATTATCTGGTGAAGATCAACCAGACGACGCTGCCCATCGAAGACTTGAACAGTCTGGGTGCCCTGTTCCATGTGGTGAACGATATCGAGCGTATCGGTGACCATGCAGAGAATGTAGCGGATGCCGCCAGACAGCGCAAGGAAGAGGGAATCTCCATCAGTAAGGAAGCCCAGAAGGAACTGGGA
Organism: Lachnospiraceae bacterium; assembly: GCA_003447295.1. Taxonomy (GTDB): domain Bacteria; phylum Bacillota; class Clostridia; order Lachnospirales; family Lachnospiraceae; genus Acetatifactor; species Acetatifactor hominis. The sequence continues at coordinate 21,918 of DLZQ01000060.1, forward strand.
GACATGCTGGAGATGGTCAATAAGATCATTCGTTATGCCGTAGAGATGTTCGCCAAGAGCGATGAGACCCATATGCAGGAGATCGTCACTTTAGAGGATCAGGTAGATGAGAAAGAACGCGAACTGCAGAAGAAGCATGTAGAGCGTCTTACCAAGGGAGAATGTTCTCCCGAAGCCGGTATGATCTTCTCTGATATCGTATCCGGTCTGGAGAGAGTTGCGGATCATGCTACCAACATTGCATTCGCCATTACCACGGAAGAGGAAATGGATGAAGGCAAAGTAAATAACTAGATACATGACAGAAGCTGTAAAAGGCTGCCCTACATATCATATATGTGGGACAGCCTTTTTTGGAAGTTATAGAAATGAAATGATAGCTTTTACCAAATATAAGGACTACTGTGCATTCAACTCGGAGAGAATCTCATCTACCATATCCTGAGTTGTCTTCACATAGTTGTCCATAGCGGCATCTACATTGCCACCCTTTACAACCACTTCAGCGATGACTGCGTTCTTGGCATCGGTGATGGTGCCACCGTAGTTGGTGATGGCATCACAGGATGCGGAATGAGGAGCATCTACGCTGTGCTCGGAGAAAAACTCGTTACATTCTTTGGTCAGGTCGGTAGCGGATTCAAAACCATTCTCTAAGGAGCAGATCATGGAAGAAGGATCAATAGCATTCTTTTTCCATAGAGCACTGGGATCGGAAGGGTTCAGGCGAAGATGAAATTCACCATCTTTATACTCATAGGTCTTTGCATTGTCGGTACCTTCACCGGTAACAATAGTTTCTGCTTTGGTAGACCAGTGATAACCCTCAGCACCGTATACCCACAGTGTCTGTACAGTGCCACCATCAAACATGGTTTCGAAGACTGCATCAAAAATTGCCTGTTCTCTGGAAGCATCGCCGTCACCGTCATCAATAATGCAGTACACAGGAGATTCTCGGTTCAGGTAGCCATCCATTTCAGCGAGGGGAGCCAGTCTTGCCAGCCCGGAATCCACACCGTTTTTGTCCATGTTGTTGATCAGATTATCGTTCCAGTAACCGGACCAGTAAGTGAAAGCGCCGAAGGAACCGGACTGGTCAGAAGACCACCATTTTTCACGAACATCCTTGGTACCCATGGTCAGGGACTCGGGATCGATAACGCCGTCAGCGTAAGCCTGCTGTAAACGAAGCAGAGCATCCTTGGTCTCTTGAGTGTTGAAACCATCATACCATACACCATTCTCATCATAAGTGAAGTTGGGGTATGCATTCTGCCAGAACTGAGGCAGGTAGTTGGTATAAGGAGCCTCAGAACCGATAAAGCCTGCCGCAGCAACGCCATAGGTATCATTCTTGCCGTTGCCGTCAGGATCCTGCTCGGTGAATGCCTTTAACATTGCATAGTAGGAATCCCAGTCGGTAACATCTTCAGCCTTCATGCCAACAGCATCCAGCCATGCCTGTTTTACATAAGTGATACAACCGCCGCCAAGACCGGTGGACAGACCATACTGTCTGCCATCGATACGAACGCTCTGGTTCACTGCGGGAAGTACCATATGGCTCTGGAACTTTGCATTATCATAGGCATCTGTCATATCCCACAGAAGACCGGTTTTTGCATATTCGGCATACTGACTTGCATTCAGCAGAATCACATCAGGATAATCACCGCTGGCGAACAGACGACCGACACCATCTACATAACTGGAATGGTCTAACTGCTGGATATTCAGGCTGATGGGATGACCAAGTGCTTCACTGACAGCAACGTCCCACTGTTCGATGAACTTGTCCTGATAAGCATCTACGGATGCATTGAAAGTACCGTCTACGACGAGGGTAACCTTGTCCAGCACATAGCCGTTATCGGAAGAAGCGGCGCTTTCGGTAGCCGCTGCAGTGCCTGCGGCATCGGTGGATGCTGCGGGAGTATCGGAACCCTGGTTTCCGCAGGCGGTGAGTGCGGTCAGCATGGAAACTGACAGCAGTAAGCTTAAGATCTTGTTTCTTTTCATTGTAATCCTCCTTGTTTTCCGAAGGAAAATCCGAGCCTCTATGGCGAGGAGAGGATTTATCCTCCTTGTTTTCCGAAGGAAAATCCAGACCTCTATGTCGAGGAGAGGATTTATCCTTCTTGTTTTAAAAATACATCTCTCTATAGCAAATGGCTTACCACCATAGTGCTCAGTGTAATGGGATCTCGAGGATCTGTCCTCTGCCGTATTCATAGGTCTTCTGACCTTCTTCGGTCAGATCCGGCTGGGCAAATCCTACATATAATGTAGCGGATGTACCATCACAGTTACGGTTACCGGAATCATCTACTGTAGTAAATGCCACGGCGGGAACTTCAATCCGTAATTCCCGGTCTGCTCCGGCTTCCAGGCGGATCCGCTCAAAGGCTGCCAGCTTGTGATTCGGCACTTCATTGGCGGAGCCATTCACATGGACATAAACCTGTATGACATCACTTAAGTCACGATCCGTGGGATTCTGACAGTGCAGAGTGATCTGTGCGGAGGGAATCTCCCTTGTGTATTCTACCTCTGACACTTTCGCTTCTGTAATCTGTAATTCTCCGTATGTCAGTCCGAAGCCGAAAGGCTTCCAGGGTTTGCCTTCCAAATAACGGTAGGTACGTCCGGTCATGCGATAATCGGTAATGTCCGGAAGAGGACTGTTATTATAATAGAAGGTAAGTGGCAGTTTGCCGCCGGGAGATACTTTGCCAAACAGAATATCCGCAATAGCACGTCCACCTTCGCCGCCGGGATACCAGGCATGCAGGATCGCAGACACCTGATCCTCATAAGCGGATAGATCTATGGGGCTTCCGGCGAGATCGACCAGAATCACCGGAGTGCCGGTAGCAAGTACCTGTTCCACTAGGTCTCTCTGAATCTTGGGAAGCAATAGATCCGGTTTGTCACCGCTGGCAAACGCATTGCCGGCATCTCCCTGTTCACCTTCCAGTGTAATATCGAGACCGACGCAGAGGATGGCGAGATCGCAGGACTGCGCCAAAGCCACAGCCTCCGGGATGCGGTAATTCTGAAATACCTTCCGAATAGAAGGATCGTCATAGAGCAGACACCCTTCCGCATAATTCACATCCCAGTCGGTATCTTCGCAGATTCTTATGATGCCTTCCACCACAGTGATGGAGCGGGGCGGGGTACCGTTGTAATTGCCGACTAATGCGGCATGACTGTCGGCGTTGGGACCGATGACTGCCACACGTTTTTTATCCTTCAGGGAAAGGGGCAGTGTGCCGTTATTTTTTAACAGTACACAGCTCTCCACAGCAGCCTGATAAGCCAGGTCTCTGTGCTTCTTGCAGCCCACCACATTGTATGGAATTTCGTCTAATATACTGTGGTCAAAGAGTCCCAACAGATATCTGGTGGTGAAGAGGCGCACGGCACTGCGGCGGATCTCTTCTTCGCTCACTTTTCCCTGTTTATATGCCTGTAAGATATATTCATAGGTACAGCCGCAGTTTAAGTCACAGCCCTTCTCCAGGGCGAGAGCAGCAGAATCCTCAGGAAAAGCAGTCACATGGTGTCCTTCGTGGAAATCCCGGATTGCCCAGCAATCGGAGACGAAATGTCCTTGAAAATGCCATTTACCGCGAAGTACTTCTTCCATAAGATAGGAGTGTGCACAACAGGGTTCCTCGTTGGTGCGATTGTAGGCACCCATGACAGCTTCCACATCTGCCTGCTTTACCAGGGCTTCAAAAGCGGGAAGATATGTCTCCCACAGATCTTTTTTCGTAGCCTTGGCGTCAAAACTGTGACGCAGGGCTTCCGGACCGGAGTGTACCGCAAAATGTTTGGCACAGGCGGCGGTAGTTAAGTACCCGTCCCGTTTCGTTTGTAATCCTTCTACAAAGGCACAGCCAAGGGTAGCAGTAAGCATGGGGTCTTCTCCGTAGGTCTCCTGACCTCTTCCCCAGCGGGGATCGCGGAAGATATTGATATTGGGAGACCACATGGTCACACCCTTATAGCGCGTACGATCCTCCAGACGGGAATATGCGTTATATTTTGCCCTGGCTTCCAGTGCGATGGAACCGGCAATTTTTTGCAGAAGATCACGGTCAAAAGTTGCGCCCAGACCGATCGCCTGTGGATAGCAGGTGGCAGTGCCGGCTCTGGCGACTCCATGGAGCGCTTCGCTCCACCAGTCATAGGCGGGAACGCCCAGACGTGGAATCGCGGGAGAGGAGTGCAGCAGCTGCGATGCAACTTCTTCGATTGTCATTTTTGCTACCAGTGCGGCAGCTTTTTCTCTGGCTTCTGTACGATTCATAAAGCACCTCTTCTTTATATTGTTCATAAATTGGTACTGCTTTCATTTGAGATTATTGTACGTGAAAAATGCTTAAGCTGCACGACAAAAAGAAAATACTTATAGGACAAAAATTGCTATTTCAGGGAAAATAGTGGAAATCTGGAATGGAATATGGTATGTAGAATACAGACGGTACAAAATTTGATTTGTGATTCTTTCGATGAAAGGAATCGTCTGCGGAATGGAGATTAGTATGAATACAGTAAAACCGTTTTATGAGAGCAGAAAAAAGGTCTATGACTGTCATGTCTGGTGGCATCCGAACTTCCCATTTCATCTGCATAAGCATATGGAATTTGTTCATTTGACGGAAGGAGAGATGGATGCCACGGTAGCGGGAGTAAAATATCATCTGACTACCGGAGATTGTCTGATGATCTACCCGAATCAGATTCATTCTTACAGCTCTGTGGGAGAGGTGGGGATGCTTCTGATCATTGCGGATATGGATTACATTGGGGAATTTCAGGAAGAACTTACCTATTATGATATGAAGTCTCCCTATTTTCAGAAAGGGATGCTCAGCCGGTACGGACAGATGGTGTTAGACATCCTGGCGGACATCGGGTTACATAAGGAACTGCGACCGTTCAGGCAGGATAAAGGGCTGTTAATGGCACTGCTTGCGGACATGTATGAAAATATTGCGGTGATTAAAAAGGACAAGCCATCTGACCTGAATATTACGCAGAGGCTGTTACAATATATCAACGACAATATTACCGTAGAACTGACAGCACAGAAGGTGGCAAAAGAGCTGGGGATCAGCCCGTATTATCTGTCTCACATTTTTTCTTCTCAGTTGAATATTTCATTTCCCTCTTATGTAGCGCAGCAGCGGATGATTCTGGCATGCAATCTGTTAAAGGACAGCCGCAAAACCGTGACGGAGATCAGCTACGAGTGTGGATTTCCCAACATGCGCTCTTTCCATCGCAGTTTCCAGAAACGGTATGAATGCACCCCTACCCAGTGGCGGGAGAGAAGCCATCGGGGAACCGATGAAAAAATACGACATCAGCTCTGGAATCAGGAAAAGGTGGAGGCAGAAAACTCTCTGCAGTAAAATATTTCCTTTTCTCTGCTTTGGAAGTGTAGTATACTGTCTGTGGACAAACCTGTGACAAGGATAGCGAAAGGTGGTAAATATATGACAGCGGAGATCATCTGTGTAGGCACCGAAATATTACTGGGGAACATTGTGAATACCAATGCGGTATATCTTGCGGAAAAGCTGGCAGGAGCCGGACTGGACTGCTACTACCAGACGGTGGTGGGAGATAATGCGGAGAGACTGGCGGGAGTACTGAAATGTGCCATGGAACGCTCGGATGTGATTCTGTTATCCGGCGGACTGGGTCCCACGGAGGATGATCTGACCAAGGAGACCGTGGCAAAGGTCTGCGGGAAAAATTTATCTGTGGATGATCACAGCATGGAACGGATCGCAGAATTTTTTGCTGTAAGAGACATACAGCCTACGGATAATAACTGGAAACAGGCCATGGTACCCGAAGGAGCGAAGGTTCTGGATAATGACAACGGAACCGCTCCGGGCATTATTCTGGAGACAGACAGGAACCGTATTGTATTATTACCGGGGCCTCCTGCGGAGCTGATCCCGATGTTCGAGCAGCAGGTATTCCCGTATCTGGAGGGCCTGACTCCCGGAATTATCTGCTCCCAGACTGTGAAGATCTGCGGTGTGCCGGAGAGCCAGGTGGAGGATACCCTGAAGGATCTGATCGCCGAACAGACAAATCCGACCATAGCCACCTATACCAAGACCGGCGAGGTACATATCCGGGTGACGGCTTCCGGGGAGAATGCCAAGGCAGCCGGAAAAGCCATCAAACCTGTGGTGAAGGAATTAAAATCCCGTTTCGGAGCGGATATTTACAGCACAAAAGGGGAGACGACGCTGGAAACGGCAGTGGCGGATCTACTGCTTGCCAACGATCTGACGGTGACTACCGCAGAGTCCTGCACCGGCGGTATGATCGCTGCAAGGATTATCAACGTGCCCGGGGTATCGGAATGCTATAAGGCGGGACTGGTAACTTATTCGAACAAAGCCAAGAGAAAATTTTTGGGTGTACGCAAGAGCACACTGGATAAATACGGTGCTGTCAGCAGCAAAACCGCCGGTGAAATGGCAAAGGGAGCGGCAATGCTGATGAAGTCGGATGTGGCAGTGGCAGTGACCGGCATTGCGGGTCCGGACGGTGGAACCGAGGAGAAGCCGGTAGGGCTGGTATACATCGGATGTAGCGTGAAGGGAGAGCTTACAGTGAAGGAATATCATTTCTCAGGAACCCGCAGCCAGATCAGAGAGGCAACCACCTGTGCAGCGCTGATCCTGATGCGCAGCTGTATACTGAAATACTTCAGCAAGGTTACTTTTGGTAAAAAGTAACAAAAAAATAATTTGTGAGATACCCTCAAAACGTAGGGGGTAAAAATTGTAGATAGTGCCGAAAAAAAAGAAATGTATCATGCGTCCTTGCGGGAAGCGGGGATGTGTGGTACATTCTTTTTATATCTTGTAGCGGAGTAATTCGCTGACATGTCTTTCTATCTCTGATTATCGGCAATTCAGGCATTCGCTAAAATTTCAGACGATTATCGGGACAAAATTAGTAAATAGGGGGGGATGCTATTAAAGGGAGTTTTATTGGACATAAAATAGATATAATAAAAATAGACATTGACAAACACGAACAAATGTTTTATCCTAAATAAAAGCAGAACATTTGTTCCTTGTAAGAAAAGGAGATTAACATGGAAAAAGACGATAAGCTTAAAGCATTGGATGCGGCACTGAGCCAGATTGAGAAGCAATATGGAAAGGGCGCGGTAATGAAGCTGGGAGATCCCACAGCGCAGATGAATGTGGAGACCATTCCCACCGGTTCTTTAAGTTTGGATATAGCCTTGGGACTGGGTGGTATTCCCAAGGGAAGGATCATCGAGATCTACGGACCGGAATCCAGTGGTAAGACCACCGTTACCTTACATATGATCGCAGAGGTACAGAAGAGAGGTGGTATTGCCGGATTCATCGATGCGGAGCATGCCTTAGATCCCGTCTATGCGAAGAATATCGGTGTAGACATTGATAATCTGTACATTTCCCAGCCGGATAACGGTGAGCAGGCACTGGAGATCACTGAGACCATGGTACGTTCCGGCGCCATCGATATTATTGTAGTGGACTCTGTTGCCGCACTGGTACCGAAGGCGGAAATCGACGGTGACATGGGAGACAGCCATGTGGGCTTACAGGCACGACTGATGTCCCAGGCACTGCGTAAGCTGACCGCTGTCATCAGCAAGTCCAACTGTACCGTAATCTTCATCAACCAGCTGCGTGAGAAGGTAGGTGTAATGTTCGGTAATCCCGAGACTACCACCGGTGGTCGTGCATTGAAGTTCTACTCCTCCGTACGACTGGACGTCAGAAGAATCGAAGCGCTGAAGCAGGGCGGTGAAGTCATCGGTAACCGTACCCGTGTCAAAGTCGTTAAGAATAAGATCGCGCCTCCTTTCAAGGAAGCAGAGTTTGATATCATGTTCGGTGAAGGTATTTCCATGGTAGGAGATATTCTGGATCTGGCAGCCAGCTGTGATGTCGTAGCCAAGTCCGGTGCCTGGTATGCCTATGAAGGGAACAAGATCGGACAGGGACGCGAGAATGCCAAGCAGTATCTGAAGGACAATCCTGCCGTCTGTGATGAGATCGCCGAGAAGGTCAGAGAGCATTACGGACTGAAGGCAGACGTTGCTGCCGCAGCCGAGAAAGAAGAGTAGATACATGCTGGTAACACAGGTTACGGAACTTTCCAAATCGAGAAGTAAGGTATATATTGACCAGGAATTCGCCTTTGTATTATACAAAGGCGAATTGCGTCTCTACCATATAAAAGAGGGCGAGCCGTTAAAGGAAGAGGACTACCGGACCATCATGGGGGAAGTACTTCCCAAACGGGCGAAGCTTCGTGCCATGAATCTGTTACAGGGACGAGAATATACCACATCGCAGCTTCGGACGAAGCTTCAGCAGGGCTTTTATCCGCCCAAGATCATAGAGCAGGCAATTGACTATGTGGCAGGCTTTCACTATATTGATGACCTGCGGTATGCGGTGGACTATATTACCTATCATGAGGACAGCCGCAGCAGACGCCGGATCGAACAGGATCTGCAGGGCAAGGGAATCTTAGCGGCGACCATAGAAGAGGCATGGCAGGTATGGCGGGAGAACGGTGGTAAGCAGGATGAGCAGGCGATGATCCGGGAGCTCCTTCATAAGAAGCACTACGATACAGAAGGCGAGACGGACTGGAAGGAACGGCAGAAGATATACGCCTTCCTGGCAAGGAAGGGGTTTTCCGCGGAAGTAATTCGTAAGGCAATCGGCGGCATGCATGGCGATGATTTTTAAGAATGTCGAATTGAGTGGTATTTACAAGAAATAATGCACAAAGAATATTTTAATATGGGAACTATTTTTGGAGTAATTGCGACTTGTACTTGACAGAGGTGTAATTTCAGTTTACACTAATACTGTTGTGAATTGCTTGTTAGAATGTACATAAATTGCATTCTATTATGAACGATAATTTGTATTGTCGGAGCAAAATGTACAATGAAAATTTCATAAGGAGGTGCTCCTGTAGTGGACACTAATATTGTAATAGTATTAGTGGCTTCTGCGATCGTTCTTGTCATAGCCGTTATCGCAGCCGTGCTGATCACATCCAAAGTTACTACTTCCCGCCTGAAGAACAATGCGGAGAGTACGATCGGTAATGCGGAGGAGAAGGCAAGAGAGATTATTGATGAAGCTCTGAGAACTGCGGAGAACAAAAAGCGTGAATCACTCCTGGAAGTCAAGGAAGAGTCCATTCGTACCAAGAATGAACTGGACAAAGAGATCAAGGAACGCAGAGCGGAAGCTCAGCGGTATGAGCGCAGAGTTCAGCAGAAGGAAGAGAACATCGACAAGAAAGCAGATGCCATCGAGAAGCGCGAAGCAAGTTTAGCATCCAGAGAAGAAACTCTCAACCGTATGAAGGATGAAGTCTCTAAGCTGAATGAGCAGCGTGTGCAGGAACTGGAACGAATTTCCGGATTAACCTCTGAACAAGCAAAAGACTACTTATTGAAAATTGTTGAAGATGAAGTGAAGCATGAATCGGCCGTGATGATCAAGGAAATGGAGAGTCGGGCCAAAGAAGAAGCAGACAAAAAGGCAAAGGAATATGTGGTTAACGCAATACAGAGATGTGCAGCAGATCATGTCTCTGAGACTACAATTTCCGTTGTACAGTTACCTAATGACGAGATGAAGGGACGTATCATCGGACGTGAGGGACGTAACATCCGTACCCTTGAGACCATGACGGGTGTAGACCTGATCATTGATGATACACCGGAGGCAGTTATTCTGTCCGGATTTGATCCAATCCGACGTGAGGTAGCGAGAATTGCGCTGGAGAAGCTGATCGTGGATGGACGTATTCATCCCGCCAGAATCGAAGAGATGGTAGAGAAGGCGCAGAAGGAAGTCGAAGTAATGATCAAGGAAGAGGGAGAAGCCGCAACCCTGGAGGTTGGCGTACATGGCATCCATCCCGAACTGGTAAGATTACTCGGCAAGATGAAATTCCGTACCAGCTATGGTCAGAACGCATTAAAGCATTCCATCGAAGTGGCACAGCTGTCAGGGCTGTTAGCTGCAGAGCTGGGACTGGATGTGAGACTTGCCAAGAGAGCGGGACTGCTGCATGATATCGGTAAGGCAGTCGACCACGAAATGGAAGGCTCCCATATCCAGTTAGGTGCTGAACTGTGTCGGAAATACAAAGAGAATGCTACTGTTATCAATGCAGTGGAATCTCACCATGGCGATGTAGAGCCTACATCCCTGATTGCATGTATTGTACAAGCTGCTGATACAATATCCGCTGCAAGACCGGGAGCTAGAAGGGAAACATTAGAAACCTATACTAGCAGATTAAGACAGTTAGAAGATATCACAAACAATTTCAAAGGTGTAGATAAATCTTTTGCTATTCAGGCAGGTCGAGAAGTTCGTGTTATGGTAGTGCCTGAGCAGATCTCAGATGCCGATATGGTACTGTTGGCAAGAGATATTTCCAAGCAGATCGAAGCTGAACTGGAATATCCCGGACAGATCAAGGTAAATGTGATCCGTGAGAGCCGCGTAATTGATTACGCCAAATAACTGACCAGTCAGAAATGACAATTTCATAAGATGTAACTGACAGCCGTTGTATGGAAACATGCAGCGGCTGTTTTCATACATTTGTATCAAAAACAGTAGTAAAAAAAGTGAAAGTTCCCTATTGTGTTATCTGCTGTCTTATAGTATGATATTCAAAGTGTATGATTGTATACGATTATCCAATATTCACAGAAGAAAGCGTATTCCCCATGGGAAAGAACGAGAAAGGTATGGTACGAAATGAAAGCATATCAGGAATTATCCAAGGAAGAACTTTTAACATTGAAGGCAGAGCTTAACGCTGCATACGAAGATGCAAAAGGCAAAGGCCTGAAACTGGATATGTCCAGAGGAAAACCGGCAGCGAACCAGCTGGATATGACAATGGATTATCTCGATGTTGTGAATTCTCAGAGCGCTATGAAAGCTGAGGATGGCATGGATGTTCGTAATTACGGGGGACTGGACGGTATTCCCGAGGCGAAAAAACTGATTGCTGATATTCTGGAAGTGAAGCCGGAGAATGTGATCGTCTGTGGTAATGCCAGTCTGACCATCATGTATGATACCGTATCCCGGGCTATGACCCACGGATTCTTAGGCAATACCCCCTGGTGCAAGCTGGATCATGTTAAATTCTTGTGCCCTGTCCCCGGCTATGACAGACATTTTGGTATTACCGAGCATTTCGGAATCGAAATGATCAACGTTCCCATGACTCCCGAAGGACCGGATATGGATCTGGTAGAGAAGCTGGTATCCGAAGATCCCGCCATCAAGGGTATTTGGTGTGTACCGAAGTACTCCAACCCTCAGGGATATTCTTATTCCGATGAGACGGTAAGACGTTTCGCAGCGCTTACGCCGGCGGCACCGGATTTCCGTATTTTTTGGGATAATGCTTATGCAATTCATCATTTATACGATGACAGACAGGATCAGCTGTTAGAGATTCTCTCTGAATGTGAGAAGGCAGGACATCCTGATATGGTATTTGAGTTCTGCTCTACCTCCAAGGTGACATTTGCGGGAGCGGGTATTGCAGCGATTGCATCCTCTAAGGCAAATCTGGATGATATGCGTAAGTCCATGACGATCCAGACTATCGGTTATGACAAGATCAACCAGCTGCGCCATGTGCGTTACTTTAAGGACATCAACGGTGTCCGTGAACATATGAAGAAACATGCGGCTATTATGAGACCCAAGTTCGAGGCAGTACTGAAAGTACTGGAGGAGGAACTGGGAGGTCTTGGTATCGGTACCTGGACGAAACCCAACGGCGGATATTTCATCTCCTTTGATGCCATGGAGGGCTGTGCGAAGGCAATCGTGGCAAAGTGTAAGGAAGCCGGTGTGACGCTGACCGGAGCAGGAGCAACCTTCCCGTATAAGAAGGACCCGAAGGATTCGAATATCCGTATTGCACCTTCCTTCCCGACTCCGGAAGAGATGGCAATGGCTACGGACCTGTTCGTACTTTGTGTCAAGATGGTAAGCGTAGATAAATTGCTGGAGAGCAAATAAGTTTATTTGAGTTATATTTGGATGAGAAGGGACGATGAGTCATGGAAAAATTCAAGCGTATCAGCCGTGATCTGGTAGCAAAAGGTGCCATTCTCGATTATTATCAGGATACCATGCAGATTCCTAATGGCAATATTGCAAAATGGGATCTGATCGATCATAAAGGAGCGGCTGCCGTGGTGGCTGTGAGAGAAGACGGCAAGCTTCTGATGGTGCGCCAGTACCGTAATGCACTGGAGCGTGAGACACTGGAGATCCCGGCAGGAGGACTGAACGGCAGGGAAGAACCTACGGATCAGGCAGCTATGCGGGAACTGCAGGAAGAGACCGGGTATCATACCGACCATGTGGAACTGTTGACTTCCATCTATACCACAGTGGCTTTCTGTAATGAGAAGATCGACATCTATCTGGCGAGAGGTCTGAAGGACAGAGGAAGCCAGCATCTGGATGAAGATGAATTCATCAATGTAGAGGCGTATTCTGTGGAGGAATTAAAGCAGATGATCTATGATTGCAAGATTCAGGATTCCAAGACCATCTGTGGTATTCTGACCTATGCTTCAAAATATCTGGATGCGTAATATGATGTCGGGGTCAAAAGCCCCCGACTTTGATGCCTGCGGATTGCTCCGTGCTACGCACT
>DLZQ01000060.1:34974-46330 GCA_003447295.1 Lachnospiraceae bacterium
ACCTTTTGACCCTGGCATCATAATATATAAATTCAAGAGGCTAAGCCCCATCCGACAAGTAAAACTGTCAGGTGGGGCTTTTTTGTGCCGACAAAGCATGATCCGGTATGTTGTCCGCATATATTAGCATAACACGGTGAAGCGGAGGATGGGGATTTGTGGAAATGGGACAGATCGATGCTGCCGGCGGGAAAGCTTCCGCTGCGTTTTTTGTTCCTGATCGGATTGGGAATCGGATTGTCTGCAGCATATTTCGGACGGAGAATCTGGTTTCAGACCACGGGGATACTGGACGAAGATATGTTGTACCGGATGAAATATATGACAGTGGACAGTAGAGGATTGTTTTTGTATGTGTTGTGTAAAAGATGTCGGAATTTTATCGTGCTGATCATTATGGCAACCACGTATCTGGGACTGGTGTTTTGTGGGGGTATTACGGTAAAGTACGGATTTTCCATAGGCTTTTTTATAAGTACGGCTATTTACCGGTATGGGGTCAAAGGACTCTTATTGGGAATTGTAGGTGCATTTCCACAGTATCTGTGTTATGTGCCGGCGATACTTCTGTTGATCAGATGGTGTGAGGAACTGCATCGTAGTATTTATTTTTATCATAATATAACCGGGCAGGGAAAAAAGTTCCTGCCCGGCAGATTGGGAAAACTGGCACTTATTCTGATGGTGCTCGTTTTCGGATGCATATTGGAATGCTTTGTGAATCCTGTGTTATTAAAAGGCTTCCTGCAATTTTTCTAAAAAGGCTTTGCCTTATTCGTACTCTGCAATATCGTAGATCAGACGCTCGCTGTCTTCCCAGCCCAGGCAGGGATCGGTGATGGACTTGCCGTAGCAGCCGGCACCTACCTTCTGGTTGCCTTCCTCGATATAGCTCTCGATCATGACACCCTTGACCAGCTTGTGCAGATCGGGACTGAGCTTACGGCTGTGCATTACCTCTTTGGTGATACGGATCTGCTCCTTGAACTGCTTGTTGGAGTTGGAGTGGTTCGCGTCGATGACACAGGCGGGATTCTTCAGATCCATCTTGCTGTACATATCCCACAGGCGGATCAGATCCTCATAGTGATAGTTAGGGATGTTGGCACCGTGCTTGTTGGTAGCACCGCGCAGTACGGTGTGTGCCAGGTCGTTGCCATGGGTGTTTACTTCCCATCCGGTATAGATGAAGGAGTGGGGATGCTGTGCCGCATATACGGAGTTCAGCATTACGGAGAAGTCTCCGCTGGTAGGATTCTTCATACCGGCAGCTACATCGAAGCCGCTGACGGTCAGACGATGCTGCTGATCCTCTACGGAACGGGCACCGATGGCCACGTAGGAGAGGATATCGGATACATAACCCCAGTTCTCAGGGTATAACATTTCATCGGCAGCGGTAAGTCCTGACTCCTGGATCGCACGGATGTGCATCTTACGCATTGCCATAAGACCTGCCAGGAAATCCGGCTTTTTCTCGGGATCGGGCTGGCTGGTGATGCCCTTGTAGCCTTCACCGGTAGTACGGGGCTTATTCGTATAGATTCTGGGGATCAGGATCAGCTTGTCCTTGACCTGCTCATTGACTCTTGCCAGACGATTGACATAGTCACATACGGAATCCTCGTTATCAGCGGAGCAGGGTCCGATGATCACAAGGAATTTATTGCTTTTGCCGGTGAGAACATCACGGATCCCGGCGTCTCTTTCTTCTTTGATCTTGGCTAATTCTGCCGGAAGAGGCAGTTCCTTGCGGATCTCCGCAGGAGTGGGGAGTTTTTTGATAAATTCAAAGCTCATAGTATTCCATCGTGCGAGGGGCACGTCCTTTCTGATAAATGTCATTGCCCATTATAGCCCAGATTGCGTCCGGATGCAAGAAAATTTAGCGATTTAAAGCGAAAAAGAGTTAAAACAAATAAATTGCTGTGCTAAAGCGTTAATTTGGAAAATTATATTGACACACTGAAACGTTTGACATAAATTTAAATATGTAGTGAAAAACTGCGAAAAAAACTACGAGAGAGGGCAAAATTATGTACGGAACAATTTGGGCATTACTACCCCCGGTGGTAGCAATTGTACTGGCACTGATCACAAAGGAAGTATATTCATCACTGTTTATCGGTATCGTTACGGGAGCTTTGATCTATACCGGATTTTCTCCCATTGCGACGCTGGACACAGTGATCAACGACGGATTCATCAATTCCGTTGCGGATGCATGGAATATCGGTATCTTCATGTTCCTGATCCTGCTTGGAACCATGGTGGCACTGATGAACAAGGCAGGAGGCTCTGCAGCCTTCGGTGAATGGGCGAAAAAGCATGTAAAGACCAGAGCGGGAGCACTGCTTGCCACCTTTTTATTAGGTGTTCTGATCTTCGTGGATGACTATTTCAACTGTCTGACCGTAGGCTCCGTTATGCAGCCGGTCACAGACGGACACAAGATTTCCCGCGCAAAGCTTGCATATATCATAGATGCCACGGCGGCACCCATCTGTATGATCGCACCGATCTCTTCCTGGGCAGCAGCAGTATCCGGTATGGTGGATGAGGGTGTGTATTCCGGCATCGAACTGTTTGTAAGGGCAATTCCCTATAACTATTATTCGCTGTTAACCATTGTATTTGTCGTCGGAATGGCACTGATGGGATTCGATTACGGTCCCATGGCTAAGCATGAGCGTAATGCCAGAGAAAAGGGCGACCTGTTCACGGAGGGTGAACGCGTGACAAATGCGGATAACGCACCCAAGGGTTCTGAAAGAGGAAAAGTATATGATCTGTTGATCCCTGTGATCGTACTGATCATCTGTTGTGTCGTTGGTATGATCTATGTCGGCGGATTTTTCGAAGGTGTGGATTTCATCGATGCCTTCAGTGCTACAGATGCTTCTGTGGGACTTCCCTGGGGATCGCTGATCGCGCTGCTGTTTGCCATTGTATATTATATGTGCAGAAGACTGGTATCCTTTAAGGAGGCCATGAACTGTCTGACCCAGGGCTTTATCGCTATGGTACCTGCCATGCTGATTTTGACCTTTGCAGTTACCCTGAAGACCATGACCGGACTGTTAGGCGCGGATGTCTATGTGGCAGGTCTGATGCAGGGTGCCTCTTCGGGGCTGACCAATATGCTTCCCGCGATCATCTTCCTGGTAGCATGTTTCTTAGCTTTTGCTTCCGGTACCAGCTGGGGAACCTTCGGTATTCTGATCCCTATTGTAACCGGCGTATTTACCGATCCTGCTACCGGAGCCATCGTACCCGGAGCCGAGCATCTGATCATCATCGGTGTGTCTGCATGTCTGGCAGGTGCTGTTATGGGTGACCATTGTTCTCCTATCTCCGATACCACGATCATGGCTTCCGCAGGGGCACAGTGTAATCATATCAACCATGTATCCACCCAGGTACCTTACGTACTGACTGTGGCAGCAATCTCTTTTGTGACCTATATCATTGCCGGATTTGTACAGAATGTGGTGATCTGTCTGGTGATCGGTATTTTGCTGACACTGGTGACACTGCTTGTACTGAAGCGTGTCTTCGGACAGAAGACTGCTACGCAGCAGTAACATAAAACGGGAATAATATTAGTACAGAAATGTGTCTGAATGTGTCTGTGGGAAAGGAAATATATAGAAACTATGAAATACGATTATCTGGTCGTCGGTTCCGGCCTGTACGGAGCCGTGTTCGCAAGAGAAGCGGCTGACAGAGGGAAAAAGGTTCTTGTGATCGACAAGCGTCCCAATGTGGCGGGTAATATTTACACGGAAAAAGTGGAAGGGATCCATGTCCACAAATACGGTGCCCATATTTTTCATACCAATGATACGAAGGTATGGAAGTATATTACGAGATTTGCGGAGTTCAACCGGTTCACCAATTCCCCGGTGGCAAACTACCGCGGAGAACTGTATTCCCTACCTTTTAACATGTATACGTTTAATAAAATGTGGGGTGTGGTGACGCCTACGGAAGCAGCGGCGAAGATCGAAGAGCAGAAAAAAGAAGCATGTATCACGGAGCCGAAGAACTTAGAAGAGCAGGCCATTTCTCTGGTTGGAAGAGATATTTTTGAAAAGCTGATCAAGGGCTATACAGAGAAACAGTGGGGACGTGACTGTAAGGAGCTTCCGGCATTCATCATCAAGCGTCTGCCGGTTCGACTGACTTTTGATAATAATTACTTCAACGCCCTGTATCAGGGCATTCCCATCGGCGGTTACACGAAGCTGGTGGAGCATTTGTTAGAAGGTATGGAAGTACGACTGAATACAGATTATCTGGAGCAGAAGGAGGAACTGGACAGACTGGCGGAAATAGTCGTCTATACCGGTCCCATCGATGCGTATTTCGGATATTCGCTGGGAGCATTGGAATATCGTTCCGTAAGATTCGAGACAGAGGTGCTGGATATTCCGAACTTCCAGGGCAATGCGGCAGTGAATTATACGGACCGTGAGACTCCCTGGACCCGGATCATTGAACATAAATGGTTCGAGTTCGGCAAGGACGAACAGGGACAGGAGTTACCGAAGACAGTCATCAGCAGAGAATACAGCTCCGAGTGGAAACCGGGAGATGAGCCTTACTATCCGGTCAACGATGAGAAGAACGGCGCGCTGTATGCTGAGTATAAGAAGCTGGCAGATGCCGAGCAGAATGTGATCTTCGGAGGAAGACTGGCGGAATACCGCTATTATGATATGGATGCAGTCATTGCGTCGGCACTGCAGAAAAGTGAAGAAGTACTGTGATCATTCAGACCACAGCGGTGAGCATACCTGGTGTGACTCATAAAAAATGCAACGGTGAATCACACCGTTGCATTTTTTATCTCAAGAAATTGAATGCATTAATCAATCTGCGGTTTTGCTTTTCTCTTGTTGCGGAACTCTCTGACTGCGATCAGCAGGTCGTAACGATATACCAGGGTATACATTATCGCTGCCATAACGAAAGCAGTGAGCACATCGAAGACGGAGTGCTGTTTGATGAACATGGTCGCCATGATGATCGAAGAAGCCAAAATCAGGGATCCGATGCGGATGCCCTTTTTCTTCTCGAAGCATTTGCTGCGGATGATTGCAAAATGTGCACCCAGGGAATTATATACATGAATGCTGGGCCACAGGTTGGTAGGTGTGTCCGTCCGGTACAGAGCGGCTACCATGTGGGTGAAGATATTGTCTCTGGGCATTACTGTGGGACGAAGGTGCTGTCCGTTGGGCCACAGAGTGGATACGATCAGGAAGATCGTCATGCCTGTAAAGAGGAAAATACAGGTGCGGTAGTAATCCTCTTTATTTTTGAAGAAAAAGTAGATGACCACTGCCGATACATAGGCAAACCATAAAAAGTAAGGAATGACGAACACCTCACAGAAGGGGATGTAGTCATCTGCGGCCATATGTATGATCCGGTAGTGCCCGGTGGTGTTCTTCTCCAGCCAGACGAACCATGTCATATAAATAATGGCATATATAATAAGAGGAACGGCATGTTTATATTTTAAATAGAAGATCTTAAGTTTTTCCATAAAAACCTCATTTCTCTACCAAACCTATGCTTCAAAATCAATTTTAGTATAATCACCGGAAGAAAAAAATCAAGGTTTTTTTGGAATACTTAAGCATTCTTAAGAAAATCTTTAGAGTGTGCCTAGTTCATTTCGGGAGTGATCATGCGGATGGCACTGGGGAGGCATTCTACCCGGAAACCACAGCTTTTTCTGGTCACTTCTCCGTCGGTATGTACCCACAGCGGAGAGGAAGTGGTAATGGACATCCGGGTTGCGGTATGCGCATTGATCCCTTTAACAAAATAGTGTTTACCGAAAAAGGCTGTGGGCAGGGCAAGCAACACCAGTCCTTTGGAAATATTACCTACCGAGCACAGATCCAGCACGCCGTCATGATCGTTGGCGGGAGGACAGAACATGAAACCACCGCCCTCGTAGCGGTGACTCATACAGGTAACGAACAGAAAGCGGGGAAGTGCTAAATCTTCCTGCCTGTTATGCACGGTGTCTTCCAATGTCAGGGTACAGGAGACCTTGCGGGCGGTGATCAGCTGCTTTAAGGCGATTCCTAAATACGTCAGCTTGCCAAGACCGATCCGGTTCATGGTATCCTTGATGGGGGAATGCATGGCTTCTGCACAGACAGCTGCGTCAAAGCCGATTCCACAGCTGACAGCAAACAGCCTGGATTCTTCCGGCTGATCCTCATCGAGATAAGTAAGTCTCCCTAAGTCCATGACTCTGGGAGCAGCATCCCGAAGGATCAGATCAAGGGCTGCTTTCGGCTCTTTGGGAATATTAAGATCCCTGGCCAGATCGTTGCTGGAGCCGGTGGGAATGTAACCCAGGATAACTTTAGAAGGATCAGCGATGCCCTGTATGGCTTCGTTCACCGTGCCATCGCCACCTAGGACAATGAGCTTTAAATCAGGATCGTCTTTATGTTCTGCGGTGATCTGTGCAGCCAGCTGCTTTACTTCTCCGGCTTTTTTTGAAAAATAGGTCTGATATACGGCATTGCTTTCTTTCAGAGCAGGTTCGATCTGCTCAGACCAGATCTTCGCCCCTCTGCCGGAGCGGGAGGCGGGATTGATAATAATATGATACATGAGGATACCTCATCTTTCGTAAGGATATAACTAAAGTTTATTCTAACACACCTGAGGGCTTCTGCCAACATTGTTCATTTTCCATCTTTGCAACTTGATCGTTCTATGCTATACTAAACCATAAGTTTAGCGAATTAACGTAACATAAGGAGGAATGAGGCATGTATTCATTGGATGAAGTAAAAAAAGTAGATCCCGAGGTGGCACAGGCCATTATCGACGAGGAGAATCGTCAGAACAGTCATATCGAGCTGATCGCTTCCGAGAACTGGGTGAGTAAGGCAGTCATGGCGGCTATGGGCAGTCCCCTGACCAATAAATATGCGGAAGGTTATCCCGGCAAGAGATATTACGGTGGCTGTGAATGCGTGGATGTTATCGAGAATCTGGCAATCGAGCGTGCCAAGAAACTGTTTGGCTGTGATTATGCCAATGTACAGCCTCATTCCGGAGCACAGGCGAATATGGCAGTGCAGTTTGCTGTACTGAAGCCCGGTGATACTATCATGGGTATGAATCTGGATCACGGCGGACATCTGACCCATGGTTCACCTGTGAATATGTCCGGTAAATATTTCCATGTAGTACCTTATGGCGTGGATGACAACGGATTCTTAGATTATGACAGAATGAGAGAACTGGCACTGGAATGCAAGCCTAAGATGATCATTGCCGGTGCTTCTGCGTATGCCAGAACCATTGATTTCAAGAAGTTCCGTGAAGTGGCGGACGAAGTGGGCGCCGTACTGATGGTGGATATGGCACATATCGCAGGACTGGTGGCAGCAGGCCTTCATCCAAGTCCCATTCCTTATGCGGATGTAGTGACCACTACCACACATAAGACCCTGCGTGGACCCAGAGGCGGTATGATCCTGTGCAATAAGGAAGCCAATGAGAAGTTCAACTTCAACAAAGCCATCTTCCCCGGCATCCAGGGCGGCCCTCTGATGCATGTCATCGCTGCCAAGGCAGTCTGCTTCGAGGAAGCATTAAGCGACGACTTTAAAGTATATCAGAAGAATATCGTGGACAATGCCCAGGCATTGTGCAAGGGTCTGATGAGCCGTGATATCAAGATCGTATCCGGCGGCACCGACAACCACCTGATGCTGGTGGATCTGACCCCTTACGGACTGACCGGTAAGGCTGTGGAGAAGCTGCTGGATGCAGCGCACATCACTGCCAACAAGAACACCATCCCCAACGATCCCCAGTCTCCGTTCGTGACCAGCGGTATCCGTTTAGGAACCCCTGCTGTAACCTCCAGAGGTCTGAACACCGAGGACATGGATCAGGTGGCAGAAGCCATTGCTCTGGTCATCAAGGGCGGCGAAGAGCAGGTTCCCGCAGCCAGAGCCATCATTCAGAAATTAACAGACAAGTATCCTTTGATCTAAAGATCAGAGCATCAAAAAAAGAGCCGAAAGGCTCTTTTTTGATACTCTGAAATGCTCCGAAATGCAATAAAAATGCCTGAAAAAGATAAAAATGGGGGTTGCCTTTCATACTTTACTGTGCTAGAATATCCCTCAGTGAAAAACAAGTGTCCGTACTACGGATACGAATTGCGGAAAGGATAACATATGGGAGAAACGACCAAGTATTTCGTGGTGAAGCAGAAGGCGATCCCCGAGGTACTGTTAAAGGTAGTGGAAGCAAAGCGGCTTCTTGAGTCAGAGAAGGTTCTGACCATACAGGAAGCGGTTGATGCAGTTGGCATCAGCCGCAGTTCTTTTTATAAGTACAAGGATGATATCTTTCCGTTTCATGACAATTCCCAGGGAACGACCATCACACTGACTTTCCAGATGGATGACGAACCGGGAATCTTGTCGGATGTGCTGAAGATCATCGCAGAGTACCGGGCGAATATCCTGACGATCCATCAGAGTATTCCGATCAACGGAATCGCATCTCTGACACTGAGTATACAGGTACTGCAGACTACGGGAGATATTTCCCGGATGATTGAACAGCTGGAGGGGCAGCCCAGTGTACATCATGTGAAAATACTGGCAAAGGAATAATGCTGGAACCAAAAAGATAAAAGCGAGGAGAATATTATGATCAATGTTGCGGTATTGGGCTACGGCACCGTCGGCAGCGGTGTGGTAGAAGTTATCGAGAAAAATAAGGACATGGTAAATAAAAAGTCCGCACAGGACCTGGAAGTGAAATACATCCTGGATCTGAGAGACTTTCCCGGAGATCCTTATGAGAATAAGGTCATTCATGATTTCAATACGATCTTACAGGATGACAGCGTAACTATCATCTGTGAGACCATGGGCGGTGTCGGAGCTGCTTACCAGTTCACGAAGCAGGCACTGGAACTGGGCAAGAGTGTCTGCACCTCCAACAAAGAGCTGGTAGCAAAGCATGGTCCTGAACTGTTGCAGATTGCCAGAGAGCACAACTGCAACTACTTATTCGAGGCAAGTGTGGGCGGCGGTATTCCCATTATCCGTCCGCTGAACTACTCACTGACTGCAGAGAAGATCGAGGCTGTCAACGGTATCTTAAACGGTACCACGAACTATATCTTAAGTAAAATGGAAAAAGAAGGCGCGGATTTCGATACCGTTCTGAAGGAAGCACAGGACAAGGGCTATGCGGAGCGCAATCCGGAAGCAGATGTGGAAGGTCATGATGCCTGCCGCAAAATCGCGATTCTGTCTTCTCTGATGTTTGGCAAAAATGTGGACTCCGAGAAAATCCCTACCGAGGGTATTACGAAGATTACCGCAGCGGATTTTGAATATGCCAATGCTACGGAGCATACCATCAAGCTGTTGGGCAGAAGCCGTGCGATTGACGATGACACAGCGGAAGTTATGGTGGCACCGTTCATGCTTCCCAAGGATCATCCCCTGGCCATGGTAGATGGGGTGTTCAATGCTGTATTTGTCACCGGCAATATGCTGGGAGATTCCATGTACTACGGACGGGGCGCAGGCAAGCTTCCCACCGCCAGTGCAGTGGTATCGGATGTCATCGACTGTGCAAGACATCAGGGCAAGGTGATCATGTGCTTCTGGGACAAAGAGGAAGTAAAGTTGGTAGATACAGGTGAGTCTGTAAGAAGCTTTTTTATCAGAGCAAAGGCCGGAGCGGAAGAAGCGGTAGAGGCTGCTTTCCCCGGAGGTAAAGAGCTGCATTTAGAAGACCGTAAGGAAGACTTCGGATACTTCACACAGCCCATGAAGGAGAGCGAGTTCCTGGCAAAATACGAAGCACTGGGTGAGCAGATGCTTGGCAGGATCCGCCTGGTGTAAAAAAAGAATATTATAAAGAGTACTAAATATATATATTTGAGGAGAAAATGTTATGTCAAAAGTAGTGAAATTCGGTGGAAGCTCTCTGGCAAGTGCAGAGCAGTTCAAAAAGGTAGGAAATATCATTCGTGCGGATAAGGAGAGGAAATATGTGGTACCTTCCGCACCGGGAAAAAGATTTTCCAATGATACCAAGGTAACGGATATGCTGTATGCCTGCTATGATCTGGCAGATCAGGGCAAGAGCTTCAAAGCAGAGCTGGATGCCATTAAGGCGCGTTACCAGGAGATTATAGATGGTTTACAGCTGGATCTGGACCTTAGTGAAGAGTTCAAGACCATTGAGAAAAATTTCAAGGCAAAATCCGGAAGCAATTATGCAGCTTCCCGTGGCGAATATCTGAACGGTATCATCATGGCAAATTACTTAGGCTATGATTTCATTGATGCGGCAACCGTAATTTTCTTTGATGAAAACGGTGAGTTTGATGCAGCGAAGACCAACGAAGTACTTCGTGCCAGACTGGCAGAGAGCAAGGAAGCGGTAGTCCCCGGATTCTACGGTTCTATGCCTGACGGAACGGTAAAGACCTTCTCCAGAGGCGGATCCGATATTACCGGTTCCATTGTGGCTAAGGCTGCCAAAGCAGATGTCTATGAGAATTGGACGGATGTGTCCGGTTTCCTGATCGCAGATCCCAGAATCATCGATCATCCCGAGGCTATTGAGACCATCACTTACCGCGAACTTCGCGAGCTGGCATATATGGGAGCTACCGTACTGCATGAGGATGCCATCTTCCCGGTACGTCAGGAGGGTATTCCCATCAATATCCGTAATACCAATGCACCGGAAGACAACGGCACCTGGATCGTGGGAAGTACCTGCCAGAAGTCCAAATATGTCATCACCGGTATCGCCGGTAAAAAAGGCTTCTGCGCTGTGAATATTGAAAAAGATATGATGAACTCCGAGATCGGTTTCGGCAGAAAAGTACTGCAGGCGTTTGAGGAGAACGGAATCTCCTTTGAACATGTTCCCTCCGGTATTGATACCATGACCGTATTCGTACATCAGGACGAATTCATGCACAAGGAGCAGAAAGTAGTGGCAGGCATCCACAGACTGGCAAATCCCGATACCATCGATATCGAGTCCGATCTGGCGCTGATCGCCGTGGTAGGTCGTGGCATGAAGTCCACCCGCGGTACAGCAGGCAGAATCTTCTCCGCACTGGCACACAAAAATATCAATGTCAAGATGATCGACCAGGGATCCTCTGAGCTGAACATCATCATCGGTGTGGCAAATGATGATTTCGAGACCGCAATCAAGGCAATTTATGATATCTTTGTAATTACAAGACTATAAGCCGATAGGATATAAAAAAGGCAGGTCATTAAGACCTGTCTCAGACTGTAGACAAAACGCT
>DLZQ01000085.1 GCA_003447295.1 Lachnospiraceae bacterium
GGCTCGTAACTTTCAATTTATTTGAGCACTACTTTATCCAGGTGCCAGATCTCATCCACATACTGCTGTATAGTTCTGTCAGAGGTGAACTTGCCGGAGCATGCCACATTCAGGATAGCGCTCTTAGCCCAGTTGTCTTCGTCGCGGTAAGCGGCTTCCACTCTCTTCTGTGCTTCTGCGTAGGACTTGAAGTCCTTGAGGATGAAGTAGGTGTCTGCCTTCGCAGTGCACTGGGTGTTCAGCAGAGAATTGTACAGCGGGCGGAACAGCTCGGGATCTCCCGGTGCGAAGGTTCCGTTGATCAGCTGCATCAGTACCTTGCGGACATCCTGATCATTGTTGAAAATCTCCATGGGGTCATATCCTCCATGGTTCTCATAATTGATAACTTCCTGTGCGGACAGACCGAAGATGAATGCATTCTCCTCGCCTACCTCTTCTACGATTTCCACGTTAGCGCCGTCCATGGTTCCCAGGGTCAGGGCGCCGTTCAGCATGAACTTCATGTTACCGGTACCGGATGCTTCCTTACTTGCGGTAGAGATCTGCTCAGAGACATCTGCTGCTGCGAAGATGATCTCTGCGTTGGATACATTGTAGTTCTCAATAAATACGACCTTGATCTTACCGTTGATAGCGGGATCGTTGTTTACCACATCCGCTACGGAATTGATCAGCTTGATGGTCAGCTTCGCATTACGGTAGCCGGCTGCTGCCTTCGCGCCGAAGATAAAGGTTCTGGGATAGAAATCCAGTTCCGGATGCTCCTTTAGTTCGTTATACAGGTGCATTACATGCAGAATATTGAGCAGCTGTCGCTTGTACTCATGCAGACGCTTTACCTGCACATCGAAGATGGATCTGGGATCTACTTCGATACCGTTGTGCTCTAAAATGTATTTTGCCAGACGTACTTTGTTCTGGTACTTAATGTTCATGAACTCCTGCTGTGCCTTTTTGTCATCCGCATATACCTTCAGGCGGGAGATCTGAGGCAGATCGGTGATCCAGTCGTCACCTACATGAGCAGTTACCCAGTCAGCTAACAGCGGGTTTGCATGCAGCAGGAAACGTCTCTGGGTGATACCGTTGGTCTTATTATTGAAGCGCTCCGGGAACATCTCATAGAAGTCCTTCAGCTCCTGCTTCTCCAGGATCTCGGTATGCAGTCTTGCCACACCGTTGACAGAGTAGCCGGAGACGATTGCCATATTTGCCATCTTCACCTGTCCGTCATAGATGATCGCCATCTTGCGGATCTTCTCCTGTACATCCACGCCGGGTACATTGCTGTACTTCTGCTGAATGTCAATGATGAATCTGCGGTTGATCTCTTCCACGATCTGGTAGATTCTGGGAAGCAGTCTGGAGAACAGTTCGATGGGCCATTTCTCCAATGCTTCCGCCATAATGGTGTGGTTGGTGTAAGCACAGGTCTTGGTGGTGATCTCCCATGCTTCCTCCCAGGTCAGATAATAATCATCCATCAGCACACGCATCAACTCTGCGATAGCTACGGTAGGATGGGTATCGTTCAGCTGGAAGGTAACCTTCTCATAGAACTTATGGATATCGTCATGCTTTCTCATGTACTTCTCAACTGCTTCCTGTACGGATGCGGAGATGAAGAAGTACTGCTGCTTCAGGCGCAGCTCCTTACCTGCATAATGATTGTCGTTGGGGTACAGAACCTCTACGATATTACGTGCCAGGTTCTCCTGCTCTACCGCCTTCTGGTAATCACCCTTGTCAAAGGAATCTAGCTGGAAGCACTCTACGGGCTCCGCATCCCAGATACGCAGGGTGTTTACAATGCCATTGCCATAGCCCACAATGGGGAAATCAAAAGGAACCGCCTTAACGGACTGATAGCCTTCCTGGGTAAATACGTTTCTGCCATTCTCGTCGGTATGCACACTTACATAGCCACCGAATTTCACCATTTTTGCATACTCAGGTCTGCGCAGTTCGAAAGGATTGCCATTCATCAGCCAGTTATCGGGAACCTCTACCTGATAACCGTCGCGGATCTCCTGCTTGAACATACCATAACGATAACGGATACCGCAGCCGTATGCAGGATATCCCAGCGTTGCCAGGGAATCCAGGAAACATGCTGCCAGACGTCCCAGTCCACCGTTACCCAGTGCTGCATCCGGCTCCTGGTCCTCGATCAGGTTCAGATCCAGTCCCAGCTCTTCCAGAGCTTCCGCTACGGGCTTGTATGCCTTTAAATTGATGAGGTTATTGCCCAGTGCTCTTCCCATCAAAAATTCCATGGACATGTAGTAGACCATCTTAGGGTCTTCCTTCTCATATGCCTTCTGGGTCTCCATCCAGTTCTCTACGATACGATCCTTGATCGCATAAGATACTGCCTGGAAAATCTGCTGTGCATCTGCTTCCTCCAGATTCTTACGATACAGGGTGCGCACATTATATTCCACACTTCTCTTGAAGAGCTCCTTGTCAAACTCTTTTGCCTTTGCCGGCTTCTCGCTGGCTGCCACTGATTTTTTCACCTATGTTCTCCTCTCCATTACCTATCCCGCAAAAACATCATTCACAGGGCATTTCTTCATCCTGATATTGGGAAAACTCTGTTCAAGATATTCCCAAAAGGATAGTATTATGATTTCATCCAATATTCTTAACCAAATACAGGTAATATTATAACAAACTTCCATGCGCATTCCAACTGTTTTCGCCGGTTTTCGTAAGTTTCGTAAATGTTTTCACGAAACAGAAAAGATTCTGCGGTCCCCCTTCCGGAAAAACTGCAGAATCTTTATCCTTCTTATTGAATGAAGTTGCATTAAGACATTTTAGTACAGAACTTTATACTCTCTCAACAGCGATCACTGCGCTCTCGCCGTTGATGTTCCATTCCTTGGATACGCCATATTCCGCACCGCTTGTCAGCTCGTCAGCCAGAACCTTGCCGCTGATGGCTTCTTTGTTCTTCTGTGCGATCTCGGACAGCTTATCGTTGCCGTTGATGGATACGCGGATGTGATCGGTCACTTCGAAGCCGCTCTCCTTACGCATGGTCTGGATCTTGCTGATGATCTCGTAGACGAAGCCTTCCTCTACCAGTTCCGGTGTCAGGTTGGTATCCAGAACAACGGTCATTCTGTTGTCTTCCTGAGATACATAACCTTCCTTCTGTGCCATGTCGATCAGCAGATCGTCCTTGGTCAGTTCCACAGCCACACCATCTACATCGAACTTTAATGCGCCGTCTGCATTCAGCTCATCCATTGCTGCATTGCCATCCAGTGCTGCAAGGTGCTTCTGGATGCCGCCCAACTGTTTGCCGTACTTGGGTCCCACGGTACGCAGCTGGGGTTTGAAGGTGTAAGAGGTAAAGTCACGTACGTCATCGGTAAATACGACTTCCTTGACGTTCAACTCATCCTCGATGATCTCCTGGTAGAACTCACTCAAGGTGAAGTCTGACTTGATATACATTCTGCTGATAGGCTGACGGTTCTTGATGGCAGCCTCGTTACGGCATGCACGGCCCATAACTACAGCATCCAGTACATCTTCCATATCCTCTTCCAGTTTCTTGTCGATGTGCTCCTTGTTCACTACAGGGAAGTCACACAGATGGATACTCTCGGGCGCATTTGCATCGTTGCTTCTTACCAGATTCTGGTAAATATCCTCTGTCATGAAGGGGATCATGGGTGCTGCTGCCTTACAGATGGTCACCAGTGCGGTGTACAGCGTCATGTAGGCATTGATCTTATCCTGCTCCATACCCTTTGCCCAGAAACGCTCACGGCTGCGTCTTACATACCAGTTACTCATCTCATCGACGAAATCCTGCAGAGCCTTGGCAGCCTCGGGGATACGGTACTGATCCAGATTGCTGTCTACTTCTGCAACGGTAGAGTTCAGTTTGGACAACAGCCACTTATCCATTACGGGCAGTTTGTCGTATTCCAGTGTATATTTGGAAGCATCAAAATTATCAATATTTGCATACAGTACGAAGAATGCGTAGGTGTTCCACAGGGTACCCATGAACTTACGCTGTCCTTCCTGTACGGCCTTGCCGGAGAATCTCTTCGGCAGCCAGGGTGCGGAACTGGTGTAGAAATACCAGCGGATGGCATCTGCACCGTAGGTCTCCAGTGCGTTGAAAGGATCTACCGCATTGCCCTTACTCTTACTCATCTTCTGACCGTTCTCATCCTGTACATGGCCCATAACGATAACGTTCTTGTAAGGAGCCTTATTGAAGAGCAGGGTGGATTCTGCCAACAGAGAGTAGAACCATCCACGGGTCTGGTCCACTGCCTCGGAGATAAAGTTGGCGGGGAACTGCTGCTCGAACAGATCCTTGTTTTCAAACGGATAATGATGCTGTGCAAAAGGCATTGCTCCGGAGTCGAACCAACAGTCGATTACCTCGGGAACACGCTTCATCTGCTTGCCGCACTCGGGGCAGGTGATGGTGATCTCGTCGATGTAAGGACGATGGAACTCTACGGTCTTCGCCTTCTCATTGCCGCTCATCTTGTACAGCTCTTCACGGCTGCCGATGGAATGCTGATGTCCGCATTCGCACTCCCAGATATTTAACGGAGTACCCCAGTAACGGTTACGGGATACGCCCCAGTCCTGAATATTCTCCAGCCAGTTGCCGAAACGTCCCTCACCGATGGAAGCGGGGATCCAGTTGATGGTCTTATTATTACGTACCAGATCATCCTTCACAGCGGTCATCTTGATGAACCAGGACTCTCTTGCATAATAGATCAGCGGAGTATCACATCTCCAGCAGAAGGGATAATCATGCTCGAACTTCGGTGCATCGAACAGCTTGCCCTCTGCATCCAGATCCTTAAGTACCAGAGGATCTGCGTCTTTTACAAATTTTCCTGCATAAGGGGTCTCTGCGGTCAGATCACCCTTGCCGTCTACGAACTGTACGAAGGGCAGCTCGTAGTTACGTCCGATACGGCTGTCGTCTTCACCGAAAGCCGGTGCGATATGAACGATACCGGTACCGTCGGTCATGGTTACATAACCGTCGCAGGTTACGAAATGTGCCTTTTTCTTCTGCTTCTCAGCGGCATCTCCCGCACACTTGTACAGAGGCTCGTACTCCTTGTACTCCAGATCCTTACCAACATAAGTCTCCAGTACTTCGTAAGCATCCTTGCCTTCTTCTGCAAGACGTCCCAGAACCTTGTCTGCCAGTGCCTTTGCAATATAATAGGTATAGCCATCGGCAGCCTTCACCTTCAGGTAGGTCTCCTCCGGGTTCACACACAGTGCCACGTTGGAAGGAAGAGTCCAGGGGGTGGTGGTCCATGCCAGGAAATATGCATCCTCGCCCTTTACCTTGAAACGTACGATAGCGGAACGCTCCTTGACTGCCTTATAGCCCTGTGCCACTTCGTGGCTGGACAGCGGGGTTCCGCAACGAGGGCAGTAAGGAACGATCTTGAAGCCTTTGTACAGAAGTCCCTTATCCCAGATGGTCTTCAAAGCCCACCATTCGGACTCGATGAAGTTGTCATCGTAGGTAACATAAGGGTTATCCATGTCAGCCCAGAAACCAACGGTACGGGAGAAATCTTCCCACATTCCCTTGTATTTCCAGACGCTCTCTTTACATTTGTCGATGAAAGGTGCCAGACCGTATTCCTCGATCTGCTCCTTGCCATCCAGACCCAGCAGCTTCTCAACTTCCAGCTCTACGGGAAGTCCGTGGGTATCCCAGCCTGCCTTACGGGGAACCATATATCCCTTCATGGTACGGTATCTGGGGATCATATCCTTGATGGTACGGGTCTCTACATGGCCGATGTGAGGCTTACCGTTGGCGGTAGGCGGTCCGTCGTAGAAGGTATAGGTCTCGCCTTCCTTACGATGCTCCATACTTTTTTTGAAAATGTTGTTGTCTTCCCAGAATTTCTCGACGGCTTTCTCACGGTCTACGAAATTCAGGCTTGTGGGTACCTGCTTGTACATAGTGTGCTTCCTTTCTTTCTCTTATTACAGCATCATACTATTCAGCGCCTCATTCACAAAATCGCAGTTCCGATGCTTTCCTGAATAGTATCAAAAAAAGCTTCGTCCCGTAACAGGACGAAGCTCATGCATTCGTTGACCACCTCTTACAACATACTTCCTATTATATAGGAGTGATATGCTTCCCGGTAACGGTGGGATTCCGTTCAGAACTACTGACCTGGGCTTTTGTTCTGACAGCTCAGAAGTGATTTTCACGATCCCCTTACTCGCACCGGTCTCTCACCATCACCGGCTCGCTTTGCCTTTCTGCGGAAAAGTTACTCTCTTCGTCAATGCATTTTTGATATACCGCTATTATATATCTCATTTTTTTGCGTTGTCAAGCCGGATGTTGAGATTTGCTTATAAAGCTTTTATTTCTTGCTTTTCCGGCATTTTTTTCATATAATTATTTTAATACTGATATGTGTACCGATCTTATCGGAAGGGGCAGGGAATTCTATGGAAAATACGCCAAATACGCCGAAAAGAAGCGGCGGTAAAATATCATATACTCTGCAGGCGATCGGCCTGATTCCCCTGATGGTTCTGGGGATCGTCATGCTTTTTTTCACTTCCCAATGGTTCACGAAGATCATGTATCAGGAAGTGGAACGGGAATTGTATGATGCCACGAAAAGTGCCACTACACTTCTGAACGCTGCCTATCCCGGCGATTACCGGCTGGAAGGTGATGTTGCCTACCTTCTGTATAAGGGCGATGTAGATATCACCCGTGAATATTCTCTATTTGATCAATTCAAAGAGGATACCGGACTGGACATCACCCTGTTCTATCAGGATACCCGCATTCTGACGACTCTGTATAACGCCCAGGGTGACCGCATTGTCGGCTCCGGTGCTCCGGATGTGGTGATCCGTGATGTCCTGAATACCGGTGAAGATCATTTTTATATCAACACTCTGATCAATGGAAAGACTTATTTTTCCTATTATAGTCCTGTCCGCAATCAGGACGGCAGCATAGTTGGCATGCTTTTTATAGGAAAATCCAGCGCCGCCGTATCTCAATCCATTCAACGTTATGTCTATCCGCTGACATGGCTGATCATCGGTTTTGTGGCTCTCGTGGCTGTCTGCATCTATTTTTACACCAGAAGATTCGTGGCTGTATTACTCCATATTCACAGCTTCCTGTCGGAGGTAGCCTCCGGGAATCTGAACGCCACACTGGATCATTCCGTAACAAAACGCAGTGATGAATTGGGTGATATCGGTCGCTGTGCCGTGTCCATGCAGCGCTCTCTTCGTACCATGATCGAGCAGGATGCCCTGACCGAGCTGTACAACCGCCGCAGCGGGGAAAAAAAGCTGCGCCAGATCTTCGAGGAAGCCCAATCTTCCCGCCATTCTTTTGCGCTCGCCATCGGAGATATTGACTTTTTCAAAAAGGTTAACGATACCTACGGTCACGAATGTGGGGATGCCGTACTGAAAAATGTCTCTGCCTTGCTGAAGCAGCATATGTGGCGCCGTGGCTTTGCCGCGCGTTGGGGTGGTGAGGAATTTCTCTTAGTATTTGAAAAGGCAGATCTTACAGAAGCACAGAAACAGCTGGAGCTTCTCATGGACAAGATCCACGAACTGGATACGCTCTATGACGGGCAACACGTAAAAGTAAATATGACCTTCGGACTGGTCTGCGAGTCCGACAAAGATATTCATACATTATTAAAAGAAGCTGATGAGAAATTATATATCGGTAAGACAAACGGTCGTAACCAGGTGGTTTCCTAACCCGGTTACGACCGTTTTTTATTTGTTTCTGATTTTGTTATCTTTAACCTTGCAGACATTCCGGATTCAATAGGAAATCATAAATATTGATTGTCAGAATACCATATTCATCATAATATGGCTGCACAATATCTTTTGTAATGACAATTTTCTTAAAAGAGTCATCAATCTTCCGGAACGGTCGGATTTCCTGCGTCCGCTTTGCTTCATCCGGAAGAGAATATGCCGATTGAATGTAATATCTGGCAGAACCAAGATTGCAGACAAAATCCACTTCCAGCTGCCTGCGGTTTACCTTTCCTTCCAAATCTTTTTCTGCGATAGGGACAACACCTACATCCACACTATATCCCCGCATACGGAGTTCGTTATAGATTACATTTTCCATGGAATGCGTCTGCTCCAACTGTCGGAAATTAATTCTGGCATTCCGAAGCCCCAAATCAGAAAAATAATATTTCTTAGGAGTCTCTATATATGCCTTTCCCTTAATATCATAACGCTGTGCTGACTCTATCAAAAAAGAATCTTCAAAGTAATCCAGATATTTCTTTATGGTTGCAGAAGTAATTTTAGATTTCTTCACGGTTTTAAAAGTATTCTTTAGTTTTTCCGGATTGGTCAACGAACCGATCGCAGAGGAAAGAATATTTAGCAGATCTTCCAATTCCCCAATATTCTTTATACGATTCCGTTTCGTAATATCACGGATATAAATTTCGTTAAATAAATTCTGCAACGCTGTTGCTTTATCCCCGGCACCATCCCGCAGAACCACTAATGGAATTCCACCGTAAAGCATATATTCAGATAACCCGGTATATTTATCTCCGTTATAAACAGACATAAATTCAGCAAAGCTGAGAGGGTACATATGAATTTCATCACCCCTGCCTGCAAATTCCGTAGCAATATCCTTTGACAACAGTTTTGCGTTACTTCCCGTCACAAACACATCAATATTCTCTTTGCGAAGGTATCCATTCAAAACAGCCTCAAAACAATCCAGCATCTGAATTTCATCCAACAGCAGATAATATATTCCCTCTCCTGTGGTTTTTGACCGGATATATGCCATAAATTTCTCCGGATCCACACCCCTCTTTTCCTTCTCGATCTGAATAAGACTTTCGCCGATCAGGTAAAGATCATCCGCAGAATCAAACGCAAACCGTATGATATGGTCTGCTTCCACACCGGAATCCAGCAAATGATGATAGAAAATGTTATTCAGCAGATAAGACTTACCACATCTGCGGATCCCGGTAATCACCTTGATTAATCCATTGCTCTTTCTTTTTATTAACTTTTCCAAATAGAAATCTCTGCGAATATCCATATATTTTCTCCCTGGAATAGATTTTTGCAACTGGTTGCACTTTTCTATTCTATTATATGGATAATTTAACTGAAAATCAATATACTTGTTTCATTTTAGGAATAGATTTTTGCAACTGGTTGCACTTTTCTATTCCAAATTGTAAATAAACAAAGTAATCACTGTTCCATCTGTCTGCCCAGGAAGCCCGCTGCAGACTGCGCCAGTTTCTGTTCCACTTCTCCCATTTTGCTCTTCCCGTCATTTTCCAACAGGA
Source organism: Lachnospiraceae bacterium (assembly GCA_003447295.1). Taxonomy (GTDB): domain Bacteria; phylum Bacillota; class Clostridia; order Lachnospirales; family Lachnospiraceae; genus Acetatifactor; species Acetatifactor hominis. The sequence continues at coordinate 9,387 of DLZQ01000085.1, forward strand.
TCACACTTCCGATGATGTCCCCTTCGCAGATGATCGGTGTGATTAGCTGCCAGGCATAGTCCACGGCAATGTCTTCCGCAATGTTGACATAATTTCGGTCTCCTTTTGCGGCAATCACAGTCTCTCTATTATTGATCTTCTCCTCCAGTTGGCGGCTTACTGCTTTATTGAGCAGCTGCTTACAGCCTCCGGAGACGGCTATGAACTGGTCCCTGTCCGCGATCAGTGTGGGATGTCCCGACACCTGTGCCAGGCTTTCTGCATACTGTTTTGCGAACGTGGTCATCTCACCGATGGGAGAATACTTTTTCAGAATAATCTGTCCCTCTCTGTCTGTAAATATTTCCAGCGGATCGCTTTCCCTGATGTGTAACGTACGGCGGATCTCCTTCGGGATCACGATTCGTCCCAGGTCATCTATTCTTCTTACAATTCCGGTTGCTTTCATTGATAAACCTCCTGCTTTCCAGATTACTTTCCATAATTGTGCTGTGTGGGTAGTATGTGGAAAGCATGGAGAAATTATGTGACATTTACCAAAATGTTTTTTTCTTTGTATTTCCTATATTTCTGTGTTACACTTAATCTACTTGCGACAAAATATTAAGTGTGGGAGAGATTAAACTATGAATCACAAAAATAGTAACAGAAGTTCATTTTCCGGCAAGATCGGTTTCGTCCTGTCTGCTGCCGGCGCCTCGGTGGGACTGGGCAATATCTGGCGTTTCCCGTATCTGGCAGCCAAATACGGCGGTGGAATCTTCCTGTTGATCTATATTATTCTGGCGCTTACCTTCGGTTATAGCATGATCGTGGCAGAGACTTCACTGGGACGCATGACAGGTAAAAGTCCCGTAGGTGCCTTTCATACCTTCGGGAAATCCAAATGGTTGTCCTTCGGTGGATGGATCAACGCTATTATTCCTATTCTGATCGTTCCTTATTATTCCGTCATCGGCGGATGGGTGATCAAATATCTGGTGGAATATGCCAAGGGTCACGGACATGATCTGGCAGCAGACGGTTATTTTTCCACGTTTATTTCCAATGGCGTCTCTACTGAGCTGTGCTTTATCGTATTCACTCTGTGTACGTTGGGCATCATCTACGCCGGTGTCCGCAACGGTATCGAGCGCGTATCCCGCATTATGATGCCGATCCTGGTAGTGCTCTCCGTGGTCATCACAGTCTATTCTGTTACCAGACCGGGAGCACTGAGCGGTGTGAAGTATTTCCTGATCCCGAATCCCGCGAATTTCTCCTGGATGACAGTCGTAGCTGCCATGGGTCAGATGTTCTACTCTCTGTCCATTGCCATGGGTATTCTCATCACCTTCGGCTCTTACATGAAAAAAGATGTCTCCATTGAAGGCTCTACGAAAAATGTGGAGATCTTTGATACCGCCATCGCTATCATGGCAGGTCTGATGATCATTCCCGCCGTGTTCGCATTCTCCGGTGGAGATCCCGATACCTTACAGGCAGGTCCTTCCCTGATGTTCATCACACTTCCCAAAGTCTTCGACAGCATGGGAATGGGCACCTTCGTAGGTATTATGTTCTTCGTACTGGTACTGTTTGCAGCCATGACCAGCTCCATTGCACTTACCGAAAGTGCTGTGTCTACTTTCGAGGACGAGCTTGGCTGGGGTCGTAAAAAATCTACCGTGATCATGGGTGTGATCATGCTGGCACTGGGAACGTTATCCTCACTGGGTTACGGACCGCTTGGTGCTGTGAAGATCATCGGCATGCAGTTCCTTGATTTCTTCGATTTCCTGACCAACTCCGTGATGATGCCTATCGCTGCCATCACCATCTGTCTGCTGGTATCCCGCGTCATCGGAGTAAAGGCTGTGGAAGAAGAAGTCATGCACGGTGAAGCCGCTTTCCGCCGCAAAAAAATATTCAACTTCATGATCAAGTATCTCTGCCCGGTATTTGCTGCGATTATTTTATTAAGCTCTGTGGCAAATGCTTTTGGATGGATTAAAATGTAATGATGCCAGGGTCATAAACAAAACCCCACGCTGTGCTCGCACAAGCGTGGGGTTCTTGTTTCATGACCCGCTCCGATATTCGCATAAAAGGGAAGCGTCTGCTTCACGATATGCGAATACCGGACAGGATTGGCATCATGCTATATCGGAATGATCCGTCCCGTTTCCGCATTTACTCTATGTGAAATTGAGATTACCGTTCTTCCTTCGGAAGCCCTCTTCAGTGCCTGCAGCACCTCTTCCTCAGTCTGGGCATCCAGATTTGCCGTAATCTCATCCAGCAGAAGAAGCTTCGGCTTCGCCACGGCGGCTCTGGCAATGGATAACAGCTGCCACTGTCCCTGCGAGAAGATCTCCGAAGTACAGAGAGTGTCATAGCCTTTTTCCAACTGCTCTATCGTTGCATCCAGTCCCGCAATCCTTGCAGCCTCCCGTACCTCTTCCATAGTAAAAGAATCGTCATACAGCGTGATCTGATCCTTCACGGTACCGGGTACTCTGTGAAAAGTCTGCTCCACATAGCCGTACAGGCTGCGTTTTTCATTTTCCGGAATCTGAAAAGCATCTCTTCCCTGAATCAACACTTTACCCTCTCCCGGCTGATAGAGTCCCAGCAGCAGTTTGAAGACCGTACTCTTCCCTGCACCGGTTCTGCCCGACAGAGTGACCTGTTCTCCGGAATACACTTGAAAATTTAAGTCCTGCAAAATCTTACGGTCATCATCCCCATAGCCAAAGGTCACGTTTTGCAGTTCAACAAAAGGTTTTTCCGGTCTATTCTGTGGTTCTGCCGGTTTTTCCCCGCAATTTTTCTCCGGCAATTCCTCTAATTCATAGAATTCATTGATCCGGTGCACGCCCGCAATGGCGGACTGGATGGTCTGGATCTCCATTCCCAGACTCTCCACAGGGGTAAAGATCTGGGAGATATAGTTAATTACCGCTACCGCTGTACCGGCAGACATGCCGAACAGTGTCAGCACCTTTGCATTACCGGAGGCAGAAAACAGCATCACAACCGCCACCACGATAGCATTCAGGATCAGAATCACCGGAGAGTAGATGGCGTCATAGAAATTAGTACGTTCTATCGCGCAGTAGCTCTCCGCAATATATTCCTCATACCGCTGCTCCATGTAGCGCTCTTTTCCCAACGTATGAATGGTGCGGATATTGTGCAGCGTCTCCGGCACATGTCCGGATGCTCTGCCCACGGCACGACGGTTCTCGATCTGGGCTTCCAGCATGTTTTTCTGCACCGTCCGGGTGAACCAATACAAAAATGGCAGCAGGACCAAAAGTACGATCGCCAGTCCTCTGTTTTTTAACCAGATCACCACCAGGATACTTATAATTTTACAAGCATCCGCAAACATGCTGATGATTCCGGAGGTAAACAGGTTCTCCACCGTATCCACATCTCCCACGAACCGGGATACGATCGTACCGGGCTCCTGCTCCGTCAGTTCCCCTGCCGTCAGGTTCGTGTATTTGTCCATCATGCTGCTTCGCAGTGCATGCGTGATCTTCTGACCGAAAACCGTTAACAGTCCCTCTCTGATACTCTCTGTCAGTCCGGTGAGCACCGTAAAGGCAAAATAGAGTATCACCAGTGCAACCGGAACTGCGTTTCCTACGGTGATCGTATCCACAATACTACCGAGAATCCAGGGCGGCAACAGCGCGGTTACAATGGCACCTACGACTGCCAGCACGATTCCCAGTGACAACCCTGCATAGTCTGTCACAGTCTGCCGGATCACGCTGCGGACATTTTTCACATTCTGTCTCTTATTTTTCTGCATCTGTTTATTTTTCTGCATGATCCGGACCTCCCTCCTGCGTACTGTGTGCTTCCGCGTCATCCGCCTGTGCTTCATACAGTCTCGCATACTCCGGGAACTTTTCAAGGATCTGTTCGTGGGTTCCCGCGGTCACTTTTCCATCCTCCATCCACAGCACCTGATCCATTTCAGGGAACAGATAGAGTCTGTGAGACAATAGGATCACGATACTGTCCGCTGTAAACTTCCGTAGATTGGCAAAAACCTCTTTCTCCGTCTTGCGATCCAGTGCGGAAAAAGGATCGTCCAGGATCAGGACCGGACGCTTATGGCACAAGGTTCTCGCCAATGCCAGCCGCTGTGCCTGGCCACCGGAGAGCCGGACGCCGCCATTTCCCACAATGGTGTCCATACTCTCTTCCATCTCTGCCACCTCACCGTCGAAGCAGACTGCCTTCAGATACTTCTCCGGATCGTCATCATCGCCCAGCAGTATATTGTTACGGACACTGTCATTGAACAGCTCCGGATCGTGTCCTAAATATCCCACCATGCCGTTTTGCTCTGCCTTGGTCATCCCGGATAATTCTTTGCCGTGGAAACAGATCCTTCCTTCATAAGGGTATTCACAGAGGAAGGTCTTTCCCAATGTGGATTTACCACACGCCACTGCGCCGGTGACACCAATGATCTGTCCCGGAGTGGCTGACAGATTGAAGTCCTCATAGATCTTCTCTCCGCCGGGATAAGCGAAGCTTACATGAGATACTTCCAGCGTTCCCGGCTCCTGTACCAGGCTGTCATCCTCATAAGTGGTTTCCTTCATCAGTGGCTTGATGCGCTTCCAGGAGACCTGGGCTTTATGTACTGCATTGAATAGCTTCGCGGCATGAGAAGATTTCACGGCTAACTTCAAAAAACAGGATAAAAACGTGGTAAAGGCTGCCACATCCCATATTTTCCAGCCGGTTCCAAGCACATTTCTGCTGCCGAAATACAGGATAAACAGTACGCCTGTCATGGAGATGATCCGGTACAGCGGGGGAAACGCGGTACTCCAGATATTGGCCTTCACAGCGGATTTCTCATAAGCGGTAAGGTTTGCTTCGTAGGCCTGCTTCCGCTCTTTTTCTCTGCCATAGACACGGTAAGTGATAGCGTTAGTGGCTCTGTCCAGTGTTGCGGCACTTAAATCTCCGGACTTTTCCTTATAAGCAGCTCCGGTGCGTTGCACGTTACGCTTCATCTTCTCCGCCAGCACATAAGATACCGGTAAAAACAGCATACCTAAGATTGCCAGCCGCCAGTCATAAAATAACAGCATCCCCACATATGCTGCCAGTGCCACACCGGTATCGAATATCTCTGTGGTAAATTTCCGCATCCCCTCCGCGCAGTCGTCCACATCCAGGATTGCCTTGGTCATCACATTTCCGACACCCTCTTCTTCCAGTTCGGCACGGTTCTTATGAACCAGACAATCATAGAGTGTTTGCTTCATATCTTTGTTTACGTTATTGGCAAACCGACGCACATAGAAACGCTTGATATAACGGGCAATCTGCACGATAGCAATAGATATCACATATGCCATCACCAGCACCAGCATATCCCGGTATCCGGTCTTCCCGCCCAGAATATCCACCAGACATCCCGTCATCCGACCCTCGAACCACGGTCCTGCCAGCAGTCCGAGGTTATAGATCAGTCCGGAGAACGTGACTGCCAGCAGCACCGGCCACTGGGTTTTGAAATAATACAGGATCTGATCCTTTTTCGCTGCCTCAGATATCTGTTTCATCCTCTCCTGCTCCTTCTTCCACACATTTTTCCGCATTGACAAATCCTGTCCTTCTCACGTCACCCATCAATTCTGCTTCTTTCCTCAGCACTACATAAAAAGATGTACTATCCTCTGATTTAGATAATAGTACATCTTTTTCGTCTGTCAATGTATTTGATTACTATCTCAGGCCTTCAAAATCTCCGAAATGTTCCGCTGGATCCCGGCTGCTACATCCGGTTTATTCATGGAATAGACATGGATATGTTTTACGCCATTGGCCAGCAGATCGATGATCTGATCGGTGGCATAGGCAATGCCCGCCTGTTTCATGGCTTCCGGATTGTCTCCGAATCGGTCTACGATATTTTTGAAGCGTTCCGGCACATTACAACCGGACAGTTTTACGGCATTTTTCACCTGTACACCGCGGGTAATGGGCATGATGCCGGGAACGATGGGCACGGTAATCCCTGCTTCCCGCACACGGTACATGAAGTTGAAGAAGATATTGTTGTCGAAGAACATCTGGGTCGTCAGATACTCACATCCGGCATCCACCTTCGCCTTCAGTCCCTGAATATCCGCATTTTTGTTAGCAGAATCGGGATGCACCTCCGGGTAGCAGGCGCCGCCCACGCAGAAATCTCCGTTTTCCTTAATAAAACGCACCAGATCGGAGGCGTGCGTAAAATCCGTAAATACTTCTCCGTCGAAATCCTTGGGAATATCTCCTCTCAGAGCTAAAATATTCTCGATCCCTGCTGCCTGCATTTCTGTAAGAGCGGTACCGATGCTGCCCCTGTCAGCACAGACACAGGTCAGATGCGCCACGGTAGGCACATTGTGCTGCTTCTGAATCTCTCCTGCCAAAGCAATGGTATGTCCCTTGGTACTGCCGCCGGCGCCATAAGTCACGCTCATATAAGCAGGCTGCAATGCCGCGATCCCCAGTGCTGCTGCCTCCACATTTCCGAAATCCGTGCTCTTCTTCGGAGGAAATACCTCAAAAGAGATCGTTGCTGTATCTTGTGCTAAAATTTCCCTGATCTTCATTCGTGTACTCTTTTCTTATCCTTTATTTTTATTCTTTATGTCTCTTTGGCTTACTCTTTTATTGTATCCGGCTCAAACGATAAATGTTGTCTGTTTCTCCAAGCCATTCTCAATTTTTCTCATCGCGCAAAAACGGAGGCAAAAAATCCACTTTTTCTTCTTCACTTTCGCTTTTCACAATAATGTTCCGGATATTCTGCATCCGCTTATCCAGTGCCGCACTCTGCTGCGCACAGTCATACAGCTCGTCCTTCAGGAACTTTGCCTGACTCTCCGGAATATTTTTCTTGTATTGCAGCTTGTGTTCCAGACTGGCCCAGAAGTCCATGGCAATCGTGCGGAACTGGACTTCCACATAGACCAGTTTTTTCGTATTCTGTAAAAAGATCGGCACCTGCACGATCAGATGCAGGCTCCGGTAGCCGCTCTCCTTGGGATTCTTGATATAGTCCTTACGTTCTACCAGCGTGATATCATCCTGTCGTAAAAAGCTCTCCGCCAATTCGTAGATATCATCCGGGAAGGAACAGATGACCCGGACCCCGGCGATATCGCGAATATTCTCTTCGATCCCTTCCAGCGTCATGGGAATATTTTTCCGGCGGATCTTACGCAGAATACTGTCATAAGATTTGACCCTGGTCTTAATCCCTTCGATGGGATTGCGGTCGTATTCCAGGGAATACTCCTGATTCAATACCTTGAATTTCGTCTCCACCTCCATGATGGCACACTGATAATAAGACATCAGCTCGTCCATGGGGCGCTTGTTCTTCTCAATCAGATCGAGGAATTGATCTGATAATAAATGTTGTTTGAAAAATTTACCTCTGATTGTATCCATGATATAACTCACTCTTTTATTGTCTCTATTTTTTAATCAATATTTTTTATGATAATCTATGATGAATCATAGATTATCATAAAAAATGCCTCCTGGTCTATGGTATATTTATAGTATATACCATAGACCAGGAGGTATCAATCACTTCATGGTGAATCGATAGGCTGCACCGAAGGACACCATATTTCGAGTTGAACATTTGTTCGATTCGTGCTATACTGTTATTGTGTAATCGAAACGAAAGCGGATGCGATTTTCCGATTGTTAGATGCCCTCTAGTAATACAAAGGAGGGGATGCCCATGAATACAATGGAAGTACTTACTCTGTTGTTAGTTGTCTTTGCAGCTCTATCATACATCGACAGACATGGTGACGATAATAACAAAAAGAAATAGCATCCCCCGACCAAAGTGAATGCCATTTCTTTTTAAGCTGAACTGAGGGCGAATCGGAATTTTCACCTCCGACCACCTTTCTAAGTAGATTATACACTATGAGGGGTTGAGAAATCAATCCCTCTTTTCATTGAAGAAATTTCTAGATGGTAGATGCAATGATCTGCATCTTCCCCTGTAATTCCACCTTACCGTATCCATCGGGCAGAATCAGATGTTCTCCCTTTTTCAGTCTGGTGCCGTTCAGGGTACCTTCTCCCTCTGCCACACTCATCAGCACAAAGGGCTTATCCTGCGTGCATTTATCCACAGAGCATAACTTTAGCGGAGAAAACACCATTCTGATAGGCAAACGTACTTGCACCGCCGCTTT
>DLZQ01000047.1:0-45442 GCA_003447295.1 Lachnospiraceae bacterium
TATGCGAATAGAGGGTAGGGTGCATTCAGAGACTGTGGGCATACAGAAGAAAGTGCCGGGAGGAGATATGAGTATTAATACATATGATGAACAGAAATTCTGGGAGGAAGTGGATATCCTGTTCCCGGATATTGTAAAAGCCATTACTTCCCTGGCGAAAAAATCCTACATATCCATAACCAATCTGCGGAACGGCGTGACGTGGTGGTCCGAGAAGGCGATGGAATATTTTGGTATGCAGGAGAACTACACCATTCGCGGACAAGAAAAATCAAAAAGATCGCTCCATCCGGATGATCTGGAGGATTTCCGGAGGGGATTCCAGGAGAGAGTTGCCGGGAAAAATATGGACGAGCCCTGGGAATACCGGGTGCGTGACGGAAGCACCTACAACCGGATCAGCGCCAGAGCGAAAATGCTGAATGATAAGGATGGAAAGCCTTTTGTGATCGTAATACGATATAACAACTACGGTATTTCCGACGAGGTGGATGCGACCACCGGATTGCATACGGAACCGGCGCTGGACCGAGAGATCATGGAATTCCTGGAGGAAAGCGGACAGGGGGCACTGCTGAAGATCGGACTGGATCAGTTCAGCCATATCAATGTTATGTACGGTGCTGCTTTTTCGGATAAGATTCTGAATTGTGCGGCACAGGAGCTGTTGCGTCTGTTAAAGGGAAAAGGATATGTATACCGGCTCTCCGGTGCGAAATTTGTGATCAGCTTTAAAAATGTATCCAAAGAGGAACTGCAGCAGATATACGATGAGATCGTAGAAACGTTTGAAAATACAGAGGTAGAAGGGAAAAAGATCCCTCTGAAGGTATCTGCCGGCGCAATATTTATGGAACCTTATATGAAGGAGACAAATGCGGTCCGCAGCCGTCTGACTTATGCGTTGAACCATTCCCGGCTTGAGCATCATGGGGAGCTGGTGATTTTTAATGATGAGGTCTGTGGCAGTGACGAGAACCAGTTTGAACTGATCGGTGTGATCCATCAGTGTGCTACGCATAACTTTGAAGGCTTCCGTATGTTCTATCAGCCGATTGCCGATACGAAGACCGGCAAGATCCGGGGAATGGAAGCGTTGCTCCGCTGGGAACTGGAGCCTTACGGGATGGTATCTCCCGGTGTGTTCATGGAATGGCTGGAACAGGATCCCTGTATTTTTGATCTGGGGAACTGGATCCTGCGGACAGCACTTACGGATGTACAGAAGTTTCGCAAAGAGACGGAAGGCTTTTTCGTCAATGTCAATGTGGCGGCGGCACAGCTGGAGCGCAGAGAGTTCCGCAATGCTGTCATGAATATTTTAAAGGAGACCGGTGCGAAGCCGGAGGAGCTTTGCCTCGAATTGACAGAGCGATGCAGAGATCTGGATATTCATTTCCTGCGGGGAGAGGTAGAATTTTTCCATTCCCAGGGGATCAAGATCGCACTGGATGATTTCGGAACAGGCAACAGTTCCTTAAGTCTGGCACTGGAGCTTCCCTTTGACGAACTGAAGGTAGATATGAGCTTCATCCGTGATATTAAGCAAAAACCTCAGAATCAGGCCATGGTGCAGTCTATCGTGGATTATGCCAGGAGGACTAATACCGAGACCTGCATTGAGGGTATTGAGAATAAGGAAGTCAGCGACTATATCGAAAAATTTGGATCTACCTGGCAGCAGGGATACTACTATTCCAAGCCTGTGCCTATCGATCGGTTTGAAGAAGTGCTGCGAAAACAGGCAACGGAAAAGGAATAAACAGTTATCCCCGGATTGCATTTGGTGCGACGCCGTATTTTTTCTTAAACGCACGGCGGAAGCTGGTCAGATTGTTGTAACCGACCGCCACGTATAAATCAGCTATTTTAATATCTGTTGTTTCCAACAGTTGTTTGGCCTGTGTCATGCGGATCTGTTCCAGATATGTAGAGAAATTAACCCCGACCGTTTTTTTAAAAAGGAAGGAGAAGTAACTCTCGGAGATATGGAACAGATCCGATATTCTGCTTAAACATAAGGATTGATCCCCATAATTCTTATCGATATAAGCCTGAATCCGCATAATTAGCTGATTGTCACTTTCCGGCTGCCTGGTTTTTTCGCATAATTCCAGAGCAATCTGTTCGTAATTTCCCAGGGTAGAATCTTCGGACAGACCGGCTAAGCTTGCATCATCGTAGGAAATGTCAATATCCCTGATTACTTTCAATAACGTAATTTCTATATTTTCTAAAAGCCATTTCACTTGTCTGTAATTAAGTTTTCGTTTCTTAAAATTTTCATCCTTTATAAAATTAAAAATGGTTTTTGTCTGTTTTAAATTACCGGATTTAACAAAATTGTATAATTGGTCTGCCACTTCGTTAGGATAAAAGAAGGAATCCTGAAATTCCAAAATCTCACGATACAGACACAGGTACACTGGGCTGGAGACACGTTTTACAGCCTCTTTGGATTGGCGATACGATTTCCAGACGGAGGAGATGGTGTCGGTTGTACAGCCTAATCCACCATAAATCCAGATATTGTATTCCTGCAATAGCGTAGTATGAACATGTGAAAATAATTCTTCGACCTTGTCCAGTTCTTCTCGGTCATATAATAAAATAGTATAAACACTATTCCGGGAACCTTGCATGATATAGGAATGTATAAAATAACTGGAAAGGATATCGGAAATAACATCCGCATAATCAGGGGAGAGGATGTTGATCATTCCTTGAGGGTCATTATTTAGCTCCAAAGTATCCAGGTAGACATTACAGTATAATATAGCAAAGGAATTGGCATTAGCGGAAATGGAAAGATAATTTTGGGCATACGCAGCTTCTTCCTCACTCAGAATCGTACCATGAATCAATTGATCAAAATAATAATTGCGTAGGGTGATCTTTTGTGACTCATTTAACCGCATAAGCTCTTCGTGGTTGAAATTAACTTCTTGAAGACGACATTCCATTGCTTCATAGGGTTTATAATTGGCCTTGGACAACAGCACAATAATCAAAAAGCTTCCTACGACACCGAGAAAGATAATGAACAGAGACAACAGCTGCAGTCCGTTCCCCGGTGCTTTCAGGGAGGAAGTGGGAACAATCAGGTAATAGTTCAGATTCGGTGTCTGTGCGGAGGTATGGAGCACTGTGACGGGAACACCTTGAAATACGGTGCTGAAATATCCCCGTTCAGAATAATTCAGCGAGGAAAGCAGAGAAGCATCCGTTTTTTTCAACAGTGCTTCATTGTTGCTGAAAGTAAGCATAGTTTCAGCGCTGCTGTCCTGAATGATGAGGCAGCCATTCTTCATCAGATCGATAGAGTCCGTCATTTGCTGCATATAATCTGCATTCAGCTCAAAAATGATGTCAGCATTGATATTTTTGAAGGTATAATTCTGCAGAGAGACAGCATAACAATAGTTTTTTCTGTGTGCGTTATATTCGGGCGCAAAGCGGTCAAGAGGCAGAAAATGGTTATAATTGTCGGAGGATTCCAGAGTTCCCTTCCATTCCTCATATTTTGAAGGATCCAGCATTTGATTGTTTTTATAAAAGGAATAGAGATTCTCAAAATCATTGTAGCTGATCACATAGTCTGTATGCCGCAGATGGATATAATAGGTCTGGATCGGCTGGAGTGAATAGTCAGAATACATATTTACAAGAGCCTGCTTGGTAAGATAGGCATTATAATAAAACGCCCGTTCCCCATGATCGGCTTCCGCCAGGCGGGAAAGACTGGTATTATTTGCCATACGCTTGGAAATCAGATAGATATTGGCATAACAGCTGCTGTACTGTTCGGCTACATTTTCCAGAGAAAGCATATTTTCATGCAATAGTTCCTGCTTTACATTATGTGAAAGAATAAAATGAAAAACAATTCCCAAAATGAGCACAATGACCAGGAGCAGACTGTAGGACGTTATCAATTTTATGAAGTATTTATTTTTTTTAGAATTCATAACAAAAACCCTCCTGAAAGATATTATTATAGTATCATAATCGAAAAAAAAGGCAATGGAATAAGATGCGGTAAAGTGAAATGTGTACCATTGACATAAAAAATGAACCCCGGATAACGAAAAATATGTACATCAAATATTGAAATATGTGGCTTTTAATTGTGCAGAATGGCAGATATAATGAAGGCACATTGATACTTCTGGCGCCGAAGTGACAATCATCAACAAACGAGCAGTAAAGAAACAAAGCAAAAAAATAAGAAACAACAGAGAAGATAACAGAATATGGACGGAGGTTATTTATGGTAAAGAAAAAGTTATTATCAGTTGCACTGGTTGCGGTTACCGTATGTTCCATGATATTTACAGGGTGTGGTAGCTCTGCGGAAAATACGGGAAATGATACAGGAAAGACAGATACCGGCGCACAGGCAGGAAATACTGCGGGGGATGTTGCGGATGATGTAGAGAAACCGGAAAAGATTACAATTATGGTAGACGGAACATTTACAATGCTGGCAGATGGTCAGGAAGAATGGGTCAATAAATGGGAAGAACTGACAGGAATTGAACTGGAAGTTATTCAGCCGGATCACAATGCTTACTATGATGTGCTGGGACAGACATTTGCCAGCGGACCGGAGAACTGGCCGGATGTAGTAATCCTTGGATCTTCCTATTATTCCGGATATGCAGGAGAAGGAGCTCTCTGGGATATGACGGATGCCTGGAACAATTCGGAGCTGAAGAAGAATCCCAATACGGATGTGAGCGTCGTAGAAGGGAATATGCTGGATGGACACCTGTATGGACTGGCACTGAGCGGCGGTGGTGGTTGCATGACTTTCGTTAGAAAACAGTGGCTGGATAATTGTGGACTGGATATTCCTACAACGTATGAAGAGTACCTGGAAATGCTGGATGCCTTCAGTAACGGTGATCCGGATGGAGACGGCATTAAGGGCAATACCATTGGTGTGTCCGCAGCGGGATTTGTAGGTAATGAAGCTCCTTATACCAATTATCTGCCGGAATTCTATCAGGACGCATATCCTTCCTTCTATCAGGGAGAAGATGGCGTATGGAGAGATGGATTTACCGAGGATTCCATGAAAGAAGCGATCAAGAGATTACAGAATGCTTACAACAAGGGTTATATCGACAAGGAATCTCTGACGAATGCGACCAGTAATTGCCGTACCAAATTTATGGAAGGTGAGTTCGGAGCATTTACTTACTGGGCAGGCGGATGGGCTGATACGCTGTCGGAGGGACTGATTGCAAATGGACAGGACGGCGAACTGGTATTTATGCCGCCTATCGCAGAGGTTGGAAAATACTGGCAGAGATGTGCACCGGTGTATGCGATTACTTCTTCCTGTAAGAATCCGGAAGGCGTATTTAAATATTTCCTGGAAAGCATTTTTGATGATGGAGATATAGAAACCTTGTGGAGCTATGGAGTAGAAGGCGTTCATTGGTCCAGACAGGCAGAAACAGTATGTGGTAATACATATCAGGATGGAGAATTCCATATGCTGGAGATGCGTTCTCAGCCCGGAGTACAGTATGGGGGCGGTATTATAGGAAATAACAATATCTGCCCGTTGACAGAAAAACTGATGCCCGAAAAGAAATATACAGAGGAATCGATGGAAATCTTTAATGCCAATAACAAGACAGCACCTCTGCCGGTAACAACAGATATGATGAGTCAGTATAACGGCGATCTGACCAGTCTGAAGAATTCTATCATTGCTGACTGTGTAGTGCAGGGTCTTTCTGTGGAAGAGGGTTACAAGCGTTTTGAACAGGAAGGCGGAGCTGAATGGTCTCAGGCAATCGTAGATTCCTTGAATAAATAATCTGGTAACAGTATAGGAGGTTGCATTATGATAGATAAAATGAGAGAGCTGACAGACAGGCAGATGCAGGATTTTGTAAGAGTGTTGGAAAAAAGAAGGGTTCCGCTGCATAGTGTTCTGATAGCGCAGCATGGGAAGCTTATATTTGAAAAATATTATGCACCCTATTGCCGTAATAAACTTCAGAGAATGTTTTCTGTGACTAAGAGCTTTACTTCTCTGGCAATCGGATTGTTGGAGCAGGAGGGGAAGATTTCCCTGCAGGATCATATCTGCGATTATTTCCCGGAATTTCTTCCCGGAGTGGTACATCCCTGGCTGGCAGAGATGACGATTGAAAATATGTTGAAAATGCAGACCTGCCACAATATGACGACTTATAACAAGACCAGCACAACGGAGAACTGGGTGAGGAGCTTTTTCCAGACAGAACCCACCCACAGACCCGGAACGCTCTTTATGTATGATACCTCATCCTCCCATGTACTCTGTGCACTGGTAGAAAAACTGACTGGTAAGAAGATGCTGGATTATATGAAGGATAAGCTGCTGCGCCAGATTGGCTTCAGCGAGGAGTCTTATATCTTAGAGGATCCCTTTGGAACCTCTATGGGAGGGAGTGGCCTGATGGCTACTCCCGAGGATCTGCTGCGTACCGGTTGTATGATGTTAAAGCAGGAAAAAGGTTCCTATGTAGCGAGAGCGACAGAGCCGAGAACAGCAACACAGCTGGATGGAGCTGATGGCTGGTATGGATATATGATTCCAATTCCGATGGAGGGAACTTTTGGAATGATGGGGATGGGCGGACAGATGATGCTGGCATTTCCGGAAATGGATCTCGTCGTTGTAGTAACAGCAGATACGCAGGGGATGGTCGGAGTCGAGCAGCTGATGCAAAATGCTGTGACAGAAGTTCTACTGAAGGATTGTTTTCCGGAAAACGATGTGGAGAAAACAACGTTGCCTGTGCTGCGTACAGTGTTTGAAGGAAAACCTTGTGCAGATTATGGGAAAAAATATCCCCTGCTCCGAAACAAGTATGGATTTACATGGTGTGGCGTGACTTTTTCCGAGGAGGATCAAAAAGGAGTACTCTCGTATGAAATAGAGGGAAGAGAATGTCAGATTCCTTTTGGAATCGGACATCTGGAAGAGGGAGAGTTCCCTATATACAAGGAGAAATGTGCTGCCTCCGGAGCCTGGATAGATCAACATACGCTGTATATCCTTTGTTGGTTGATTGGAGAAAGCGTTGCATCCATCCGTTTCCGTCTCTATTTCTCGGAAGATGGACTGACGGTACATATGAATAAAACAGAAGAGACAAAGTACAACGAATATATGGGATTTTTGAATAGCTGATATAGAGCAGCCGGAACGGAGGGTAAGCGTTGAATGTGAAAGAGAAAGGAAAAACTTTGCCTAAGAGGACGCCTGGAGGAACCGTGTTCAAGCACGCCCGTGCATATCGGGGAGTCTATCTGATGGCGACACCGGTATTGGTGTCAGCATTGATATTTTATTATCTTCCTATGTTTGGTATCCGTTATGCCTTTTTTACATATAAAGGAATCAATGATCCAATCTTCGTAGGAATGAAGCATTTTGTAAAAATGTTCAGTATGCCGGGATTCTGGAAGGCGTTCAGCAATACGCTGGTGCTGAGTATTACAAAGCTGATTCTGAATACCGGTGCGGCAGTTATTATTTCGGTATTATTGAATGAATTGATTTATTTAAAGTTAAAAAAGGTATTTCAGACGATTGTATATATTCCGCATTTCATGTCCTGGGTAGTGGCAGCATCCATCTTTTCCATGATCCTGTCTCCGACATCCGCGGGATTGGTCAATGATGTCCTGATGAAATTACACTTGATCACGGAAAATATTTATTTCCTCGGAGACCAGAAATGGTGGAGATTTTCGTATTATATAATCAATGTCTGGAAGGATACCGGCTGGGGAACGATTATTTTCATGGCGACGCTGGCGGGGATCAGCCCGGAATTGTATGAAGCAGCGTCGATGGATGGGGCAAACCGTTTCCAGAAGATGATCTATATTACCCTGCCTGCGTTGAATAATACGATCGTGACGGTACTTGTCTTGAATCTGGCGAAGGTTATGAATTTGTTTGAGTCAGTTTTTGTATTACAGAATGATGCCGTTATCAAGGTATCGGATGTATTGCAGACTTATATCTATACGCAGACATTTAACTCCGGTGCAATTCCGGATTATGGGTATACGACAGCGGTCGGTATGTTTTCCTCTATTATAAGTTGTATTCTGGTACTGGTATGTAACAGGGTAAGCCATAAGACGAGAGGAAGAGGTATTGTATGATGAAAAAGAAAGTGAAAATTTTTGATATCGTATTGATCGTGATATTTACGGTATTTTCTCTGCTGATGATCATCCCGGTATATAAAGTGCTGGTGGACTCTTTCGATCTGAAGACGGCTTATGGTATGAAATTGTTTCCGGAGAAGTTTGGTTTCGCGGGGTATAAAACTATTTTTACCAATTCGACGATGCTCAGACCATTCCTGATTTCCTGTTACACGACGGTTATGGGAACGATCATGGGATTACTGCTCTCTGTACTGGGAGCGTATGTATTGATTCAGTGGAAGATGCCGGGGCGGGCATTTATCGCCAATGTGCTGTTGTTTACTATGATATTTAACGGAGGTATGATCCCGACCTATCTGGTAATGAAGGATTTCCATCTGACAAATAATCTGTGGGGTGTGATCCTGCTGCCTGCGATCAACGTATACAATCTGGTGCTGATGAAGAATTTCTTTGAAGGAATCCCGGTCAGCCTGATGGAATCGGCAGAGATTGACGGATGTTCACATTTTAGAATCCTGTACAAGATCGTATTGCCATTGTCAAAGGCGGCACTGGCATCCATAGGACTGATGTATGCGGTGGGGTATTGGAATGATTACACGAACTATAAGCTGTATATCACAAATTCAAATTTATATAATTTCCAGATGAAACTGCGGGCATTGATCATGGGAAGTGATCTGCCGTCTGCGATAGAAGGAGCAACGGAAAATACGGTGAAAAATGCAGCGGTTATTGTAGCGATTCTACCATTTATGATCATTTATCCATTCTGCCAGAAATATTTTGTGCAGGGAGTAAATATCGGTGCTGTAAAGGAATAGTAAGTAAAAATACAGAAAACAAAAATGACATCAGCATACAACTGTCTGATGTCATTTTTTGCGAAATAAAATCTCAAGAAAATCTTAAGAATTTTCGGTGGACAAACATAAGGCTTTCGCGATACAATGTATTTTAGAGTGCCGGTCGGATGACCGGTTAGAACAAACAGATGAAAGGAAGCATTCATGAAAAAGAAAGTACTTGCAGCAATTTTGATTGCAGTAGGTGTTCTGACAGGATGTGGAAACACAGAACCTATTTCTTCCCCTATCCAGACTGTGGAAGCAGAGCCTATTGCTACTGATATCCAGGAGGTTGAACAGCCCGGTGCAACAGAGGAAGTCAATGAGAATCATGACGGTATGTACCGCAGTGAGCTTACCAATGAGTGGATCGATGAGAGCCTGAAGGATCAGCGCCCTATCGCCGTAATGGTAGATAACGAGAAGACCGCACTTCCTCATTTCGGTGTGGCAGATGCAGATGTAGTATATGAGATCATGAACAGTACCCTGAATGACAGAATTACCCGTTTCATGGTAGTGGTAAAGGATTGGGATAAGATCGAGCAGCTGGGCAGTATTCGTAGTGCCCGCCCTACCAACTTCATGCTGGCAGCAGAGTGGAACGCCGTTCTGTGTCATGATGGTGGTCCTTTCTTCATCAATGACTGGGTAGCAAAGGATTATTCCGCGAACTTCAGCGGTGGCTTTGCCCGTTACAGCAACGGTAAGGCAGCAGAGTTCACCGAGTATATCACTTACGATAAGTACACCAATACCCAGAAGGGCAAGACCTATGATGGTCTGAAGCAGCGTTTTGAGAGTTCCAGATATACCACGACTTACAATGATTATTATCAGGGACCTCATTTCAAGTTCGCAGATGCAGAGGTTACCTTTGCTGACAGAAGCGATGCGATCAGCGCAACCACAATCGAGCTTCCTTTTAAGCATAACGGTTCTACTCTGAAATACAACGAAGAGACCGGAACCTATGATTATTATGAGTATGGTTCTGCGCACAAGGATGCAGCAAGCGGCGAACAGCTGACCTTCGAGAACGTTATCCTGCAGAATACCACTTTTGCAGATTTGGGCGAAGGTTACCTGATCTACAATGCGATCGATTCCGGACGCTCCGGTTACTATATCACCGAGGGTAAGGCAATCGAAGTGAACTGGACCAAGTCTTCCGAGAACGCGATCACACATTATTATGATGCGAAGACCGGCGAGGAGATCGAGGTCAATACCGGTAAGACATACATCTCTCTGATTCCTTCCGATGGCTGGAACAATGTTGTGATCAAATAAATACAGTCATTATCATAAAAGTAATAAGATCCCTTCCGTGGTGTTAGCACCGCGGGAGGGATTTTTTGTGCGATAATGTAACTTGATAAACGAGTCAAAGTTTAAATTGATGTATATCTATGACAAAAAATAAGCGTTTTATATACAATAACCCTAAAAATCTCATGGATATTACTGAAAACTTGCCTTATAATAAAGCGTAGTAAAAATGTTTAGGAGTGAAGGCAATGAAGACTGCAAAAAAATATAATCCGGATCTGATCCTGCATGGAAATCTGATCCGTGCAATATTATCTCTGGCAATCCCTGTGGTGATCAATAGCTTTTTACAGACCATGTATAATCTGACAGATACTTACTGGCTGGGGAAGATCGGCACGGAGCAGCTGGCAGCGATCAATCTGGTAACACCGATGCAAAATATCATCACGAATTTCGGCAGCGGGATCACGGTGGCGGGAGCAGTTCTCATTGCACAGTATATCGGTGCGGGGGAAAAAGAGGACGCGAGATCCATGGCGAATCAGATTTTTATCTGTGCCATGGGATTTGCGGTAGTCTGTGCTGCGTTATGTTTTCTGGGAACTCCGGCGATCGTGAACTGGCTGGGAGCGGACGGAGGCACAGCATACTATGCGAGAGTCTACCTGCGGGTAGTTATCTGGGATATGCCCTTTTTATATATGGTAAATATTTTCTCCGCGGTGCATCAGGCACAGGGAGATACGGTGCGCCCGATGTTTTTGAACCTGGGAGGCATTACGCTGAATCTGTTCCTGGATCCGTTTTTTATGATAATTCTGGATATGGGCACGGCCGGAGCGGCGCTGGCGACACTTTTGGCAAAAGCGGTGCCTGCGACGGTGGCATTTATACTTTTGTGCAGACCGGAAAATGACATCTGCCTGAATCGCAGATATATGCAGCTGCAGAGAGAAAAACTGGGTATGATCCTGAGGGTCGGACTGCCTACTGCTATTGGCGGAAGCACCATGCAGCTCGGCTTTCTGCTTATGAGTAAAAACGTATTTGTCTATGGAACGGAGGCGATGGCAGCTTACGGTATCGGCAACAAGGTCAATGGCCTGATCACTTTGCCTTCTAACGCGATTGGTTCGGCGACAGCCACGATCGTGGGACAGAATATGGGAGCAAAACAGCCGGAGCGTGCAGAGCAGGGATATCGCTTTTCTATGTGGATATCGGTTGTATTTTTGTTCGTAGGTGGTATGATCTTATCAAGAGATATGATCTCCACGGCGATCGTCAGTATTTTCTCCAAAGATGCAGAGGTCGTGGGAATGGCAGCAGACTTTTTAAGTGTGATGGCATTCTGGTGCTTTACTAACGGAGTGTACAACACGACTTCCGGACTGTTCCAGGGAACCGGACATACGGAAGTAACTATGGCGATCGATGTGACCAGACTGTGGGTATTCCGTTTCCTGACGCTGTGGTTCTGCGAGAGCATTCTGCATATGGGCGTGCGCAGTGTCTGGTATTCCGTGGTGATCAGTAACGGTATCTCTTCCCTGATCCTGTATGTTCTGTACCGCTGTGGTATCTGGAAGAAGACGCGGATCAAAGTGGGAAAAGAAGCTGCTTAAGGAGCACCATGGAGAGTAAGAGAAAAAATAAGAAGAGTCTTGTAGTATATATAAGCATCGTTGTAGTACTTTTGCTGCTTCAGGTCATTGCCTGGAACAGCAGAAGCTTCAGCGATGCTTATATTGCGTATATTTTCCCCATCTGGGTCAATACCTATGGCAGGATTACGGGAAGCTTCCCATTTTCCGTGGGAGAATGGATGATCGTGGCGGGGATCGCTGTTGTAATATCGGCGGTTCTGCTGGGGATGAGTATGATTTTTCCGGGATGCAGGCATTCGGCAAAGTATTGTCGCGGTGTTAAGAGGTATTTTCGGTTTTTTGCATGGGTGCTGCTATTCGTGTTTGCGATCATGACTTTGAATTGTACGATGATCTATCATGGTTCTACCTTTTCGGAGAAGTATTTCGGAGAGGAAGAGGGGCAGCAGGATATGACGCTGCAGGAGCGGACGGAGGAGCTGCTTAGGATTTATAACGATATCGTGTCCCATTGCAATGCACTGAGTATGGAGATGGAGCGGGATGACAGCGGCGCAGTGGTATATTCCGGAGGTGTGGACAGCAAGGGGAATGCGGTGGATATGGCAGGGAAAGCCATCGATGCGATGCAGAACCTAGGGAAAAGCTATGCACAGCTGGATGGTTATTATCCGAAACCGAAGGCCATGTTTTTCTCGGATTTCATGTGTCAGATGTATATGTGCGGGTACTATTTTCCGTTTTCCATGGAAGCAAATTATAATGACGTTATGTCTGTCATGAAGAAACCGGCGACTATGTGCCATGAACTGGCACATATCCGGGGATATATCTACGAGGATGAGGCGAATTTTATTGCATTTCTCGCCTGTGTGGAATCGGATGATGCGGCATTTCAGTACTCGGGATATTTAAGCGTTCTGAATTATGTGGCGAATGATCTGTACAAGACGAGACTGGCGGATCCTGAGAGCTATGCGGCAGCCAGAGAGGCAGTGCGTCCGCTGCAGGTATTGCAGCAGGTGCGGGAGGACAATATCTTCGTCACAGAGATGGAATGGGAGAGGATCAACGGGAAAGCGGTAGTGGACACGGAGACCGTAGACAGTGTCTCAGATACTCTGACGGATGCTTCTCTGAAAATGAACGGAGTGTCTGACGGCATGGTCAGCTACAACCGGGTAGTGGAGCTGTTGTTACAATGGTACGGCAAACAAGGGGACTACTAACCGAAATATTTGTAGGAGATAGAGGAATAATTGCAAAAATTTAAAATTTTTTCTATTAACCACTTGACATTTGATCGGAATTTATGTAAACTACGATTGTTGTGACGCAGAGCAGTCATGAAATACAGATTGCAAGAAGGATTAAGTCGCGGGCCCAGATAGCTCAGTTGGTAGAGCAGAGGACTGAAAATCCTCGTGTCACTGGTTCGATTCCGGTTCTGGGCATTTCGCAGGACACCATTTATTAAAATGGCCGCCCTGCTTCATATATAAACATGCGGGTGTAGTTCAATGGTAGAACACCAGCCTTCCAAGCTGGATACGTGGGTTCGATTCCCATCACCCGCTTTTAAAAACCCTTGATTTTTCAAGGGTTTTTATTTATTTTTGCTTAATTTGATTTTGAATAGTGCTTTTTAATTTATTAGCAGCACTGCTATTATACAGAGAGTTAAGCTGATAATATGCGACGCTACGAAGCTTTTTCAAACGATCTTGGGTAGATAATCCCTGATGTATCAAGTCAGCATTCATACTTTCTAAGTTAACCAGCACGATGAGTTGCTCAACACTAGCGAAATCACGCATATTTCCCCTCTTAAATCCTGTTTCTTCTCGCCATTGCTCGAAAATAGCTACGTTTAAGATATCGGCCTCTGTTGCATATTTATAGCTTTGTTCTTGTTTGGTCAATTCTGGTGTAATCAAAAACTCTTTGATAGCATCTGTATGTATTCGATAATTAATTTTTGACAATTCACGCTTAGTATCCCATCCAATTTCCAGACGGTGTGCTTCATCTGATTTTAGACGTTGATAATCTTTGATGACATATAATTTAAATTCCGGAGAAACCCAGGAGGCAAATTCAAAAGCAATATCAGTGTGAGCGAAAGTTCCACCGTATCGTCCGGGTCTTGAAATGATTCCAATAGCATTTGTAGAAACTATCCACTTTTGTGGAGATAGTGTAAATGAATTCAATCCAGCATCGTTTTTAAACCCCTCGAATTCGAGGGGGTTAAAATTCGGGTTATTCATTTTTTCCCATAAACCAAGATATTCTATTGTGTTTCTGTTTCGCAGCCAATTCGCAATAACACCAGATGGATCATCTGGATTTCTGTATTTTGCTATGTCTGTTAATGAAATGTAATCTTCATTTGATTTGGTATCAGTAATTAAAGATATTTCAGTTCCATTTGCATTTAATTTCATATGCTCTCCTCCATAATTTTCGTATATATTTTTTAGATTATCATGACACTTGTATCGCACACCAACACACCAGAAATGAATCTTCACTGTAATTGCACCGGTGCAACTATATCAACTCGAGCACGGACAATCCCAGTTTTCAGCCATTTGTTGTTGAGTTAATCCGCTTTTATTCGTAATGATTTAAATACATTTGGAAAATAACCCATGAGATGTCTCCCTCCAATCAAATTTGTAGAGCTGCACTACAATAATTGTAGAAAACATATGTTCCCGTGTCAAGATAAAAGAAGCAGCATTTTTTGACCTGGAACAATTTCATAAAACCCAAAATTAGGTTTGACTTTCAAGAGATCTTGTCTAAGCAGAAGGATGCAATGTTGATGAGTACGTGAACGAGATGCATGCGGATGACTGATTATAACAAGGTGCCCCGGCAGACTGAATAAAAAAGTGAATACCTCCGATATACATGATAGAACAGGTAGACCTAGGAATAGGAACGGAGGTTTATATGCAGATCGGCGGAGTAGGAAGCGGACATGACACATATTCTCATCAGGTAACGGAATGTCTTCATGAGCATGCGGCTCAGACGGATACAGGCAGCATGGCGAATAAAATGGCAGACGGACAGGAGACGCGGACGGCAACAGAAATCCTGCAGGATACTTCCAATGAAAATATGATGTCCTGGGTGCAGAAGATCGGGAATAGCGGAAAGCAGCTCTTACAGAAAATCTGGGGAGAGAGCAAGGAAGCTAATGATGCGATCACTTCACAAAATGGCAACGGAAATCATATTGCAGGGCAGGAGACGCTGGTCACCGGGAATTCTGTAGGAGTAAAGACTACAGTGAACAGGGCGGCAATGGAGAATGCGGCGACACATACTTATTTCCGGCCTGTGGAAGCAAAGGATGCCATGCCGGCGAATCCTTTTCAGAAGGTGCGTTATCAGGTACAGAAGGTAGCGAGAAAGTTGATGGAACGGCTGCCGGGTCGATTTCTGGGATCCCATACAGGCGATTTTTTGCAGACGAAACAACAGCAAACGAAAGAAGATCTGCGGAAGAGAAGTCAGTATAAGCAGGATGATCAGGAGATCGAGTGCATTCTCACGGATGAAAGCTATCTGACAGATTCCTATAACCGCAAGGGTGAGTACAGCCATCTGACTACGGATAAATAATTATATTACAAATTTTACGAAAAATTTCAATAATTTGCTTGACAGTTTGGCATTCATCATGTAATATAGTCTTTGCTGTGAGACACAGCAGACATTCATAAGATTGCGGATGAATGCCGATACAATTAATTTCATACCTTCAAGATACAGGTTTTGACCTGTACAATATGCGCGAGTGGCTCAGCGGTGGAGCACCTCCTTGCCAAGGAGGGGGTCGCGGGTTCGATCCCCGTCTCGCGCTTGAAAAAAAACGATACCAAATCGGTATCGTTCTTTTTTTCGAGCCCTGCCAGGGCTCGAAAGTTCGATGTCTACGCTCCGCTCCGGTCCGCGCAGTCCGAGGTCCCCCGGACCTCGTGCGCCGTCTCGCGCTTGATCCTCAAGGCTAAGATAGTACAAATCCGTCTGAAATGATTAGTAAGTAACAAGGTACCGTATGTTCTCGATGTCTCGCGCTCCGTATAGGAGTTTTATTTTGTATGCACATGTCCACGGGACCAGACTTTACTGGGTTGGGCCTTATAGGTGGGGCGGCGGAAGAGGAGGCTTTTCAGTGCAGGTCCGTTAAAGGGGAAGAGGGGCCAGAAGTAACTGAAGCCTGCGAAGGTTGGTGTGGTAATCATAGAGAGTGACACAAGCGTCAGACCGATAATAAAGCCGGGCAGACCCCATAATCCGGTGGTGACCACCAGGAGAATTCGATAGATCCGCAGGGCATCGGCGAATTCTATACTGGAGAGAGACAGATTTGCCAACATAGTGACGGCGGCATAGAAGAGGACTTCGGTAGAGGCCCAGTTAAGGCTGACAGCAATGTCACCAATCAACAATCCCCCTACGATAGACAGTGCACCGGAGACACGGCTGGAACTAAGTGCGGCAGAGTATTTGAAGAGGTCTAAGAGAAACTCCACCGCCAGCACATAGAAAAAAAGGCGGAAGGGTGACAGATCGCTGACAGGTGTGAGCTGCAGTGAGGCGGTGATCTCGGGATAATAGGCGGAGAGAAGTAAAAATACCGGCAGAAGCAGAAGACTCACCGGAATGCACAGGAAGCGTATCATGCGGAAATAAGTTCCGGTCAGGGGATTGTTGTAATAGTCTTCCGGACTCTGGGTAAACTGGAAGATCGTACCGGGAAGCAGCAAAACGGCGGGAGAATTGTCCACGATGAGCAGAATGTGTCCTTCGCACAGGTAGCTGCATGCCAC
This sequence comes from Lachnospiraceae bacterium, assembly GCA_003447295.1. Lineage (GTDB taxonomy): Bacteria > Bacillota > Clostridia > Lachnospirales > Lachnospiraceae > Acetatifactor > Acetatifactor hominis. Next base: position 16,777 of record DLZQ01000047.1, read on the forward strand.
ATCGGGACGCTCTGTCAGCTGGATGCTGGGCAGGGGATTCCACCATCTTTTATGAATCAGAAGTTCTTCTAAGCTTTTGCTGCCCATAGTCAGCGAAGTGATCTGTAACCGGGAGAGTTTTTGCTTCAGAGCCTCTAATAACTCCTCGTTAACCTGGTCTGCCAGATAGGCGATCGCTACATCGGTGCGGCTCTCTGTTCCCAGGGTGCAGATGGAGAAGGTCAGTTTCGCAGAACGCACCCGGCGGCGGATAAGATTTGTATTGAATAAAAGTGTCTCCACGAAGCCGTCTCGGGCACCCCGGGTGCTCCGTTCGGTATCGGGCTCGGAGATACTGCGGACGGGATAGGTACGGACGTCAATGATCACCGCCTGATCGAAGCCGTTCACCAGGAGGATGGAAGGCCCACTTAAGAGATTTTGCAGGATATCATCCACAGAGGAGGTCAACGATACCTGTGCATAGCCGAGCCTGCTCTGCACATAGCCGGGGAGATCGCGGATCTCGGAATCCAGTGTATAGTGAGGATCCTGCAGGTCGGAGAAGATCTGCTGGAGGATCTCGGTATTGCAGAAACCATTGATCCCCAGCCAAAATGCCGGAGTTTCCCCCAACCGGAGATCGCGTGTGATCAGGTCAAAGCTTTTACCCAGAGGAAGCAATCGGTGGAGAAGATCAATATTTTGGGAAAGTTCTGTGGATAATGAATTGTTTTGTGTCATAAAAAGGGAATCCTTTCTGAATAATGATATAATGATTGCATAGACTGCCCGGTGGGTATATTGTATTATTCAGATAGATTCCCCATTATTTTGGTAACTATTCAGTCCATCAGTGATATAATTGCCACAGACCTAACAGGATCAATAAGAGCCCGGAGATGGGATCGGCATATTCTCCGACCTGCTGCAGGAGGACGGAACGTCCCAGGCGGCTCCCCAGTGTCAGGAATCCGAAGGAACAGAAAAAGGTGGATATCGAGGCAGGCAGAAAAGGAAGTCCGGTAATGCTGGCGGAGAAGCCGATACCGATATTATTCATGGAGAGGGCACAGCCCAGAGCCAGCGTCTGTGGGAGAGTCAGATTCCGATGTTCGGCAAATTTTTTCTTCTCCCGGCATAGGCTGCTGTTATCTGAAGAACTGCAACGCCATCTGGAAACCAGCCATTTTCCGGCATAGTAGAGCCCGAACAGGATCAGGATACTGCTTCCGGTCCGGGTTGCGATCTCACCGGGGATCAGAGGCAGTAAAAGGTTACCGAGGCTTATAGAGATCACAGTACCGATGAGAGTGACTGCGCTGATCAGCAGATTATGTTTTGCAGGAAGAGGGACCTTCTGCAGTCCCAGTGCGCAGCCTACCAGAAGTGCATCCAGACTGGCGGAGATACCGAAGAGCAATGAGGGCAGAACAGACATAGCATGCTCCGTAGAAAATATTCTTAATTTTACTATATTCCTGCAAAAATTTTTTGTGAGATACAACGCAAAGGAACAAATGAGTATGAAACTAAAGAGAAAACTGAGTGAATTTCTAAAAAGAGAGACGGTTCTGACTGTAGCTGTCTTTTTAGCAATAGTGTCTGCGGTGATGACTCCGCCGGACAGAGAATATGCAGGATATATTGATTTCCGCACGCTTTCGATTCTTTTCTGCCTGATGACGGTGATGGCAGGATTACAGAAGCTGGGTGTTTTCCGTAATATTGCAAAAACGCTGTTGCTGCATACACAGAATACTATACAGTTGGTAGAGGTATTGGTACTTTTGTGTTTCTTTTTCAGTATGATCATCACTAATGATGTGTCATTGATCACGTTTGTACCGTTTACCTTCATTGTGCTGCGGCTGACAGGCGAAGAAGCTGTGAAAAAACTGGCAGTGCCAGTGATCGTTCTGCAGACGGTAGCTGCCAATCTGGGAAGTATGCTGACGCCGATCGGAAATCCGCAGAATCTGTATTTATATGGGAAAACACAGATGTCCGCAGGAACATTTATACTTTTGATGCTGCCTTATTCTCTGGTGTCACTGCTTTTACTGGTGATCTGTGGGGTAATTGTGGCAAAACGAAGCAGAATCGAAGTTCGGGGAGCAGAAGTTTTGCTGACAGAAGATGAGAAGCTGGAACAAAAGAAATATTTACTTCCGGCATATTTGCTGTTATTTGTGTTGTGTCTGCTGACTGTGGCTCATTTGATTCCTTATCCGGTGACATTGGTGACTGTGGCATTGGCGGTTCTTCTTTTAGATCGTGGAACTATTATAAAAGTGGATTATTCTCTTTTGCTAACATTTGTGGGCTTCTTTATTTTTATAGGAAATATGGGAAGAATGCCTGCATTCTGTGATTTTCTGCAGAAGATTATCAGAGGCAGGGAAGTCATGACGGCCGTGATTGCCAGCCAGTTGATCAGCAATGTTCCGGCAGCCCTTTTATTATCTGGATTTACGGAAAATATCACGGCACTGATCATCGGCACGAATCTGGGAGGTCTGGGGACGATGATCGCATCCATGGCCAGTCTGATCTCTTATAAACAAGTGGTCAGACAGATTCCGGGAGAGAAAAAGAAGTATTTTGGATGGTTTACCATAGCAAATATGGCTTTTTTAATGATATTGGTATTGGAAAACTGTCTGCTGTAACTATAGAAAGCAGTCTGTCTGCCGGAAAAGGCAGAAAAGATGGCAATAACTAAAAAATCTGGGAGGTATTCGTCATGACAGAAGATATGACAATCATTGCAGAGGAGGCATATTCCGCAGCCAGGGAGATCCTGGAGAAAGCTAAGCCGGAGGCGGGAGAACTGTTTGTAGTAGGGTGTTCCACCAGCGAGGTGGGAGGCGCATCCATCGGTACTTATTCCAGCCCGGAGCTGGCAGAGGTGGTCTTCGGCGGAATCTATCAGGCAACGCAGGAAGCAGGTGTCTATCTGGCAGCCCAGTGCTGTGAACACCTGAACCGCGCGCTGATCCTGGAAAAAGAGGCAGCCGTAAAATACGGTTATCCCATGGTCAATGTGGTTCCCCAGCCCAAGGCGGGAGGATCCTTCGCTACGGCAGCGTATAAAGCATTTGAACATCCGGTGGCAGTAGAACATATTCAGGCGGCAGCGGGAATGGATATCGGGGATACGTTGATCGGAATGCATTTGAGAGATGTGGCAGTACCGGTGCGTCTCCGGACCGGACAGATCGGAGACGCCCATGTGGTATGCGCCCGTACCAGACCGAAATTCATCGGCGGTGGCAGGGCAGTCTATGACGAAGAATTAATGTAGTGCAATCGTACGAATTTGTAAGCAGGAAGTTCTGAGGGCGGGATCGGGAATTATTTCTGCGGCATTTTGCGGAAGTAATTACGGATCCACCGTCCGGATTCATTGAAGTCCTCATCGGTCCAGTCGGAGAGAGCCGTGCTGGCAGCCTTGAAGACACTGCTGCTTTCGTCCTTGTTCGCCAGATTCCAGCAGCAGAAGCTGATCTGATATTTGTTCAGCAGATCCAGCCACTTGGTCGTGGAATCGAAATCGTTGGCACCATTGCCGGAAGCGTCGCACATGCCGAATTCGCTGACGAAGACCGGAAGATTGTTCTGTGCGCAGGTCTCTAAGCGGTTACGCAGGTCATCTTTGTGGGTGCCTGCGTAAAAATGCAGGGTATACATTACATTATCAAAGGTAAGCGGGGAAGCTGCTGCTTTGTCGATCTCCTGGCTCCAGGTAGGAGTTCCTACGAGGATGACGGCATCCGGCTTCTGTTCCCGGATCACCGGGATGACTTCCTCGGCATAGGACTTGATGCTGTCCCAGGAGGTACCGCTGTTGGGCTCATTACAGATCTCATAGAGCACATTGTCATTGTCGGCAAAAGCTTCCGACATTTCCCGGAAAAAGGCGATTGCCTCATCTTTGTTCTGATTCGGGTCGCAATCACTTAAAATATGCCAGTCTACGATCACGTACATTCCAAGCTCTGTGGCGTAGGATACACCGTCTCTTACCAGCTGCTTCAGCTGTTCCTTATCACCGCCGGCGCAATAACCGCCGTACTCCGCTGTATACATGGCGAGGCGGATACAGTTGGTATTCCAGTCGTCCCGCAGGGTACGGAAGGAATCATAATTGATATACTGGGGGAACCAGGCAATACCGTGGGTGGACATACCGTAGAGCTGGACGATGTTCCCGTCTGCATCGGTCAGCTTCCCGTTCTCCACATGGAGAGCGCCGTGCTGTCCGAAGGGGGTGGAGTCATCGACAGAGGGCGCCTCGGAAACTGCTGGTTCGGTTTCAGCGGGCTGTGCCCCGGATGCTTCGGAGGACGATGTTTGTTCAGAGGAAGCGGTACTTTCGGAGATGGTTTCCGTGATGGCAGCAGACGCTTCGGGGGAAGCAGATGTTGTGGCTTCATTTGACGTATCCTGCCTGCCACAGCCGGCGAGAGCACAGGTGCCTAAGGCTGCCAGTACCGCACAGCTGAGCGTTTTTCTGAAAATAGACATAATAACCTCTTTTCTTATTCGAGTTCGAGAATCAACGAATGAAAATACAAACAATGGGTTACCTTTTAAAACTAAAAAACAAGCACTTACAACCAATATTATAATTGTGTCTGTGAAGCTTGGCAAGAAATGATTGCCCGCGGATAGGAGCTGTGATACAGTTAATGGGAACAGAGTTCGGAATAGAGGACAGAGATGGAGGAAACCTATGCTTCCGCAGTCATTTACAGAGAGAATGCAGGGACTTTTGGGATCGGAATATGAAGAGTTCCTGGCAAGCTTTGAGCATGAAAAATATCAGGCATTGCGTCTGAATCCGTTAAAAAAGGATGACATGTATGTCATAACAGAAAAAGTAAAGCAGACTTTTCAGTTGCAGCCGGTTCCCTGGGCGGAGAACGGATATTACTATACCAAAGAGGATCAGCCGGGAAAGCATCCCTGGCATGAAGCGGGACTTTATTATATCCAGGAACCCAGTGCCATGGCACCTGTGACACTACTGTCACCTCGTCCCGGGGAGCGGATCCTCGATCTATGTGCTGCTCCCGGAGGGAAAAGTACCCAGATCGCATCCGCGATGGAGGGAGAGGGACTGCTTGTCACGAATGAGATCCACCAGGCGAGGGCGAAAATACTGTCGGAGAACGTGGAGCGCATGGGCATCCGCAATGCCTGTGTATTGAATGAGACACCGGAGCACCTGGCAGATATTTTCGAGGAATATTTTGACCGGATCCTGGTGGATGCACCCTGCTCCGGAGAGGGAATGTTCCGGAAGAATGAAGTGGCCTGTGAGGAATGGAGCCCCGAAAATGTGCAGTTATGTGCAGACAGACAGGACGGGATCCTGGAGTGTGCGGCACGGATGTTAGTCCCGGGAGGCAGACTGGTATATTCTACCTGCACCTTTGCACCTGCGGAAAATGAGGGAAGCATCAGCCGTTTCCTGGCAAAGCATGAGGAATTCGAGATTGTCCCCATCGATAAAAAGGAACTGGGGATCCCGGAAGGCTGCGACGGTATTCCCGGTTGTGTAGAGAATCCGGCACCCGGCATTACGGGGACTTTACGTCTGTGGCCCCATAAGTTACGTGGCGAGGGGCATTATGCCGCAGTATTACAGAAAAAGGGAAAGCTTCCGGAAGGATATCAGCCGGTGAGTGCCACCGGATCAGAGAAGGGAATTCCGGCGAAGAATCTGACAAAAGACTGGGCAGAGTATTTTAACTTCGCAAAAGAGACCTTTTCGGAAGAGCAGACGATCAGAGCAGGACTATGCACTGCCGGAGAAGGCTTTCTGGCATTTGGCGATAACCTGTACCGCATGCCGGAGAGAATGCCCGGGGTGAAAGGACTGAAGGTATTGCGACCGGGACTTCATCTGGGCACCTTGAAAAAGAACCGTTTCGAACCGGCGCACGCGTTAGCACTGGCACTGCGTCCGGAGGATGTGAAGCATGTGTGGAAGCTGTCTGTGGAGGAAGCCGCGGCTTATCTGAAGGGACAGACTTTTTCCGCGGAAGGCGAGAAGGGCTGGTATCTGATCTGCGTGGACGGTTGTAGCCTTGGCTGGGGGAAACTGGCAGGTGGCGTCATGAAGAATCATTATCCTAAAGGACTGAGAAAGTGATTAGGCGATAGAGATGCAACGGTATAGATTAACATCCGGAACAACGGTTAGGGGGATGACAGAGGAATAGGTTATGAAAACGGAAATATTATATGAAGATAACAGCATACTGGTCATCCGCAAACCGGCGGGACTGGCGGTGCAGTCTGCCGGAATCGGACAACCGGATGTGGTCAGCGAGTTGAAATCCTATCTTGCAAAGCTTCCCGGCGCGGGGAGACAGGGAAAAGGAGAGCCGTATCTGGGCATAGTCCACAGACTGGACCAGCCGGTGGAAGGACTGTTGGTATTTGCCAAAGACAAAAAGGCAGCAGCGGCATTGTCGAAGCAATTAACAGAAGGTGCGCTGAACAAACATTATTATGCAGTACTCTGTGGATATCCTGACTGCCCGGAGGGGGATCTTGTGGATTACCTTCGCAAGGAAGGTAATATGGCGGTGGCAGTGACCGGCAGGGAACAGGAATTTGCAGATGCGAAGATTGCCGCACTGCACTACCGCATTTTGGAACAGATCAAAGCCCCCTCTCCGCTTGCACTTGCAGATGTAACGATTGAGACCGGGCGGTTTCATCAGATCCGGGTGCAGTTCGCACATGCGGGATTTCCCCTGTTTGGAGATACGAAGTATGGAACGGCAGTGCTAAAAGAGGCGATGCCTGCGCAGAAATATCGCGGCGTAGCACTATGCGCGTATTCTCTGGAGCTTATCCATCCCGTTTCCGGGAAAAAGATGGGATTCCGGGTAGTGCCGAAGAATCCGGCATTTGCGGGTTTTGCGATGGAGGAATTGAAAAAACTCACAGAAAATGAAACCGGAATCTCCAAAAGGGGATAAAAAAAGTCTCTCAGAGTACACTAATCCCAAAAAGGGAGTGTGCGGAATGGACTGGGGAGAATTCGGTAAAAACATTATAGGAAAAAAGATGATAGTACTGCTTGCGGTGACGGGAGCAGTCTATTTTTTTCTGCAATATCTGACACCCCTTCTGGCACCGGTGCTGCTGGCGATGCTGTTCGTCACGATATTCGGACCGATGATGAAACGGATGAACCGCAAACTGCATTTTCCAAGACCCTTAAGCGCCATAGTGCTTCTGATTCTGGCGACACTGCTGTTGGCTGTACTGTTATGGGTACTGAGCTCCTGGGTGCTGGGAAGTCTGCCGGTGTGGATCCGGAGTATGGATGCGAGGGAGCAGGAGTGGCTGGAGGCGGTCCGAAACCTATGCCGCAGCGTGGGAGAGATCATTGGTGTGGACGCTTCCTATCTGGAAAATACGGTCAGCGGCAGACTGCAGGAGGGACTGGATTCGCTGGAGGAAAATATTCTGCCGGGGATGCTGTCGCAATCCATGCAGTATGTGCGGTGGTTCACGGAGCTGGGAGGATTCCTGGTGACGTTTCTCATTGCGTCGGTACTGCTGGCGAAAGACTATGACGGGATCATGAACCATCTGCTGGATCAGGAGTCCTGCCATGTGCTGCTGGAGGTGATCTGTGGGATCGTCCGCTATATCGCTACCTTTGTAAAAGCACAGGGGATCATCATGTCGGCGATCGCACTGACGGCAGCGGTTACGTTAGGAATCGCGGGGATACAGCATGGAGTGCTGTGGGGGATCCTGGCGGGAATTCTGGATGCGCTGCCTTTTATTGGGACGGGAGTGGTGCTGGTGCCACTGGGAATCTGGCAGCTATTGGAGGGAAGCTTCGGTAGAGCACTTATCTGCGGAGTGCTGTATGTGGTATGTATTTTCCTGCGGGAGATACTGGAGCCCCGTCTCATCGGCAGGAAAATAGGAGTGTCTCCCATTGCTGTATTAGTGTCGCTATATGCCGGGATCCAGCTGTTCGGCGTCTGGGGGATCATCAAGGGACCGTTGGGATTTGTGCTGATCTACGAGACGTATCATAGCCTGTCGAAGATGTCTGACCGGCAGAAAAACGAAGAGGCTCGCTCCTGAGAAAAGATTGACGAAAGAAGTCCGGAAAGCTATCATAAAGGGGATAGTTCTATTACTGAAGGATGCTTTGGAAGGGCATGATTATGGCAAAACATACGACCGGAAAAAAGAAAACGGAATCTGTGGAGGAGACGCTTTGCAGTTTCAATGGCTTTTTGTGTGATATTGTGATCAGCGTATATATGTGTGCGGTACTGGTGGTATTGCCGCTTTATAATAAAGGATATGCACAGATCGGAACGGAGAAGGAGAATTTTTTCAGAAAGACCATGACCTACGGGGGAAAGGCATTGCTTCCGGTATTTGTCCTGTGGGCGGGTTTTCGCCTCATTACGGTGATCCGCGCAAAGGAGCTGCCGGGGATCAGGGAATTGCCGGGGAGATTGTGGAGGAATCTGAGCAGTACGGATAAATTCGCGGCGTTATATGGGATCGCGGTACTATTGTCGTATCTGTTTACGAATTACCGGGAAGAAGCACTGTGGGGGACAGCGTCCTGGCGGATGGGAATGTGGACGCAGCTGGGAGCGGTGATCGTGTATTTTATGATCTCCCGTATGTGGCAGTGGAAGAGCTGGATCCCGGCGCTGATACTGCCGGTGTCTGCGGTTGTTTTCTCCCTGGGATATGTGAATAAGTTTTGCCTGTTTCCCATAGATCCGCAGTTCGTAAATACCTCATTTATCTCGACGATAGGGAATATCAACTGGTACTGCGGGTATCTGGTGACGATATTGTTCGGGGGAGTCTATCTGCTGTGGCGGATGGCGCCGGAGATGACCTGGAAAAAGCTGCTGCTGATGGCATATGTGACGATCGGCTTCGCTTCGTTGGCGACCCAGGGAAGCAGCAGCGGCATTGTAACCTTCGCGGTGGTCATGTTCGTATTATTCGGGATGTCCGTGAGAGACAGCGGGAGGATGGAAGTGTTCTGGCAGGAGATGACGATGTTTTCCGGGGCATGCCTGTTGACCTTTATATTGCGAAAAGCGAATGTGTTTTCACAGGAATTAGTGCTGGAAGAAATGACGGATCTGCTGACGTTTTCGATGGTAACCATACTTATGACGATACTGTCAGGAACCATTTTATGCTTGATACACGGAGCTCGGCTGAAGCGCAGTTACCCGGAGAAACTGCTACATAGAATCTATTGCGGGATCGCTATTGCGGTGCCGGTCATGATATTGCTTGTTTTATTACTGACGCTGATCAATACCTTGGCCGGTGGCGCGTTGACTCCCGGCATTACAGACCCGAATATGACAAAATGGCTGACGTTTAATGTCAGTTGGGGGAGTGCCCGGGGCGGTACCTGGGCAGCAGGCGCCAGATGCTTCTGGGAGGCGGATCTTCTGCATAAAATATTCGGCGTGGGACCGGATTGCCTGTATGCATTTTTATCCAACGAGGGAAGTGTGGGATTGCAGACGATGGTGAATGACCGTTTTGGCGGGAGCCGGCTTACGAATGCACACAATGAATGGCTGACGATTCTGGTAGATATAGGAGTATTGGGAATCATCAGTTATGCCGGAATGATGATCACAGCGATCAGAGATTTCCTTCGTGCCGGGGAGAACAAGATGCTGGTGGGAGCCTGCGGGATCTGCGTGCTGGCGTATACAGCGAATAATATGTTCAGTTTTCAGCAGGTGATGAATATTTCCACGGTGTTTGTGATTATGGGGATTGGGGAGAATTTGCGGTCTGCGCCCGAACGGTGAGTTTGAGCCCTCTGCTCCCGAACGGTGTGTTCGAGCCAGCTAGAGGACGTAAGTTCAATACATTGAGATAGACAAGATTCGAACTTGCGGTCTCCGCTCCGCTCCGGTCGGTCCAGGCCGAGGTCCCCCGGACCTCGTGGACCCTCTGCGCCCGAACGGTGTGTCCGAACCAGTTAGAGGTCGTAAGTTTGAATAGTTGCAAGAACAAAAATACTCCCTCACACATGTGTGAGGGAGTATTTTTCGTCGTCGCGACAAGATTCGAACTTGCGACCTCTGCGTCCCGAACGCAGCGCTCTACCAAACTGAGCCACGCGACGATATTAACATGAATTGCGTCAACATTAAAATAATAAATAAAAACCCATTGATTGTCAAGCAAAAAACGAATATGATAGAAGAAAAAGTTGCAAAAACGATAAAATCACGAAATTAAGAGAGGAAATTCTATGTACAATACAACGGTAACGCTGAAAAAAGGAGAAGGAAGAACGCTGAAAGCCGGGGGAATGTGGGTATTCGATAATGAGATCGCATCCATTCTGGGGACGTTTGAGAATGGCGACATTGTAAACATTCATGATTTTGACGGCTATTTCATGGGATACGGTTATATCAATACCAATTCCAAGATCACGCTCCGTCTGTTGGCGCGCAGGAAGGATACGGTGATCGATGAGGCATTTTTTGAACAGAGGGTACGGGATGCCTGGAATTACCGCAAGGAGACCATCGATACCTCCAGCTGTCGTCTGATCTTCGGAGAAGCGGATTTCCTGCCGGGTATTGTCATTGATAAATTCTCGGATGTACTGGTAGTGGAATCTCTGGCATTGGGAATCGATAAGTGGAAGCTTGTGATCATTGATGCTTTGAAGAAAGTACTGGCGGAGGATGGCATTACCATCCGCGGTGTCTACGAGCGGAGCGATGCCAAGGTACGCTTACAGGAGGGGATGGAGCGTTACAAGGGCTTCATCGGCGAACCGTTTGACACGAAAGTAGAGATTGTGGAGAACGGTGTGCATTACATGGTGGATGTAGAGGACGGACAGAAGACTGGATTTTTCCTGGATCAGAAGAATAACCGTGCCGCCATTCATCGTTTCTGTAAGGATAAAAAGGTGCTGGACTGCTTCACACACACCGGTTCCTTTGCATTGAACGCGGGAATTGCCGGAGCGAAGAGCGTTCTGGGTGTGGATGCTTCTCAGCTGGCTGTGGATCAGGCAACGGAAAATGCGAAGCTGAACGGACTGGAAAATACGGTAAGCTTCCGATGTGCGGATGTCTTCGAGTTATTGCCGGAGCTGGAAGCGCAGGGCGAGAAATATGATGTGGTGATCCTGGATCCGCCCGCTTTTACCAAGTCCCGCAATTCCATCAAAAATGCCGTAAAAGGATATCGTGAGATCAATCTTAGGGGCTTAAAGCTTGTAAAGGACGGCGGATTCCTGGTAACTTGTTCCTGCTCCCATTTCATGGATCCGGAGCTTTTTGCCAAGACAATCCGGGAGGCTTCTCATGGTGCGCATAAGCGTCTCCGCCAGGTAGAATTCAAGACACAGGGCCCGGATCATCCGATCCTGTGGGCAGCGGACGAGAGCTATTACCTCAAGTTCTACATTTTTCAGGTAGTTGAAGAGAAGTAAGAGCTGGGAAGTAGCGGAAATGCTTGATTTATAAGGGATGGAAGGCATTTGACGTTTATAGGGAAAACCTCGTAAAGTATCGTAAAATATCACAAAACCGTGACTTAAAGTGGTAAGTCTGAGTGGTAAGCACCTGAAATGTAACGAATGGTAAGTTTATGGGGAAAACGGTATGTTCTAGTTGAATGATAATGGGAAACTAACAAAAGACTAACCATAGACTAACGAAGGACTAACCACGTGCATCTTTCTTTTTCAAATAAGAGATAGTATTATTAGTGTGGCAAGAAAAACGACTTACAAAAAGTTACAAATATATACGGAATGACTACGGTTTGGCTACGGTATTGAGACTTTTTTGAAAAGGAAGTTATGATATTATTATCATGGAAGTAATGAACAGAGAGTAATCGAGAAAATTAGCACTTGAAGCATTTGCAATAAAAGTAATGGTGATTATAGGATTAAATTTTCAAAGAACGAGATATCGAGATAAAGCTGCAGGAGGAGAAATAGATGTTATTTTAGATTCTACGCGACTTATGTATTCACGGTGGCAAGTTCAATGCAAAAATACTAAAACGGTTACAATAGATCAGGTTGCTAAAGAAGTTGGTCTTTCTCATGTGTTGAAAAGCAATTGCATTGTCATGATGACAACTGGACATTTGACATCGGAAGCAATAAAGTATTCTAAAGCAATAATGGAGGATACAAATTTATGTATTCTTACTTTACAGAAAGAAGATATTGAAGTAATTATTAAAAATCCAGCAAGCATCATTAAGATATTTAATCATCAAGCGGAAAGTGCAAAGAAGATAAAAGTTTTAAATGATGGTGAACAGTAGATTCTTATAGGAGAAGACTATGACGATTATCTGATAAAGGGAAAAATTTTATAATCCGTCCAGGGTGACAGCCTTGGCCCATAGATGTGTTGTGACACATGCAGAACATCTGAATCTGTTCTCTTTTCTTATATGCTTGTAAGTACATAATCTTTGCAGTCATGACACAAGAAAAGCTCCCTCACAGGAAGGAACTTTGTCTACAGTCTGAACAGAGGTGACATATTTTGTCACCTCTGTTGGATAAAAATATGGTCTGAATGGAATCAGATCGGTTAGTTTTAATTAAATGTCTGTGTAATCTTCCTGTAATCATTCGGAGACATTCCTATGTAGGATGAAAAAACTCGGTTAAAATATCGTTGGTTAGGATATCCTACTAAATCAGAAATTTCAGTTATTTTTTTATTGGTTTCTTTCAGAAGATGTTTGGATTCCTCAAGTCGGAGCTCAGTCAGGATGATGGTAAAGTTTTTTCCTGTATGCTGGCGAATCAATCGGCTTACATAAGAGGGATTACGCTGTACATATTCAGATACACTGGTCAGGCTGATGGATTGATTATAGTTCTGTTTTATATATTTCAGTACCAGTTCAACAATTGTATTGCCATTCGCCTGATACTGGGAATTGACCAGCCTGCACATGGATGTAACAATTGGAAAAAAAGGATTGATAGAATAGCTTTTCCCGATTGTTCTTTTTAATGTACTCAATTCATTAAGGATCTCATCCTTTAATTCATGAATCTGTGTTATTTCCCGTAAGGTAAAGGAAAGGGAAGAAAGTAGGAAGAAAAAGATTTCTTCGCTGATGCTTTTACTTTCTGATAAATCAGATGAAAAGCTATCCAGACATTTTGCCGCTTCCTTGACATTGCCGGCTAAGATCTGTGTAGAAAGGAACTGCGCCTTTTCGTGAAGATTGAACAGGCAGTATGATTTCGTGCTTAAATCATCATAAAATATAATGGAATCGTCAGGGTGATTTTCGTAATGGGACTGACATATCGTTATTTGACGGCGCAGGGTATTCAGATGATTAAAATTATTAGACAGACTACTTATGCTGATCTGAAAAAGTACATCATTTTCTTTCAGTTCATTTAGCAGAAGTTCCATATCCTTCATCATGGCATAATTAGAAAACCCGTCGCTTTCTGAAGGGTAAATCCAGTATATCGCATCTCCAATATTATATAGAAGAGCATTGTTGTCCCGCTTTTTTATGGCTAATTCTGCCAGATGGGAATAATAGTATTTTTCTTCAATCTGATTAGAAATTGAATCAATGTAAAAATGGCATTTGATAACAACGAGCCGGAAGTCCCTGATATCTATGTGAAGCAGATTTTTCTGCACAAGTAATTGATCTTCAGACATAGGAGAGGACCAGAAAAGCAGCTCCTGTAAAAACTGTTTTCGGATATAAGATTCATTTTCATTGAAGTAGCTACGAAGAACTTCATAGTTACTTTCCCGGCGTCTGGCAGCTTCAAGTTTTGCTATTGCATGGCGTATGCAGGACAATGTTGATTCAGCATCTATAGGCTTTAAAATATAATCAAATACGTTATACCGGATGGCAGCCTGGGCATATTTGAATTCAGAGTAACCTGTAATTAAAATCACCAATATTTCAGGATATGTTTCTTTGACATACTGTGCCAGATCAAGTCCGTTTTTTACCGGCATGCGTATATCAGACAGCACGATATCAGGATGATGGGTTTCAATTATATCTATGGCAGTCGGTACCTCGGGTGCACATAAAATATCAGAAAAAGAAAGCGGGCTTTCGGAAATAAGCTGAACAAGTTTTTGACGTTGGATATCTTCGTCATCTACAATTAGTATTTTCATAACAGGTCTCCTCGTATAATAAGTGTATAGCCAGTAGAAACGATGGTTATGCACTTATTCTTTCTATAGATTTATAGATGATCTGAGACACCTGGGATAATCTCTTTCCATCTCATCTACTTTGGTTATTAGTTACATAGGTTATTCTGTGGTATGATATCAACAGAGTCTGATGTCTAGAGGCTCTGCTTTGTCTCCTTTCAGCCCGATCTCGGTGCCTGCCTAGAAAGCTTGCATCCTGATTCATATGTCATATTCCGCTTACACAGATGTTTCATCCTCTGGCGTACAGCACCAGCAAAAGAGCTGCCAGAGTGTATGCTTATTACGCGAGGTTTCGGTCAGCATATGATTCCCAGGATAAACCTTTTACTTCAGATTCCAAGAATACTTAATCGGAAAGGCGGGTGATATCATTTTAAAGATTAACCCTTTATCTACGCTTTACGTCGGTATTGATGTCAGCTCAAAATCCAACTATGTTTGTGCTTTGGATTTTTTCAAAAATAAATACATAAACTCTTCTTTTGCCAACAATCAGCCTGGGGCTGAGGAATTAGCTTTGAAGATACTTGAGTGTTTAAATCAACACCCCCCGACTTAACTATGGTTGTTGCTGCTTTAGAATCAACTTCTGTTTACAGCATCCATATCGCTAATTATCTTTCTTCTTGCGAAGAATTGATGCGGTTTAAGCCTTATGTTTTTGTCCTGAACCCTAAATGTACTGCAAACTACAAGAAAAGCTATATAGGACTTGGTAAATCTGATCCTATTGATGCCTTTGTTATTGCAGACTATGCAAGAGCCGGAAACATTGAATCCGAGCCTTGGCGCGGCAGCCAGTTTCTTGCTTTGAAACGTCTCACACGGTATCGTCTTCACCTTGTTGAATGCATGGCCAGGGAGAAAACTTATCTTATCTCCAATCTTTATCTGAAATTCAGTTTGACATATCACCAGATTGCTTTTTGGGTATACATATTAAAATATGGGTTCCATCTTTGAAATTTTTCTGTATGCTGATACCGTAATTGTTGCCATAAGTGAGGCGAAGTCTTTTCTGTATATTCATCAGACCGATACCATTGCAGCCGGTATTCTTATCGTCCATATCAATGAAAGGATCCAGATGATTGATTTTATCTATAATTTCTTCTGAAATTCCGCAGCCATTGTCCTTTATATGTAAAATAACAGAAGAATCGTCAGAGGCAGCAGTAACTGCAATGAGCATTTCTTTGAACGAATCATTGAATCCATGGATAATCGCATTTTCAATTAAAGGCTGAAGCGTCAGCTTGGGAATTGCATAGGAGTTCAGCTCCTCGGGTACATCAATCAGGACAAGCAGCCTGTTTTGGTATCGGATTTTTTCGATAAATAAATAATTTCTCACATATTCCAATTCTTTTTGCAGGGAAACAATATTATCTGCTTTTATGGCAAATCTTAAAAACTTACTCAAAGAGACGATGGATGCCTGTGCCTCGCTGCTTTTTTGAAGTGAAATAAGTCCATTAATACAGTCAAGAGTATTGTACAAAAAATGAGGATTGATTTGTGCGTATAAAGAAGCTAATTCCGCATCTTTGGTAGCAAGCTCCTGGGCATGCAGGGAGGAGGTGAGCTGTGAGACTCTGACGAGCATGGAATTATATACATTTTCGAGTTCTTCAAATTCACCTTTTACATTCATATGGATAAGCGCGGCGTTGCCTAAAGAGTCTGTAGAGCTAATCTTTCTGATAAATTGATTAAAGCGGCCAGAGATGACTCCGTAGGCAAGAATAATAGATCCGGTAATCAATATTACAGATATACTGATAAGAATAAGTAAGTGACGAAGCAGATGATAGGAGCCGGCATATAGTTTTGAGTCATTGATAATTCCCATAAGTACAAAGTTACCATATTTTAATTCCTGGGAATTTGCATGATAATTATAAGTATGCAGGGTTAGTCTGTTGTTATTAAAAAGTTCCTGACAGTCAGAATCAGACAAAAGGGAAAAATTCGAGACGATTTCCCCCTCTGTGGTAACAAAACAATAGGATGTTGATGAGGATGAAGAATGGTAACCAATAGAATCCGCAAAGACCCGGCTGCTTAACCGGATGGAAAGCAGTCCGAGAAATTGATCCGTCTGGGATATCTGATAGTTATATATGGCACGAAAGAAGTATAGACTCCGGCTCTGGGTATCCCAAAATAAGTATCCCTGTCCGTGAAGAGCAGTGATATTGTCTTTCAGCAGTCCGAATAATTCATTTGTACGCTTTTTCTCTGTGTTATAAATTGCACTTGTGGCGTAAAGATCCCCAGCGGCATTCTGAATAGAGAGAGTAACGATCGGGTTGTTGATTGTCCAGCTGTTTATAACATAGGAAGAGGAAGAATGATACATATAGTTGTATAAAATATCGGTCAAGAGTGACTGATCATCCGGAGATGGGAGAGTAACGTTCTTTTGAAGGAGCTGTTGGGTAATATCTGAATAGATGATGGAGTCGGTTGCATAATAAAGGGAATCAAAATAACCGTTAAAATTATCGGTTTTGTTCATAATGGCATTTTGGGTTTCCAGGGCAAGCGTATTTTTCATCTGATGAAGGTAAACATTCCAGACAGAAAATGCAATAAGAATATATCCGAGTATTAATAAAGGAAGTACAGCTGCAAAGTATAACTGTTTAATGCTGAATGATTTAAGTAAATTATCAATCTTTTCTTTTGCGGTTTTCATAATGCTCCTTATCATTCAGAGGATTTGATTTTTGTATGTATTTATCCGGAAGATGTCAAAACTTGTGACCTGAATGTAAAATAGTGTGCAGTACATTTAGTATATAATGCATGTTATCATAAACATATAAAAAAATAAAGTGTACCGGGAGGTAAAGATTATGAAGGTAAAGAATGTAAAAAAAATTCTGGCTACTGTAATAACTGCCGCTTTGGCAATTGGGCTAGCAGGGTGTGCATCATCAACACCTGTAAAAACTGATGATACAGGAAAAACAAAGGTTTCAATGGTTATTTTTAGTGGTGGCGGACAGGATACATTTGATAATGCTGCGGCTAAATTTAATGAGATGCAGGATGAGATTGAACTTTCCATTCAGCCGGCAACCGGTGATTACAACCAGTATCTGGGTGCCAGAGCCGCATCCAATGACCTGCCGGATATGTTTTGGCTTTCTCCATACGCACAGGTACAGCAGTTTGCAGGAAATGGATATCTTATGGATCTGAGTGATCAGGAATTTACGAGCAAGGTCTATGATTATACCTTGAATGCAGTCAGTTATGACGGCAAGGTTTATGCATATCCTCTCAGACAGGAGTTCCTTGGAGTCTTTTATAACACAGAGTTATTTGAAAAAGCAGGAATTACTGAAGTTCCGACTACACTTACAGAATTAAATGAGGATTGCCAGAAGCTTCAGGATGCAGGGATTACACCTTTTGCAGCTACCTATAAAGATGCTTGGACACTGAACCATGCATTCAGTTGTCTGGAAGGAGCAGCTGTTGATAAGAATGATAATATGGAGAGCTGGGTTGCATCCATGAATGATGGTTCCGGAAGCTATAAGACAGATAAGTCCGACAATGTGTTTGAGTTTTTGGATCTGATGAAAGAAAACTCCGGAAGTAATTATATGGATTCGGATTCTACAGCCGGATTTACAGCTTTTGCTAACGGTGATGCAGCCATGCTGTTTTCAGGCGAATTTTCACTGTTGAACGTAGCTACGATTAATCCTGATCTTCCGGTTGGACTGTTTGCAGCGCCTGTTACGGACGATTCGTCAGATGCCAAGCTGGATGTAGATGTTGGTGTTGCTTGTGTCATCAACAGTCAGACGAAAAACAAAGAGGCTTGTTTAAAGGTACTTGAGTATTTGAGTGATAATACCAGTAAGGATGGCTGGTTTGGCACTACAAACGATGCTATGGGAGAGGCTGTTCCCTGTATGCCATATGAAGGACAGTATTCAGCAAAATACATGGATGATTATAAAGCCTATATGAACAGTGGAGCAAACAGACCGTGGGTATATCAGCAGCTGCCGGCAGGAAGCAATACCGAGATTGGAAACATTATTCAGGCGTATATGGCCGGTTCTGTAGATAAAGAGCAGGCGCTGCAGCAATTGGATGAAAGCAATCAGGAGCTTCTTAACCCGTAATTAATATAAATATAAGATAAAGGGGACATTATGTTCCTCTTTATCTTATATCATGGGAGAAATACGATGTCGGATTTGATATATAAAAGAAATAGAAAAAGGTATTTATTGTTAATTCTTCCAGCTTTTATTTTATACACGTTTACCTTAGTCATACCATTGCTGGGAGGTACATTTCCAAATGCACTTACAAACTGGAATCTTATGAAAGGGACGAAGCAGTTTGTAGGATTGGATAACTATATTCGTCTGTTACAGGATAAAAACTTTCAGCAGGCAATTGTGTTTACACTGATATTAGGAATCGTCACTATTATATTTACAAATGTACTGGCATTTATTACCGCTTTTTTTCTTAGTGAAAAAATATTTGGAGGAAGTATATCAAGAGCAATGTTCTTCCTGCCTAATATCATCAGCGGAGTAATGGTTTCCTATGTCTGGTATTTCATTTTTACAAGAGCCATACCGGATGTGGGAAAAATGCTTTCGAATCATTTTCTGTCCAATATAAGCTGGTTTGGAACACCGGGCTGGGCTTTTGCTGCAACGACAATTGTCAGTGTCTGGCAGGGAACGGGTTTTCTGATGATTCTGTACATTGCAGGTCTTCAGACAATTCCGAAGGATGTGCTGGAGGCAGCTAAGCTGGATGGATGCGTGGGTATTAAAAAAATTGCTTATATTGAACTGCCTCTGTTAATGACAACAGTCACGGTTAATTTGTTTGTGTCCATTGCAAATAGTTTCAAAGCCTTTGATATTCCGTTTGCGTTAACCGGAGGTGGACCGGGAGGAAGTACACAGACAATTGCACTGGATATATATAATGATGCATTCGGATCTTTCAGATACGGATATGCATCGGCAAAGTCAGTTATCCTGTTTCTAATGGTAGCAGCAGTAACTCTTGTACAGCTTTGGATAACAAGAAAGAAGGAGGTTCAGGCATGAAAGAAGAAAAAAGGGAAAGCAGATGGAAAGGCATAATTATGCTGGTATTGGGTTTTATTTTTATGCTTCCCGTATTACTGATTGTAATGAACTCCTTTAAGACAGGAAAGGAAATTCTTACTAATTTTGTATCCTTTCCAACATCGCTCTATCTGGATAACTTTACCCGGGCAATGAAGACGATGCGGTATGCATCTTCTTTTATGAATTCTGCGATAATAACAATTTTAACCGTTATTATTTCATTAACCGTCAGCTATCTGGCGGCATATGGAATTTTACATTTAAAAGGAAAACTGTCATCAGGTTTCTACATCTTTTTCATTCTGGGTCAGGTTATTCCTTTTCATGCGGTTATGATTGCAATTACCATTATGGCTAAAACCCTGCAGCTGAATAATTCATTACTTGGTCTGGCACTTATGTATGGAGGACTGAATTGTGGATTCGGAATTATGACCTACATGGGATTTCTTAAGAGTGTTCCTACGGAATTGGAAGAGGCAGCAATGATTGATGGATGTGGGGCATACAGAAGTATGATGCAGATTGTATTCCCTTTGCTTAAACCGGCAACGGTTACTTTAGGAGTGCTGTATTTTTTATGGTGTTGGAATGATTTCGTTTTCCCTAATATTATGCTGGGAAAAGAAGAACTCAGAACGATTACAATGAACCTTTATGTATTCAGGAGCAGTACAAATACGGAATGGGATTTATTTATTGCAGGACTTACCGTATCACTGATTCCCATTGTGATAATATACATACTTGCACAGAAGCATATAACATCAGGACTAACAGCAGGATCGATAAAATAAATATGAGTGATAAACTATATAATGCGATACTATCCTCTGCCAATCCATATTTTTATTTAAAGGTAAAAGAGGGGCAGACTGAGACGGGAAACAGGGAAAGCTATTATGGTAAAATTCCACAGGATGACAGATGTACCTTTGATATTTCAAATAATAAAATACTTATTAATATGGAGCAATTTGGTAAAATCAAAGCAGCAAATTTCTACAGGGGATGTTATCTGACGGATGATATTCCGGGTGTGTGGATGCATAAAGACTTTTCATCGGTTTCGCTGTTTTATGAAATTTTTATCAATGGACATAAGCAAATACCGGAGGAAGCGACAGAATACATTATGGATTTCGTTGATAATATATTTCCCAGAACGGTTTTAAGCTTTGAAGACATAAAGGTATCTGTTGTCTCTTATGCGCCTGTAAGTGAAAATGGAAATGAGAGAAGCAATGCTTTTGTATATGGAATATGCATTGAAAATCTCAGTACAAGACAGATCAATGGGACAGCCCGTATTTTTAAGGAAATTGCTCCGGAAGAGGAACTGTTTGGAAACGAAGTCAGTATTTTGCAGGGGAGTGGAAGAGAAAAATCAGAGTTTACCCTGAATCCTTTGGAAAAAATATGGATTCCATCGGTTATTTATGCACCTGGAAGATATGAAGAGGCTGAAAGCATCAGATTAAACAGTGAGTACTGGTTTGATCAGACTCACAGTTATTTCAGAAATATAATAGGAAGACTGATAGTGGAAAAAAATCCAGTGGAAGGTGCGTTGTTTGAAAGATCTGTAATGCAGTGTTTTAATGCTATCGCAATGAATGCAGAAGGTGAAGTGGTTGGTTCTAATTGGGGTTCCTTTCCGGCAACCCGCCAGATCTGGATGAAGGATATGTATTATGCATTTCTTCCCTTCAGCCTGTTGGAGCCTGACCTGGCCTGGAAAGGTGCCGAGTGGTTCGTTCATTACGGTGTGAGACCTAAAGGCGATAAATGTGAAGGTGGAGTCACACATTCATTGGGAAATTCACTGGCTGGGATACTTTTAGCAGGTATTATCTTTGCATCCACAGGGAAGGCAGATTTTTTAAAAAACAAGCCGGAAATGTTTTCAAAAATGAATCAGATTATGGATGAGGTAGAACATGTAGAGAATGCGGAAGATTCACTATATCCGAGTATCTGGATTTCAGATGCACTGGCATTGGGAAAATATCATACGGGAAGCAACATCTGTGTCTGGAAAGCATTTCAAAGCATGGCTGAGATATATGGTTATGTTTTTCATGACGGAAAAAAACAGACTTATTATGCAGAAAAGGCAAAAAAGTTAAAAGCTGCAATTGAAGACAAAATGACAGTAATGGTAGATGGGAAAAGACAATATCTTGAGGGTATTGGAGGCGTTGAAGAGTCACAGAAGAGGTGGATTTCAGAAGAGAATTATAAAAAGCCCTTTCTTGATACAGCGCTTATATTCCTGCAGGATGTCATCAGGGATAAAAAAATTAATCTTCTCATGCATGATGGAGAAGAGAGCGATACGACCTTAATGCCGTTTTATGGATATTGTGATTATTTCGATGAATCCTATAGAAATTTCGTGAATTTCACAGTGACGGAGAATCCCACCTATGATGCAGAGATTAAAGGCATTCGTTGGGGTGGAATGTCAGGTGCCACCTTCCCGGGGTTTATAAGTGCACTGTCCGCTGCTGAAGATGAGGAATCCTTCAGAGGAAGAGAAGGCAGGATGACAGAGCTCCTTCGCTTGGCAGATGTTGACGGAAGCTGGTGGTGGTGGCCATATAGTGTGGAAAGTCAAAAAGGCGAGGTTGACAGAAACAATGGATGTGGAAAGTGTGCATGGGCATCCGGGGTCTTTGCAGTGATGTATATTACACAATTTCTTGGAATCAGACATAATGGCATATACAACGAAACACAGGTATCTCCAATGAATTTTCTGGGAAGATTCAGGTGGGAAAACATACCATTTGCAGGAGGTATCGCAATAGAAGGAGAGGAATAAATGATGTTAGGATTAAATCAGATTATGATATTAAATGGTGGTCAGTCACGATCAATCACAGGTGAGAACAAGGAAGGGAAAAAAGGAGCCGGAGGACAGGCGGCAGGAGATCTGGGAAAGGGGAGAAAAGGTTCACCCTGTACATCACTTCCTATGGGAAAAACTACAGTCCTGGCAGATATTGAAGGTCCTGGAACCATTCAGCATATTTTTTTTACGGTAACAAATAAAACAGAGAAAGGATGCTTTGTTTTAAGAGACCTCGTTCTGCGTGTTTATTGGGATGAAGAAGAAAAGCCATCTGTAGAGTGTCCGGTTGGAGATTTCTTTTGCTGTGGCTTTGGCGTAGATTGTACAGTAAATTCTTTACCGATAGTAGTAAATCCTGTAAGGGGATTTCATTGTTATTTTCCAATGCCATTTAAAAAGCACGCAAAAATAACAATTGAAAATCAGCATCCGGCGGATATTGGAGGCTTTTTTTATCAGATTGATTATAACCTGAAGGAGGTACCTGAAAATGCCGGATATTTTTATGCACAATGGAGACGTGAGCCATTGACAATCAAGGCAGAAGATTACACAATTCTTGACAATGTAAGTGGACGGGGACAATATATAGGAACTTATGTTGGAATTGCTGCTTTGGAACGTTATTGGTGGGGAGAGGGTGAAATGAAATTTTACCTTGATGGAGATGTGGAATATCCTACGATCTGTGGTACAGGAACGGAAGATTATTTCGGAGGTGCATGGAGCTATGCCGGATTTAAAGATGGAAAATTCCAGGAACAGAATTTTTGTACTCCGTTTATAGGCTATCCTTTTTATTCAAAAAATGATTCTCTGTATCAATCCTGTTACTTTAATGATGACTGTCCTCCTATGCGTGGATTATACAGGTGGCATATTATGGATCCTATATGCTTTGAAAAAGATATCCGTGTAACAATGCAGCAAATTGGGTTATCTCCATATGGATTGTTTGAACGACAGGATGATGTGTGTTCTGTAGCATATTGGTATCTTGATTCACCATGTGGTTTTGAGGCAAAACTTACAGAAAGGGAAGCAAGATTACCAAGATAATTCGGAACACTCCTGGAAACGAACATGCTGATAACCCCCCTTTTATTTAGAAAAATATTATAAAAGAAGGATTAATGACTGGTGGAGTGAAGGTCTAGTCAGGGACAGGAACGATGGTAAGGAACTATATCTTTGGAGAACCGATTGAAACAGATGCTGTGGTAAAGGAGATCGCATCCTCTGCATGGTGCGATGATGTTTTTCAGAAAAAAGAAGACGGTTTTCATTATTCCTTGAAAGAGGATGAAATCGTGTACGGGCTTGGAGAAAATGTGCGTGGCATCAATAAGAGGGGCTGGCGTTACATCAGCAATTGCAGCGATAATCCGAATCATTGCGAGAACACGAATTCCCTGTATGGAGCACACAACTTCATTATGGTGGGAGACGGAGTGCATGAAACCTATGGCCTGTTTGTGGACACGCCGGGCAGGGTGACCTTCGATATTGGTTATACTGACATCGATGACCTTAGCATTTCCATGGAAGAGGAGAACTATAAAATTTATCTGATTGAGGCAGATTCCTACAGCAATGTAGTACAGGAATTCCGTGAACTGATCGGACGAAGCTATATTGCACCCCGATGGGCATTTGGCTATGGACAAAGCCGATGGAGCTATGATACGGCAGATGAAGTGCGTGAGGTGGCAGCCGAATATAAAAAGCATAACATTCCCATCGACAGTATCTATCTGGACATTGATTATATGGAGCGGTATAAGGACTTCACGATTAACCGGGACAGCTTCGCCGATTTTGAAGAGCTTGTCGAAGAAATGAAGAAAGAGAATATCCATCTTATTCCGATTATTGATGGTGGTGTGAAAAAGGAAGATGGCTATGATGTCTACGAAGAAGGAAAAGAGAACGGATACTTCTGCAAGGACGAAAACGGAGAGGATTTTATTATCGGGGTATGGCCCGGGAAATGCTGCTTTCCGGATATGCTCAATGATGAGGCAAGGCAATGGTTTGGCGATAAGTACCGGATTCTGATTGACAAGGGAATTGACGGCTTCTGGAATGATATGAATGAGCCGGCGATCTTTTATTCCGAAAAGCATCTGAAAGAGGTCTTTGAGAAAATGGAAGACTATAAGACGATGAACCTTGATGTGAATACCTTTTTCGAAATGACCGGAATGATTGGAAGCATCTGTAATAATCCAGAGGACTATGCATCGTTTTATCATAATTATAGAGGAAAACGTTACCGTCACGATCAGGTACATAACCTGTTTGGCTATTATATGACGAGATCTGCTTCTGAGGCGTTTGAGCGCTATGTACCGGAAAAGAGAATTTTGTTGTTTTCCAGAGCATCCTATATCGGTATGCATCGGTTCGGAGGAATCTGGCAGGGAGACAATGCTTCGTGGTGGTCCCATCTGAAAATGAATGTGAAGATGATGCCCTCTTTGAATATGTGCGGCTTTTTATATACCGGAGCGGATGTCGGTGGATTTGGTGCAGATGCAACCGAAGATCTGGTGTTACGTTGGCTGGAATTTGCGGTGTTTACACCACTTTTACGGAATCATTCGGCAAGAGGAACCAGGAGACAGGAGGTGTATCGTTTCTCCCATGTGGAGAAATTTGCGGATGTGATCGGCGTGCGGTATCAGATTCTTCCTTATATTTATAGCGAATATATGAAAGCGGCACTGCGGAACACGATGATGTTTAATCCTCTTTCATTCCTCTATGGTGAGGATGCACTGGCAAGACAGGTGGAGGATCAGCTTTTTATCGGAGAAAATGTCATGGTGGCTCCGGTCTGCGAGCAGAATGTAACAGGAAGAGTCGTATATTTCCAGGAAAGAATGAAGCAGCTCATTTTTAAAGATGGTATTGTGGAAGAGGGAAAAGTGTACGAAAAAGGCTTTTCCTATGTGGAAATGCCGATGGGTACCGTGCATATTTTCCTAAGGGAAGGATATCTGTTCCCGGTGGCAAAAGGCGGAAAGTGTGTCGAAGCTGTTGATTTTGAAGATCTGACGCTGTATTCCTTTGGAGAAGAGATCAAACCGTACGAGTACTATCTGGATGACGGAGAAACGAAAGACTTTGCGCTTGAATCCCATATCCGTATGTTAAGCTGCTAAAACCCCGGAGACTGGCAGCAGGTTTTGTCAGCGGAAGGGAGTTAACGTAATGAGTGAAACCATAGTAACTTTGAAAAGGGGCGAAGACCGGATCTTTCCTTGATCAGAAATACAATCGTCTGGCAATTCAGAAGCTGTGCAGGGATGCCAGAGTCCTCGACTGCTTTCCCCATACCGGCTCCTTTGCGCTGAATGCGGCAGTTGCCGGAGCAAGAGAGGTTGCCGGTGTGGAGGCGTCGGAGCTTGCCATTATGCAGGCTGCGAAAAACGCAGGACTGAATGATGTGCAGGACCGTGCGAAATTAATCTGCGCGGCATGAAGCTTGTGAAAGCTGGCGGCTATCTGGCAACCTACTCCTGCTCCCACTTCATGACCCAGGAGCTCCTGGCAAAAACTATCCAGGAGGCGGTCCACTCCGCTCACAAACGGCTCCGCCAGGTGGAGTTCCGCACTCAGTCACCCGACCACCCCATCCTCTGGGCAGCGGACGAGAGCTATTACCTCAAGTTCTACATCTTCCAGGTGGTTGATGAAAAGTAGAAGTGGAAAATAGTGAAAAAATAGTGAAATAATAATGGAAAAAGTCCTCCTTTTTGGATATAATAATATTTGAAAGGGAGGCTTTTTTATATGATTAAAGTGACTTTAACGAATGAAATTTTAAGATATATTACAGAAATTGAGCAGAACAGATATAAAGTTTCGTCAGTCAAGCTCTCCAAAACAGTTATGAATAAGCTTCGCAAAAATTCAAAGAAAAAAAGTTCGTATGCCTCGAACAAGATAGAGGGAAATCCCTTGTCGGAAAAACAGGTGAACGAAGTAATAGAAAGTGATGAAAGAAAGCATTATCTGAAACCGGAGCAGGAAGTCCGGAATTATTTTTTGGCGTTGAATTATCTCGAAGAAAAGGTAAAGAATAAAGAAAAATTTTCCAAGCAACTTATTTTAGATGTACAGAAACTGGTGGAAAAGGGGGCGTCCAAAGAAAAAATAGGTCTCAGAGGACCTATGCCGCCCGGAGTTCTGTTTGCAGTGTATGATTCCAAAACAGGGAATCCGGATTATATTCCCCCGGAATATTGTGACATTCCGGGACTTTTGGATGAATTAGTGGAGTATGTAAATACTACGGATGATCACCCTCTGATCGTAGCAGCAGTGGTGCATTATCAATTAGTGACAATACATCCGTTCGAAGACGGCAATGGCAGAACGGCAAGACTGTTATCCGGTTATATTATGGACTTGAACGGTTACGGATTTAATGGAATCGGATCGTTAGAAGAATATTTTGCATACGATATAGATGAATATTATGAATCTATTCAGATGGGACTTCCGGCATTGTATTATTCCGGAAGAGAGAATCCTCCGCACCCGGAAATCTGGATTAATTATTTTCTGCGAATGGTGAAACTGTATTCGGGAAAAGTCTGTGACTTACAGTTGGCTTCTGAGGAGGAAGATATTGCAGGAAGTCTATCTTTTCTGAAAGGAAAAGAAAAGGAGCTATTATTGTTTTTAATGAAAAATTATCGGGGAGAGTTTACTCCGATTGAAATTAGCAGAGAATTGTCGGTAACAAATAAAACGGTTATTAACAGACTGACGATGCTGGTAAAAAATGGATTTGTGATTCCTATATTAGTCAATAAGAGAATCCGATCGTATGAATTGAGTGAATTTACCAAAGATCATGAGAAAAAAATTATAAAAGCTATCAGCTAAAAGTCTATATTTTTCAGGTGGTGGATGAAAAGTAAGTGGCTGAAAGTGGCGGAAATGCTTGATTTACAAGGGCTCGAACGTGTTTGGTGATAAGCTTGCAAACTATGTTCGCTCTTCATAATACGGAAATTTGTAGTATAGATGTAGCGTTTTGTGGTATACTATAGAAGAACAAATACCTTTCTGTGAAAGGGAAAGGGGAAAGGATACGCGTATGACAGTTGATAGAAGAGTAAGCAGTATTGAATCCAGCTTCAAAATGGAAAGCATGCCATTT
This sequence comes from Lachnospiraceae bacterium, assembly GCA_003447295.1. Lineage (GTDB taxonomy): Bacteria > Bacillota > Clostridia > Lachnospirales > Lachnospiraceae > Acetatifactor > Acetatifactor hominis. Next base: position 44,185 of record DLZQ01000047.1, read on the forward strand.
GATGCAGAATGTCGTCAAAGAGTAAGAAATGTCTTGACCAAGAAAGTTTCTGCTACAGATGCAATTTCAGAATTAAATAAGAAATACAGAGTATCCAAGAAGCAGGTTGAAGGATCAAGAGTATGATTATTTCTATGAGGATGAACAGGATGCCAAGTACTGTTATCCGGGAACAAATGTATTAAAGAATAAACTGGATATAAGAGATTTAGATACATTGCATGAGGCTGAAAGAGATTATTCAGCGGTGCGTCAGGCAGAACTTGTAGGTCAAGGCGTTACTGGAGATTTCTCTTTTAAGCATCTTTGTTCTATACATAAGCATTTATTCAGTGATGTATATTCTTGGGCGGGCAAGACGAGAACGGTTGATATTTCCAAAGGAACCGTTTTCTGTTTGGTGCAGTTTATCGAAAGCCAGTTTGATGATTTGTATCGTAAGCTGAAAAAGGAAAATTTCTTAGCTGCCATAACCGATAAGGAAGAAATGAGCGAGAGACTAGCCTATTACCTGGGTGAGATTAATATGATCCATCCGTTTAGAGAAGGTAATGGAAGGACTCAGAGAATATACATTGAGCAGTTATGCTTGAACAATGGTAGATTTGAAATTGATTTTACCGATGTTTCAAAAGAAGAGATGATAGCCGCCAGTGTCAGATCGGCAAATGCCAGCAACGATATGCTGGAAAAACTTATTAGTAGTTGTCTTGTTGAAAAATAGTTTTAGAGAAGAATGTACGTTCCGCTTTGAGTGTAAAAACTGATCTTTGAACTGACCATAGGCTAACGATAGACTAACAGCGGACTAACGAGGAACTAACAAATTTACGTATAAAACTAGTAAAAAACTAATATATAGTCACTTTTATTTTTATTGTGGTTGTAGTAAGATTATCATGGCAATCGAAACAGAGATGTTCCGGTTGCTTTTTTATGCCATGGAAAGGGGGGGTTGATGGAATAAGCTATACAACAACATAAGTGATAGCCAATACATACGTATGTACTAGCGTACACGAGCAGAACTGTCTGGCATTCGGTATTCCGGGGATGCAGCATGAATTATTTAAGGATTCATGATATGTACAAAAGTTGTTGAAGTAAAGATGTAGTATGAGACTTTTTATGATTATTGATTTATATGTGGGCTACAAGGAAGCATGTTGCTATGGTGTAGAAAAGGTGGAAAATAGTACAATTATTGTAATGGAGAGTGAAGTATGATATTTTATAAGAAATCAACAAATCGGAATTT
>DLZQ01000047.1:45681-47176 GCA_003447295.1 Lachnospiraceae bacterium
AATCGGAATTTGTGGAGAGATTTCTTGAACTTTCCTTATTTTACGGGCTTTCCAGCCCCTTAAATAGTGAAATGATATGTATTTTCCCTTATTTTTGACCTTATGCGGAATCAGCAAGGGAAATAAGGGAATTTTTTATTTAGTCGTTGCCTGCCACTTTATCAAGAAGTCTGGCGGAGTTCCGCTTTGCCTTTCTTGTAGAGTGGGCGTAGACATTCATTGTGGTACTGACATCAGAGTGCCCTAACAGTTCCTGCACATCTTTTGGGGCAGCTCCGTTTGAGAGGAGGTTGCTTGTGTAGGTGTGTCGCAACTGGTGGAAATGGAAATTCTCAAATCCGTCCAGCCTTTTTGCAACTGATCGGCAGGCAATGCTGAGTGTGCTTGGCAGTTCCAGACATCCGTCCGGTCTCAGGCAGACAAAGGAGATTTCCTTGTAATCTACCGGGATTTCTTCGGTTCCGTCCAGATGATAATATTCATAATACACTCTGTTTTTGTCCTGTGCTTCCTTGTAGAAATTGCGGTGGTAAAGTTCACCATACTGCATCCGGCTTTTAAGCTGTTTTTTTCTGGCGGTTTTCAGTATTTCAGTCAGAGTATCGCCAAAATCAACAATCCTTACTTTCTTTCGCTTGGTCGGTCCGATGATGTTTTTATGTTTTGTGCCATCATAGCGGATACTTCTTTTAATGGTCAGGCATTGTTCTTCAAGATTGATGTCCTGCCATGTCAATCCGCAAACTTCACCGATACGAAGTCCCGCATAGTATGCGATCTGGATTGGCAGGATTGCAGGTGGATTCTTTACTTTGAGGTATTCTATCAGTCTCTCATAATCTTCATGGGAAATAGGCTGTATGCCTTCTTCTACCTCATCATCTGAGAATAAATCCACATCCTCTGCCTGTTTTTTCAGCTTAATATACTGCATAGGATTAAAAGTAATCAACTGTTTTGGAAATACTGCAAACCGGAAAGCCTGTTGTAATACTGCTGAAAAGGAATGGATGTAATCTTTACTGTATCCTTTTCTCACTTTTCCATCTGGAAATTCCCCACCGAATGTAAGCAGATCGAGAAATGCCTGTAAATGTTCAGCAGTAACGGTTTTTAATTTGCGTTCTGCAATCGGATGTTTCTTGATACAACGGATTGCACCAAGATAATTTTCCACTGTACCATTGCTGAGTGTTCCGACTTTCAGTTCTTCTTCCGCCCACATATCAAGAAGTTCTCCTACAGTAAGATTATCTGTCTTTGCGACAAATTTCTTGCTTTCGTAATCATCCATTGCCTGACGGAGCAGTTTTTCCGTTTCACTTTTACTTTCTGTTCCAGCGTATTCTTTCTGAACCAGATTGCCGCTTGCATCTTCTACATAGAAGCGGTAGTACCATTTCTTTCCTTTTTTTCTTACAGATCCTTTTGCCATAATTGTATGTCTCCTTTCGACATTGGACAATCGGAACTGATGAAATGCTTCTTGCGTGTA
>DLZQ01000047.1:47229-47417 GCA_003447295.1 Lachnospiraceae bacterium
AGGTAATTCTGGACTGTCCCATTACTGAGAGTACCGGTCTTTAATTCTTCCTCTGCCCATATATCAAGTAATTCTCCAACTGTAATATTTTCCGACTTTGCAATGAATTTCTTGCTTTCGTAATCGTCCATTGCCTGACGGAGCAGTTTTTCTGTTTCACTTTTGCTTTCTGTTCCAGCGTATTCTTT
>DLZQ01000047.1:47769-47961 GCA_003447295.1 Lachnospiraceae bacterium
TCAAATCTGTAAACAGCCTGACTCGCTCGTGCTCATTGTATCATAACTCCGGTTGTCGTTCTATACCGAATCGGAATCCTCATACAAAACTTCTGATAAAAAATTTTCAAGCCTTTGTTCTGCCATTTCCGGTTTCTTGGAATAGAGCCTTACAATATCTGCCATGTCATTAAAGGCATTAACAGTGTGGGT
>DLZQ01000082.1 GCA_003447295.1 Lachnospiraceae bacterium
TGCATGGCTCGTAACTCTCAATTTACACAATTACAATCGGTGTCCGATATTCATTCATCATTTCTTTTTGGTTCTTCAATGCCAGATTCCCCAGATAAATCTGATTCCTTAGGATATCCTGATCCAGCATACGCAGAGCTTCGGGTGGAAGCGATTGCCTTGCATCAGCCAAACTGGTAATGAGAGGGATGGAGCTGTTCTTCTTGATCTCGGTAAGGAGAGGAGCTGCATCCTTGCAAAAACCCAACACTCTGGCGTAGGAAATATAATCTTCAGCCTTACAGGTCTCGAATTCTTTCTTGGTCATATTCAGCAAAATATGGAACAGGCATCTGCTGATACGGGTGTAGGTCATATCCTTGCTCTTGAGCAGATCGCAGAAAGAAGATAAGCCGGTGAAGGACGGCAGGGTATTGCGGATACGGTCGGAGAGATCCGAGGAAATATCCTGATACTTGTCGTAGCCCTCGAAGTATTCCGTCAGTAGCTTGTATTGCAGCGCCGCAGAAAAATCATCCGCAAACAGAGGCTTCTGTTCCTCCAGAGAAGTCCGCAATATCTCATAGGCATTTTCCGGCATCTGAGATGTCAGATAGGCAAGATCATGCCCGGCAGCCACGGACTGGCGGATGGCAATAGCGGAACACTGGTTGGTTCCCAGGCGCTTATCGTGATAATCCGCACCTACACGGGTGGTAGTGAAGGGAACAATCTTGCTGTTCCTTGACATCAGGGCCTTCAGATATTCAATTCCCAGTATATTATTCGGAGAGGACAGCACATCCTTGTCATCACTTAATGAAGGAGCGTACTGCAACAGAGCCCAGGTCCTTGCAATCGGGAAGGACATTCCCTTTTTCAGATTGCAGCGCAGGGATTCCACATAAGGTTCCGGCTCCGTGTAGAAGATCTCGGCAATCCGGGAGAGCGTATCGATGTTACCGCATTCGCTGCCAAAGCACAGATTTGTGGTGACTCCCAGTTTGTCAAACAGAGCAACGGAGCCCTTGGCAAAAAATTCCGCACTCGAAGCAGCGTAGCAGATGGGGAGTTCCAGCACAAGATCCGCACCGCATTCCAAAGCCATTTTGGCGCGGGTGAACTTATCTAACAGGGCAGGGGCACCGCGCTGCATGAAGTTGCCGCTCATAACGATGATCGTATAATCGGCGCCGGTGGCTTCTTTGGCATGCTGCATCTGGTAAGCATGACCATTATGAAAAGGGTTGTATTCTGCGACAATACCATTGACCTTCATAATATGGCTCCTTTCGTGAAAAGAAATATACGGTAAATCGAATACAAATACAAGCTGCGCATGTGAAAAAAATAACATACGCTGAAAGCGTTTACATATGCATGGTTATCAGCATATTTTGTAATTGAAATTCAAAGGTTGTATCTGAAAATATACAATTTTGCGAACATTATGCCCTTGTCTACTCCAGATGTATTTAGTATAATATAAATACATCGGTTTGTTAAGATAAAACCAAAACTTTACAGAAGTTATTTGGGAGGAAGCGGGTATCCCCCGCCGGAAAGGAGAATGGATATGTCATACATTGACATGATTAAAGAGAGAGCAAGACTCGACAAAAAAACAATTGTATTACCGGAATCTAATGATAAGAGAACATTACTGGCTGCTGCCCGTATCGTAGAAGAAGGTATCGCAGACATCATTATGATCGGTGATGAAGAGAAGATCATGGATGGTGCAGGCTGGTTGGAAGTCGACCTGTCCAAGGTAACAGTAGTTAACCCGAAAACAACTCCCAAGTTGGATGACTATGTGAATTTATTATATGAAACCAGAAAAGCAAAGGGAATGACTCCCGAAAAGGCAAGAGAGATCCTGTTAAATGATTACCTGACCTTCGGTATCGTGATGGTTAAGGCTAACCATGCAGACGGTATGGTAGCAGGTGCATGTCACTCTACCGCAGACACCTTAAGACCCGCACTGCAGATCTTAAAGACTGCACCCGGCGTTAAGCTGGTATCCGCATTCTTTGTTATGGATACCGTATTCAAGGATCAGGGTGAGAACGGAACTTTCCTGTTCGCTGACTGTGGTCTGAATCAGGATCCTACCCCCGAAGAGCTGGCTGCTATCGCAGATACCTCTTCCAGAAGCTTCAAGTCCCTGATCGGACCCAAGCCCGTTATCGCTATGTTAAGCCACTCCACCAAGGGCAGTGCCAAGCATGCGCTGGTTGACAAAGTAGTAGAAGCTACCCGTATTGCACATGAGGAGTATCCTCATCTGACCTTAGACGGTGAACTGCAGCTGGATGCAGCGCTGGTTCCCAGTGTAGCTAAGTCCAAGGCTCCCGGAAGCCCTGTTAACGGACATGCAAATGTTCTGATCTTCCCGAACCTGGATGCAGGTAACATCGGTTACAAGCTGGTACAGAGACTGGGTGGTGCAGAAGCTTACGGTCCTATGTTACAGGGTATCGCAAAGCCTGTTAATGATCTGTCCAGAGGATGTTCCTGGCAGGATATCGTTGGTGTTGTAGCATTGACTGCTGTACAGGCACAGTTAGTATAATCATTATAAGAACCATAAACGTGTGCGGGATCTCTGTCCCGCACCGTATTCATGTATTGCCCTTACGGGTGGCATGAGATCATAGAACATTAGTCTTACAGATTAAAAAAGAAAGGAATTTACCATGAATATTTTAGTTATTAACTGCGGAAGCTCTTCCCTGAAGTTCCAGCTTATTGATTCCGAGACCGAAAAATGCATCGCAAAGGGCCTCTGTGAGAGAATCGGTATCGAAGGAAGCCAGATCACCTATACCCCCGATGGCGGAGAGAAGGAGCAGACCGTAACTCCCATGCCGGATCACACTGAAGCAATCCGCCTGGTACTGGAAGCTCTGACCAATGAAAAGACCGGCGTGGTGAAGAGCCTGGATGAGATCGGTGCGGTAGGACATCGTATCGTACACGGCGGCGAGAAGTTCGCAGCATCTACCATCATTACCGATGAAGTTATGAAAGCCATCGAAGAATGTAACGATCTGGCTCCTTTACATAACCCTGCAAACCTGATCGGTATCAATGCCTGCAAAAAGCTGATGCCCACCACTCCCATGGTAGCTGTATTCGATACCGCTTTCCATCAGACTATGCCTGAGGAAGCTTATATGTACGGTCTGCCTTATGAATATTATGAGAAGTACAAGATCAGACGCTACGGTTTCCACGGAACCAGTCACTCTTATGTATCCAAGAAGGCAGCTGAGGTCCTGGGCAAAAAGTACGAAGATCTGAAGATCATCGTATGCCACTTAGGTAACGGTGCCAGCGTATCTGCAGTTAAGAACGGTAAATGCGTAGATACCTCTATGGGTCTGACTCCCCTGGAAGGTCTGATCATGGGAACTCGTTCCGGTGATATTGATCCCGCCATCATGGAGTTCATTGCTCACAAAGAGGGCAAGAACATCGACGAGATCATGACCGTTCTGAACAAAAAGTCCGGTGTATACGGTCTGTCCAACAACCTGTCTTCCGATTTCCGTGATCTGGAAGCCGGTTATAACAACGGCGATGCACACTGCATCCGCACCATGAACACCTACTGCTACCGCGTAGCAAAATACATCGGTTCTTATGTAGCAGCAATGAACGGTGTAGATGTGATCTGCTTTACCGCAGGTATCGGTGAGAACGCTCCTCTGGTCCGGTCCCTGGTATGTGAGCATCTGGGCTTCCTGGGCGTATCCATTGATGAGGATGCGAACCACAAGCGCGGCGAGGAAATCGCTATTTCCACTCCTGACAGCAAGACCACTGTAATGGTAATTCCTACGAATGAGGAACTTGCTATTGCCAGAGAGACAGTAAGTTTGGTAAAATAGGTTCGACGGAACCTTAAGAATGAGAACACCCATCAAGCGGAGGCTCCGATTGATGGGTGTTCTATTATGGTAAGGAATGAACAGAGGGAGAAAATGCTATGAAGAAAAATGTGATCGTAGGACAGTCCGGAGGACCAACAGCGGTAATCAATGCCAGTCTTGCCGGCGTCTATAAGACAGCAAAGGATATGGGGGCAGATACCATATACGGTATGCGTTACGGCATCCAGGGACTTTTGGAGAAAAAGATAGTAGACCTTGGAGAGAAGATACGTAACGATATGGATGTGGAACTTCTGAAGAGAACCCCGGCATCCTTCCTGGGATCTTGTCGTTATAAGCTTCCGGAGATCAGTGCAGATAAGACTATCTATGAGAGAATTTTTGCAATTCTGGAAGAACTGGAGATCATGGCATTTTTCTATATCGGTGGCAATGACTCCATGGATACCATAAAAAAGCTTTCCGATTATGCCCAGACAGTTGACAGCCCGATCCGTTTTATCGGTGTGCCCAAGACGATCGATAATGATCTGGAGGGTACGGATCATACGCCCGGTTACGGCAGTGCTGCAAAATATATTGCCACCGTTACCAAGGAACTGGTACGTGATGGTCTGATCTATGAGATGCAGAGCGTGACGGTCATCGAGATCATGGGAAGAAATGCCGGCTGGCTAACCGGTGCGGCAGTACTTGCCAAGAGTGAAGACTGCGAAGGCCCGGATCTGATCTATCTGCCGGAGGTTCCTTTCGATGTGGATGTTTTTCTGGAAAAAGTAAAGAAACTGGTAGCTGAGAAACAGTCCATCGTCATTGCCGTATCGGAAGGTATCAAGACTGCAGACGGCAGATATGTCTGCGAATTGTCCGCACACTCGGACAAGACCGATTCCTTCGGTCATGTGCAGTTATCCGGTACCGGTAAATATCTGTCCGACCTGATCATTGAGAAATTGGGCTGCAAGTCCAGAGCTATTGAACTGTCTACCCTGCAACGTTGTGCAGGACATCTGACCTCCCGTGTGGATATCACCGAGGCTTATCAGGTAGGCGGTACTGCGGTAAAAGCAGCTTTTGAAGGCAAGACCGGTCAGATGGTGATCCTGAAAAGAGTATCCCAGGATCCCTATATCTGCACCACGGATCTCTACGATGTGCATAAGGTGGCAAATCTGGAGAAAAAGGTTCCCCGTTCCTGGATTACGGAAGAGGGAGATTACGTGACAGCAGAGATGAAGAACTATATCGAGCCTCTGATTCAGGCGGAACTGACCCCGATCATGATCACAGGGCAGCCCAGACACATTATTATCGATGATCTGCAGGATATAAAGTAAGCAAGAATAGATAGAACAAATTGGATACAAAGGAGGTGGGAACATGCCGAAAGACAGGAAGAGAAAAAACATGCTGATCATAGCATGTATCATGCTCTTTGCAACTTTATTTACGCTTGTTCCTGCCTTTTCTTTTTCCGTGACTGCAGCCAGAAGGAACGCAGGATCGGTGGCGGAAGAGTACGTCAGGTATCAGTCCAGGCTTCGGCGTATAGAGAAGATCACGGAGCTGGAGGAAAACGGATTTCGTTTGCTGGAGGATCAGGTATTTGCCATGCCGCTTCAGAAATTGCCGGAGGATACGCCTGAGGACGAAGTGGATGAGGTCTGGTTCTATGCGGCATTGGACAAGCAGTACCACAGACTGGCAGTTTTTATCGCAGATGATAATGGACAGGTTCTGTACAAGACGGATCAGCTGGAGGCAAATTACTGCTATCCGGGAGAACTGTGGCAGCCCATAGAGAAGCTTGCATCGGTATCTTTTCAGGATGTGGACAATGACGGCAATACGGATATTATTCTGATTGCCCAGTGCCATAACGATAGAGGAGATTATCAGGAGAAATCTTATAAAGTGGGAGATGTTCTGTTCCAGGAGGATGGCAGCTTTTACAGAGACTATCGGATCTCGGACAAGATCAACCGCTTTGATATGAATAAAAATCCGGCGTGTATCCTGAACTTCGTACGCGACGGCCGTTCCACGGAATTCCTATACACTGCGGAGACATACGGAGAACTGCTCAGTCATAATTTCCGGGTGATCGAGGAACAAAGCTATACCCGTAATTTTGAAAAGCTGGGGAAAATGAAGGTAGTGCCCGGAGTATACCGGATGGCGGAATATGATGTGTTTATGATCTACCTGATCGACGAGCAGGGAAATATTGTGTGGAGTTTCCAGCCTATGGAGGATTACGACAATCTCTATGCGCTGAAGGGAATCCAGGGGAAGGATCTGGACGGCGATGGCTTCAAGGATCTGGTGGTATTTGCAAAATACAGTTATGAGGGAGACTCTGGGGAATTGTTGGTAGATACCGTGTGTACCGTGTATTATCAGCGGACTGCCGGATTTGAAAAGGACGAAGATTTTACCGCAAAGTATAAATGTACGGAGGAGGACACTTTAGAGGCGCTGGTCGGGAAGATACGTGCCTACTGGGGGTGGCAGACATAATGATAAAAATATTGATCGTGGATGATGAAAAGCCGATCTGTGATCTGATCGATCTGAATCTGTCGGCAGCAGGATATTTTTGCAAAAGCGTACAGGACGGCATGAAAGCAATCGAATGCATCGAGAGAGAAAAATTCGATCTGATCTTGCTGGATATTATGCTTCCGGGAGTGGATGGCTTTGACATCATGGAATATATCAGACCTTTAAAGATCCCGGTGATCTTCATTACAGCCAGGGGAGATGTGAGGGATCGTGTAAAGGGGCTGCGGCTTGGCGCAGAGGATTATCTGGTGAAGCCCTTTGATGTCGTGGAACTTCTGGCGAGAGTGGAAGTCGTATTGCGCAGATTCCATAAGATGGGAGCACAGTTGTCTGCCGGTGATGTGGTGGTGGACATGGATGCCAGAATGGTGACCAAGGCAGGAATGCCGGTGGTGCTGACCAATAAGGAGTACGGACTTTTGTTGTTGTTTATCCAGAACAAAAATATCGCCCTGTTCAAGGAAAGTCTGTATGAAAAAGTGTGGGGCGAAGAGTATGACGGAGATAGCAGAACCTTAGAACTTCATGTGCAGCGCCTGCGCAAGAAGATGGGATGGGAGCGTCAGCTGGTAGCGGTCTATAAGGTGGGATACCGGCTGGAGATCGCATAACCCGGAGCGGGTAAAAGGAGAGATATATGAAATTTTCCTGGAAAATACTGTTTTGTACGATGTTGATCATGGCAGCGGCATGCGGAGCAAGCGGTTATTTTTTTGTAAATTATGTATTTCAGACCTCCATGGAGCGTGAGACCAGACAGGCACTTGATGAAAGCAGTATTTTGAGGTTCGCTTTTGAGACGGCAGCTTTAAATATTCCATCCAAATATGATGTGCTTCCGGACGGAACGGTGGAACAGATCGGAGTATACCTGGAGAACAGTGGACAGCACGGCAACAGATTGCTGCGGATCAGTGATGAGAACGGTAAGGTGCTGTATGCCAGCGAAGGGTTTACCGGGGATACTTCTCTGTGGGAAGAACGCGGAGAAAATACGAGAGTGTACCGGGTATTGCAATCGGGGGATTCCTATTATATCCAGACACAGACCAGGATCAATGTGTCCGACCGAATGCTTACGTTAGAGACCATGAAAAATGTAACTGCGGTATATACGGAGAGGACGGAAGGATTTCGGATGTATCGTCAGGTTACGGTGATCGTATTGTTATGCAGTGGAGCGGTCATGACGCTGATTGCCTGTTGGCTGACCAGACCTATCAGACTTTTAACCCGTGCCACCGGCAAAATGGCGGAGGGAGAATACAGCTATCGCGCGGAGCAGATCAGTAATGATGAAATGGGACAGCTGACTGCAGATTTTAACCGCATGGCAGAGGCGCTGGAACAGAATATTCAGAATTTGGAAAATGAAGTCAGAGCCAGAGAAGATTTTATTGCCGCATTTTCCCATGAACTGAAGACACCGCTGACTGCCATGATCGGTTATGCGGATATGCTGCGTTCCCGGAAATTGGATGATGAGAAGCATTTTTTGTGTGCCAATTATATCTATACAGAGGGAAAACGCCTGGAGACTATGGCACTCAGACTGTTGGATATCATTGTGACCAGACGTAAGGAGATCGATCGTAAGACTACAAATGTCTCCGGTATTTTCTCGTATCTGCAGGAAATCTATGATGAGACCAAGAACCCGGAAGACGGCAGGGTGAAGGTTGACATCAGCTGGGAAAAGGGAGAACTCTATGCCGAGGAGAACCTGTTGAAGACTGTTTTGATCAATCTGACCGATAATGCCATCAAAGCCTCTGAGGAGGGGCAGACCGTGGAGATCACAGGAAGGCGCATGGAGAACGGTTATTATTTTCAGGTGCGGGATGAAGGAATCGGTATCCCCGAGGAAGAACTTCAAAAGATCACGGAGGCTTTTTATATGGTGGATAAATCCAGATCCAGGGCTCATAACGGAGCGGGACTGGGGCTTGCACTGTGTACCGCTATTCTGGAGCTGCATCACAGCCGCCTGAAGATCGAGAGTACGCTGGGGTTTGGAAGCTGCATGAGCTTTCTGATTCCAGACGAGGGGGGGAAGTCGGATGAATAGATGGAAGAGCTGTTCTTTGGGCTTTGCGGTAGCAGTGGCGGTCATTCTTGCAGCACTGTGGGGTCCGGAATGGATCGCGGCCAAAAGGGATGAGAGACTCTTAAACAGTATTACCACAGAGGCAGTGGAAGGAGCGGAAGGATATCGTTACCGCATGAGCAGCAATCAGAAGCTGTATCTTTTGGGAAGATGTCTGAGCAGCCAGACCCTGCCGGAGAGTGAACTGCGTTTTCTGACCAGAGTGGACAGTGAGGCAGGAAACTACGGAGAAATGACGGGTACCTACGCGTTTGTGGAGAATCGTCAGCAGCCGGGAGAGGGACAGATTCAGGAGGAAGCGGTATATGAGGCATGCAACAGAGAGATTCAGGCCCTGAAGGAGCAGGGAATTCTTCCCGGGGAAGTAAAGGAAGTGTCGGAAGACTCTTACGAAGCGGTGATCTGCTCAGCCATCGATGTGCTGGAGCCGAGGAATAATCTCTCCGTATGGAAACTCAGCCTGTCTACGGACGTAAGGAATGCGGATAAGAGTAACCGTTTTCTGGATATTTATCTGGATGCGGATACCGGAAAAATTTATGAATTCTATGTCCGGACCGGACAGCAATGGGAAGACATCGATACGGATGCCATGATCGACCGGTATGCGGAATATCTGGAATTGACCGGTCTTGAAAAATATGAGGACCCAAATCCGCTGTTGGAGACGACGCCGTATTTTGCCAAGTATACTTTCCCTGGGGAGGAGGAAGGCAGTACCACGGTGACCATCGGTTACTATGAAGGAATCCGTGAGCTTTTCCTCAAAGTAGGAAGATAGAAAAATAAAATACGCATAGATTTTTTACAAAAAAGATTAAAATCACTACTTGACGTTAGCACACTAAAGCAGTACTATAAATAAAAATTAAATACAGCGGTAAGAAAACCATTGATGTGGAGATAAAGACAGTTCGTGCACTTACAGAGAGACCGGATGCTGAGAAAGGTTGGAACGCAGGTTGTTAAATGGACCACGGAGGGCGCAGTCAAAGAGGACACATAGAATCTTAAGACCTCAAGTATTCTGCGACGTGAGGGCATACGTCAGTTGCCGGGGATATGTTGGTATCCTGTAAGAGCACAAGCAATTGTGAAGCAAGGTGGCACCGCGGGAAATGTAAATAACCCGTCCTTGACAGAAGCAGATTCTGTCATGGGCGGTTTTTTTATGGGCTTTAGCCTGT
>DLZQ01000010.1:0-1852 GCA_003447295.1 Lachnospiraceae bacterium
AGTGCATCTGCCGCAGCCTTTGCATTTTGCATCTTAGATACTGCAGCTTCTGCTGTCTGTCCGGCATTCTCTGTTGTATCATAGAACCGCTCCGAGCAGCCGCTCTCCCCGCAGTGGAGACAGTCATGACCACAGCCGGACTGGATCTTCTCGTAATCTTTGCCAGCCAGTTTTCTCTTGTTCTTCACATAATTCTGCAGAGCTGTCAATACCGCCAGTACGAAGAACGCACCGGGTGCCAGCCCGAAAATGTTAATCGTCACATAGGAATCCGGCATGATCTGAAATCCGAAGATGGATCCTGCCGCCAGGATTTCTCTCACTGCACCGATACAGGTCAGTGCCAGGGAAAATCCAAGGCCCATGCCAAGTCCGTCAAACAATGACGGAATGGGAGGATTAGAATATGCATAACTCTCCGCTCTTCCTAAAATAATACAGTTTACCACGATCAGTGGAATGTACACGCCCAGGGCATCGTTCAGTGACGGCAGATATGCCTGTAACAGCAGCTGTACAGCAGTTACGAAGGATGCAATGATCACGATAAATGCAGGAATTCTTACTCTGCTGGGGATCACTTTTCTGAGCAGGGAAATGATCAGATTACTCATGGTAAGTACCACCGCTGTCGTCAGTCCCATTCCCAGTCCGTTCATGGCAGATGTGGTAACCGCCAGTGTGGGACACATTCCAAGCATCAGTACAAAGGTAGGGTTCTCTTTTATAATACCGTTATAAAGTCTTTCTCCCGCTTTATTCATTGCCTGCACCTCCCTGCACATAATCATGAAATGCCAGAAGGCTTCCATTGACGGCATTGGTCACCGCCTTAGTCGTAATGGTTGCGCCGCTGATGGCATCGATCTCACTGTCGGAGGCAGCGCCGGTCTTCGTATAAGTAAAGCTCTTCACATTCTTATTATGGAACTGCGGTACCAACACATCGCCGGCTTTCATACCAAGTCCCGGAGTCTCGGAGATGCTTAAGATGGAAATGTCATTTACTGTTCCATCCAGACGGATACCTACGTACAACACGATATTACCGCCGTAGCCTTCGGAAGTCGTCGTCTGGATCACATAACCTAACTGTGCTCCGGAAGCATCCTGTGCCTCATAGACCGTACCGATGGTAATTCCGGTATCGGATAACTTCTGTGCGGTATCCGCGGAAGGCGTATAAGCATCCAGTTCTTCAAACTGTTGTGCATCCGCAAAAACTGCCCGGCAGGCTTCCTGCACTGCCTTTTCCTCCTGCAGGCGGATGGGCTCCTTAGTCAGTTCATAGACAAAACCAAGCAGCAGTCCTGCAATCAGTGTGATTGCGAACAAAATGCCTGCTTCTTTTAACATTGCCTGAATATCTTTATTATTTTTCACGTCTCACACCTGCCTTTCTGCCAAAAGCTGTCGGCATGGTGAATTTCTCGATCAGAGGTACTAAAAGGTTACCTAAAATAATCGCATAGGATACGCCTTCCGCACCCGGTCCGAAGATACGGAAGATTCCGGTGAGAAGTCCCAGAACAATGCCGTATACATACTGTCCCTTGCTCGTGACAGGTCTGGTCACATAATCCGTTGCCATGAAGAAAGCTCCCAGGATCAGACCACCGCCTGCAAGCTGTGCAGACAGATATGCCGGATCAAAGCCGTGTCCTCCAAAAATTCCGGCAAACAGGATCACGGTAACAATGTATGTACCGGGAATCCGAAGGTCAATCACACCGATCAGGATCAGAAAACATGCACCGATCAACAACGCGATCATGGAAGTCTCACCGATGGTACCGGCAGTCTTACCTACGATCATGTTCATAACATTGACACTCTCTCCTGCCTTCAGTGC
>DLZQ01000010.1:2195-2635 GCA_003447295.1 Lachnospiraceae bacterium
ATCCACAGCGGAATGCTCACCGGCAGGTTCAGTGCCAGTAAAAGTCCCGTTACTACCGCAGACATATCGGTAATGGTAATTTTTTTCTTCCAGAGCCAGCCGAATAACAATTCTGTCAGGACTGTGCTTGCAATGGTCACAGCCATCACTGCCAATGCTCTGGGACCGAAGTTATAGATTCCGAAACCGGCAGCAGGCAGCAGTGCGATCACCACAGCTGTCATAATACTGCTGGTCGTTACTTTTGACCTTATATGAGGATTTGAAGATACTTTCAAAAGTCCGCTCAATGTTCTTCCCTCCTACTTCTTTTTCTTTTTGGCGAGCTGGATCTTACGCATGGATTTGATCTCCTGCGTCAGAGGACGCTTTGCCGGACATACATAACTACAACAGCCGCACTCACAGCATTCCATGCCATTATGCTCTACGAACGCTTC
>DLZQ01000010.1:2918-3786 GCA_003447295.1 Lachnospiraceae bacterium
GGCTCCATAGCGGATACATCATCCTGGGTCAGTGCCAGCAGCGCTGTGGATGTCTTGGTCGTAGGCACATCCAGCTGGAACATGCCGAAGCCCATCATGGGGCCACCACAGATGATCTTCTCCGGTTCCTGTTT
Source organism: Lachnospiraceae bacterium (assembly GCA_003447295.1). GTDB lineage: Bacteria > Bacillota > Clostridia > Lachnospirales > Lachnospiraceae > Acetatifactor > Acetatifactor hominis. The sequence continues at coordinate 3,053 of DLZQ01000010.1, forward strand.
AAATCCACCTGCCACATCCAACAGCTCCTGATAACTCATGCCGATGGGTACGCGGAAGTTCCGGGGATTCGCCACGGCATCACCGGTAACGGTTATGATACGTTCCATCAGAGGTCGCCCTTCCGTCACGGCTCTGTAAATAGCCACTACAGTATCCACATTGTCCACGATACATCCCACATCCGCAGGAAGCATGGAGGAATTGATCTTACGTCCTGTTGTGGCATAGATCAACTGACGCTCCGCACCCTGGGGGTACTTCGTCTTCAATGCCTTGACTGTGATCTGCGGATCATTTTTCGTCAGCTGCTTCAGCAATGAAATGCAATCCGGTTTATTATCTTCCACCGCCAGAATACCATGGGCATTGTCAAACAGCTTCAGCATGATCTTCAGACCACCGATCAGTTTGTCCGGTTCTTCCATCATTCTACGGTAATCGGAAGTCAGATAAGGCTCACATTCCGCACAGTTGGCGATGACATATTCAATTTTATCGGGATCTTTCGGTGACAGCTTCACATGGGTAGGGAATCCGGCACCACCCATACCTACGATTCCGGCTTCCTTCACAATGTCAATGATCTCTTCCTTCTGCAGCTTATCCACCGGTGCATACGGATGAAATTCTTCGCTCTCATACAGACCGTCATTGTCAATTATAATACTCTGTATCAGATCTCCCGTTACCACTCGTCTCGTCTCAATGGCTTTCACCGTACCCGACACAGATG
>DLZQ01000010.1:4001-4957 GCA_003447295.1 Lachnospiraceae bacterium
TTTGCCACAATAGGCTTTGCAGGAGCACCGATATGCTGGGACAGAGGATAGACCATTTCTCCCTTGGGCAGGACATCCTGGATCGGTTTGTCCTTGGACAGATCTTTTCCATCATAGGGATGTATTCCGCCTACAAATGTCAACTTTGCCATTTCCTAACATCCTTTCTAAATAGTTACTTATATTTCAATGTACATCATGGTAATTGTACTATTTTTATCAAATTTTATCAACTTTTATCAACAAAATGCTACTGCAAATTATAAAATTATGGTAGAATAAATTCATCTATAACGGACTGATCAAATTGCCTCATACGGCAGAAAGAGGTCATACATGAAAAAATCAGAAGAGACTCTGGAGAATTTTGCGATCTCCTATCCCCTGGATAAGCTGGCGCCTCTGGAGCAGATACTTTTTCTCGATATTGAGACCACAGGCTTCACTTCCCGTACTTCTTATTTATATATGATAGGCTGTGCCTATTATCAGGCAGGCAAATGGCATACCATCCAGTGGATGGCAGAGGATTATTCAAAAGAAGGTGAGATTCTCACTGCTTTCTTTGATTTTTCCAGGGATTACCGCTATCTCGTACATTTTAACGGTAATAATTTTGATCTTCCTTTTATTACGCAAAAGTGTACACAGCTAAAGCTTCCCTTCTCCTTTGAAGGATTCCGGGGAATCGATATTTACCGCAGGATCTCTCCCTATAAGTTCTTTTTAAAGCTTCCGAACTGTAAGCAGAAGACCCTGGAACAATATCTGGGAATTGCCCGTACCGATGTCTTCTCCGGCGGTGAACTGATCGGTCTGTACCATGATTACGTGAAGAATCCTTCGGAGTTCACCGAAAAGGCATTGTTCTTACATAATGCAGATGATTTAAAGGGGATGTTAGAGGTTCTTCCGATCCTGGCATATTACGATCTGTTCAACGAAAACAGTGTAAA
>DLZQ01000010.1:5312-6175 GCA_003447295.1 Lachnospiraceae bacterium
GCGAAGGAGACAATGCTACCTTAAAAGTACCGATCTATGAGGAAGAGCTGAAATATTTCTATTCCAATTACACGGATTACTATTATCTTCCCACAGAGGATGTAGCACTGCATAAATCCGTTGCCGGTTTCGTCGATAAGGAGCATCGGATCCAGGCCTCGGCAGCAAATTGCTATACCAGGAAGTTCTCCTGCTATCTGCCGCAATGGGATATCTTATTTACTCCTTTCTTTAAGAGAGATTATAAGAGCAAAGAATTGTTCTTCGAGTTAACCGATGAGATGAAGAAAAACAGAGAAGGTTTTACGCAGTATGCCAACCACGTTCTGTCCATGATCGCATCTACTTACTAAAATCAATTTGTCAGCCAAAAAAGAGGAAAGCGAATCCGCTTTCCTCTTTTTTTGTTATAACGGTTTTACATAATAGAAAGAACTCTTTCTGTCAAAACCAATCTCACGATAATTCATAATCTGTTCCGTACTTCCGATAAACAGCATACCGCCCTTCGCCAGGGACTGGTAATACTTCCGGAATACCTGATCCTTTGCTTCTTCCGTAAAGTAGATCAGTACATTTCTGCACACGATCAGATCACAATCGGTAGGATACATATCCTTCAGTAAATTATGCTGGTGGAAATCCACTCTCGCTTTGATCTCATCTGCTATCTTATAGGAGGGGCCAATCTTCGTGAAGTATTTCTTCTTCAGATCTTCCGGCACTCCTTCTATGCTCTTCTCACCGTACAGACCAGCCTTTGCCTTCGCAATGACCTGCTTGTCCAGATCGGTAGCATAGATGTGGATCTGCTGTAACGGAATGTGCCGTGACAGAGCCATTACCAGTGAGTAAGGCTCATC
>DLZQ01000010.1:6490-6870 GCA_003447295.1 Lachnospiraceae bacterium
GAGACATTAATCGTAATATATCCCACAAACTCCTCGAATAAATCTTTATCCGTCTTCAGTGCCTGTACATACTTATCATATCCTACAATCTTATGTTTAGCGATCAGGGTATCGATACGCCGCTTCATCTGCTTCTCTTTGTAAGCATTCAGATCAATCGTAGTCAGAGAATAAATCTCTTTTTTAAAATACTCATAATCGTATATCACGAATATCTACCACCTAACGGTTACTTATTCCTCAGTGTCTGCAGCTTCTGCAGCGATTACAGCGTCGATATCCACAGATACTACATCTGCGTCAGACTCTTCCTTTGCCTCAGCGGGTTCAGGAGCAGTCAGTGCCTTAACGCTAAGGGAAATCTTATGATCTGCCTCATT
>DLZQ01000010.1:7160-7777 GCA_003447295.1 Lachnospiraceae bacterium
ACATGAAGCAGTGCGTCCACACCGGGCTCTAACTCTACGAATGCACCAAAGTCAGTCATTCTTGCAACCTTACCGGTTACTACATTGCCGACTGCATACTTCTGTGCAGCGTCCTTCCAAGGGTTAGCATCATCGAATTTGAGGGATAATGCGATCTTATTGCCGTTGATCTCCTTGATCAGGACTTTCAGCTTGTCGCCAACCTTGAATACCTTCTTGGGATGTTCCACTCTGCCCCAGGACATCTCAGAGATATGAAGCAGTCCGTCTGCACCACCCAGATCGATAAATGCACCGAAATCGGTTACGTTCTTAACAACGCCTTCTACGATGTCGCCTTCTTTGATCTTCTCGAAGAGTTCCTTCTGCAGTTCAGCCTTCTTAGCTACGATGAGCTGCTTACGGTCGCCGATGTATCTTCTTCTCTTGGGATTGTACTCGCTGATCACGAATTCGATCTCCTGTCCGGCATACTTGGTCAGATCCTTCTCATAAGTATCGGATACCAGGCTTGCGGGGATGAAGATTCTTACTTCGTCCACGATTACACTTAAGCCACCGTCCAGTACCTGGGATACGGTTGCTTTAAGTACTTCGTGATTGTTAAATGCTTCTTC
>DLZQ01000010.1:8113-9249 GCA_003447295.1 Lachnospiraceae bacterium
TTCTTGGTAAGAATACCGTCAGATTTGTATCCGATGTTCAGAATGATCTCTTCCGGTTTCACATCGATGACTGTACCTTCGACTACCTCTCCTGCATGTATTGTCTTTAATGATTCTTCCAGCATTTGTTCAAAAGTTAATTCTGACATAATTTTGAACCTCCTCAATTAATTTATTTGGGGTGGAAGCCCCCGCGGTAATACCCACTAGTCGAACAGCTTTAGGTAGATCTAAATGCAAGTCATCCAGTGTCTGTATAAAATAGGTGTGCTCACATTCCCTTTGGCAGATTTCGTAAAGCTTTCTGCTGTTGGAACTGTGCTTCCCTCCTATTACAATCATAACGTCAGCTTCCGCTGCAATGGTCTTTGCCGATCGCTGTCGCTCTTCTGTAGCATTACAGATAGTGTTCACAACACTATCATTGTAACCTTTTTTTTCAAAAATTTCAACTATATATTGAAATTTATTGTAGTTATATGTCGTCTGAGAAACAATACAGAGTTTTTCGCCTTCTGTTTTTACAAAATTTTCTGCCTGATCCGGAGTCTCCAGAACGGTAACGGGACCCGGACACCAGCCGACGATTCCCTCTACCTCCGGGTGTTTCGGATCTCCCACAACAATTACATGATACCCCTCGGTGCTTTTTTGTTCCACGATACGATGGATCTTTTTCACAAAAGGGCAGGTGGCATCGATACATTCCAGACCGTTTGCTTCCATGATGTCATAGATCTCTTTTGCCACACCGTGAGCACGGATGATCACGGTGGGAATGTTCTCCCCGGCTTTCAGATGTTTCAATTCCTCTTTATTCTCCAGAACCCGTACACCCTTTTCCGACAGTTCTCTGACCACTTCCTCGTTGTGTACAATGTGACCATAGGTATATATAGTCTTCCCGTTTTTTAATTGTTCATACACAGTATCCACGGCGCGCTTTACACCAAAACAAAAGCCTGCACAGTCTGCCAGTCTTACTTCCATATATCGTCTCCCATTTAGCCAATCAATGCCACGATCCGGTCAATGACCTGTTCAATGGTCATGTCGGAGGTATCCACAAGTACCGCATCCTCCGCCTGCTTTAACGGAGAAGTCTCTCTGTGCATATCTCTGTAATCTCTGTCCTC
>DLZQ01000009.1:0-218 GCA_003447295.1 Lachnospiraceae bacterium
GGTTCCAATATCATGATTGGTGCCGAAAATATGTACTTCGAGGAGAAGGGTGCTTTCACCGGCGAGATTTCTCCCGCAATGTTAGATGATGCAGGTGTGAAGTATGTGATCATCGGTCACTCCGAGAGAAGAGAGTACTTTGCAGAGACTGACGAGACCGTGAACAAGAAAGTCCTCAAGGCTTTCGAGCATGGTATTACTCCCATCATCTGCTGTGG
>DLZQ01000009.1:501-13815 GCA_003447295.1 Lachnospiraceae bacterium
CAGATCAAGATCGCATTCCTGAATGTAACTGCTGCACAAGCAGCAACCGCTGTGATCGCATACGAGCCCATCTGGGCAATCGGTACCGGCAAGGTAGCTACTACCGAGCAGGCACAGGAAGTATGTAAGGCAATCCGTGAGTGCATCGCTGAGATCTATGATGATGCAACCGCTGCCGCTATCCGTATCCAGTACGGCGGATCCGTATCTGCTTCCAGCGCTCCCGAACTGTTTGCACAGGCAGACATCGACGGTGGTCTGGTAGGCGGTGCTTCCTTGAAGGCTGATTTCGGACAGATTGTTTGTTATAACAAATAATTCTTAGAAAATAAGAATAATACTTGCAACGAAAAGACTACTATGCTATGTTAGATACAAAGCATAGTAGTTTTCTTTTTGGCAAATCTGGTACATCTGACAAGTCGGAAAATCGTGCTTTTTCAATAAGATCCAACATTCTAGAAGCAGGAGATTCTGACCTGACGTATTCCCAATGTAATTTTTGCATAGTGTTAAATACGTTTGTACGTAAATGCGGTGTATGCTGTTACAGACATTTTTGTCGGAATCTCCTATCATACTACCAAGGAGGTAATACATGGGAGAAGCAGCAGTAGTCATGCAGGAGTACCTGGGGGATGCGTACCGGTTCGCGGATCTGTTCAATGTTGTATTTTTTCAGGGGGAGCAGGTGATAGAACCTCAGATGTTAAGTGAACAGTCGGAACGCTATGCGGTACATCCACCTAAACCGCAGGGGCATCCCGGAGGGCGGAGAGGTGACCGACGAAAAAGACCCGGGAACGGAAAACATCGGGAAGAATACCGGGATGTGAAGAAGAGAATGGAAGACGGTACCATGTTCCGGATATTGGCGGTGGAGGCGCAAAGCTATGTGGACTATACAATGCCTCTGCGCTGCATGGAATATGATGTACAGGAATATTTAAAGCAGCTTCGGGAACTGCGGAGCAAATATACGGGGACCGGGGAACTTAGAAACGCAGAACGTCTCAGCGGAATCCGTAAGCAGGACAGACTGGTTCCGGTGTATACATTATGTTTATACCACGGGGAGGATGTCTGGGACGGACCGCTGTGTCTGGCGGATATGATGAATCTGGAGGAAGAGACGGTCAGGACGAGGCTTCCCTTTGCAGACTATCCCATGAAGTTATATTGTATTAATGAAGAGGATGATTTTGACCGGTTCCACACGGATCTGCGGGAAGTATTTCAGGCACTTGCCTGCCGGGGGGACAGACAGAGACTGGAGCAGCTGATATCTTCAGACCCTGCATATCGCAGACTGCCTGCGGATACGGCGGCAGTTATGGCAGTACTTATGGGCTTTTGGGAACTGATAGAGAATATGGAGTATTATGTGACAATCGAGGAAAGCGGAGAGGAGAGATATGATATGTGTAAGGCATTGATGGATCTGCGGGCAGAGGAACGGAGTATCGGACAGGAGATCGGACAAGAGATCGGACAAGAGATCGGACAGAAGATTGGAGAGCAGATCGGGCAGCATATTGGACAACAGATCGGAGAACAGATCGGAGCTACCGGGAAGACGGTGCAGATCGTCCGGAACATGATTGCCAGAGGCTATAAGAATGAAGATATCTGTGCCATTGCGGAATGCGGTGAGGAATTGGTACAGGAGATCAGGGAAGAAAGTCATGACATTTGAAAAATTAGAAAAAAATCTCATGGATGTGATCCAGGAGGAGCAGGCAAAGCTGGGCTTCCGCCGTGAGAAGCTCCGCCTGTATTATCCATTATCTACGCTGAACCATTTATTGAATACTGCGGACACGGCAGAGGAGATGTCAGTCACTCTGACCGGACAGCCGGAGAGTATGATAGAGAAGCTTGGAAAAATCACTGTTACCCGCAGAGGGGACCGGTTCTGCCTCTGTATTCCGGAGGAGGGTAGTGCCTATGTCCATGAGCATTTTGCGGAGACGGGATTTATCTATGAACTGATCCGGCTGATCAGACAGCATGACTGCAATCTTGAGGATATTCGGCAATTATTTTTGCGGTATAGTGAGAATATCCATATAGAAGAGATGCAGGGAGAGGATTTTGATATCATGATCCGATTCCCGGAGGAGATAGGAGATCCATACTGTTATTGCTTCCGGGACGAGGGATGCCATGTGATCTATCACCGGTTTCTACCGGAGGATTATGCGGATCTGATGAAAGCTTAAGAGGGCTTAAGAGCCGGCGATCCGAACGATAAGAAAGCTTATGTGCATTTTAAGCTATGGAAATACGAGAAAATGTATGGTAAGATAATTAAGGTTCTACCAAGAAAAATGTCGTAAAAGGCAGAAGGTGAGGGGTAAGATGATCTTTAAGTGTAAAAACTGCGGCGGTAATGTAGTTTACAGCCCGGAGAGAAAGAAAATGTTCTGTCCTTTCTGTGAAAGTGAGGACAGTGAAGAGCGCCAGGATGGCGTGATCGAGACCAGTGGTGAGGAGAACGGTGCTGCGGAGGGAACGACACAGGCGGGAGCAGGTCAGCCGGTAAGCAGAATGGCAGCTGCGGAAGGAGAATCTCAGAAAAAGGTGACGAAGGTATGTCCCAACTGTGGCGGTGAGATTTCTATGACAGCCAGTACTTCTGCTACGCAGTGTCCGTACTGTGACAATTATGTGATCGTGGATGAACAGATTTCCGGTGCTTACACACCGCATATGCTGATCCCGTTCCGTATGGGGAAGGAAGGCTGCAAAAAGCTGATCCGTGACAAATTTGAAAAATGTATTTTCGCACCGACGGATTTTCTGTCTGAGGTAAGACTGAATGGCATCCATGGTGATTATGTACCGTTCTGGTTTTATGATTATGATACCAATTGTACATTCCACGGCGAGGGTACCAAGGTGCGCAGCTGGACTACCGGCAATACGCAGTATACGGAGACTTCTTATTATGATGTTGTCCGGGATATGGATATTAATTTTGATAAGATTCCGGTGGATGCATCCATAGGAATGCCGGATGATGTCATGGATCTGATGGAGCCTTTTGATTATAAGGAGTTGCAGGAGTTCAAGCCGGAGTATCTGTCCGGATTTTACAGTGAGCGTTACAATATGACCTCCGATCTGGTGGAGAGCCGTGCGAAGGCGAAGATGCAGGAAGATGCGCAGAAGATGCTGCATGATAGTTATTCCGGCTATTCCAGTGTACGCAAACTGGGAGAAAATATCAGCGTAACAGGCAGTGATGTAAATTACGGACTTCTGCCGGTATGGAAGTATGATTATACCTATAAAGGGAAAGAGTATCCTTTCTATGTGAACGGACAGACCGGTAAACTGGTAGGTATCGCACCGATTTCCAAAGCAAAGGTGTGGGCTTATGCGGGAACACTTGGTGTGACACTGGCGGCAATTTTATGCATGGTAAATGCGATTGCCAGTCTGCTGTAAAGATTATGAGGGAAGGATAACAGGACAATGGAAAAAGATATTAAAAAAGAAGCGCTGAGACAGTACTTCAAATATTTTAAAATATGGTTTATCATTGCCGGTATACTGGCGGTAATCACCATCGGAGCGGCAGTTGTTCATGCACTCACACCTAAGACTGTACGGGACAACAGTCAGGAGCCCGCAGAGCGCGTATATGATTACGCGGATATGCTGACAGACGAAGAAGAGCAGAGCCTGCGGGAATATATCGCGGAGTGTGAGGAGAAGATTCAGGCAGATATCGTCATCGTAACGATTTCCGAATCGGTAGAATATGATCTGCAGAATCCGGATCTTCCGGAGGCATTCCATGCGAAGGAGGTCGGTAGCACCGACTGGAGCACTGCCATGAGAGATCTGGCGGATAACTTCTATGATTACAATAATTATGGTTATAACAAGGTACATGGCAACGGCGTTCTGCTTCTGGATAATTCCTATGAGGGACAGAAGGGAAGCTGGCTGTCCACCTGCGGAAATGTCTATGATTATTTCGGAGATTATGAGATCGACCAGGCATTGTATGCAGTGGATGACTACATAGACGAAAGCCCCTACAAAGCGTATAAGAATTGTATCAGTTATGTGACCCGGACCATGGAGGAGAGCCAGGAAGATATGCCCATGACATTTGCTCCCTGGATCCTGGTAGGACTTGTGGTCGCGCTGATCTATGCAGCGGTGAATCTTCATCAGAACAAAGCGAAAGATACTACCGCAACAAACCAGTATGTTGACGGTAAAAAGCCAAAGATCAACGATACCAGAGATCAGTATCTGCGTAAGAATGTGGTTACCAGAAGAATCGAGACCAGCAGTAGCAGTGGCGGAAGCAGCCACCACAGCGGAGGTCATGGCGGAAGCCACAGAAGCAGTAGTGGTGTCAGTCACGGCGGCGGTGGACACAGAAGATAAGAAATGTGAAATAAATATGTGCGGGCGATAAGCCCGCACATATTAAATTGCACAATAAAAGCACCTACATGACGGTATAGGTGCTTTTTGTATGCCTTAAATTCTGTATCGGTTCAAGAAAAATTAAGCCATTCCGTTAACAGCTTTGCTCAGACGGGAAACCTTTCTTGCAGCGTTGTTCTTGTGGTAAACGCCCTTAGAAGTAGCCATCTCGATGGTCTTGGTAGCAACAGCCAGTTCAGCCTTAGCAGCTTCCTTGTCACCGGTCTCGATTGCAGCGTATACCTTCTTGATAGCGGTCTTAACGCCGGATCTGATAGCCTTGTTTCTGTCAGCTCTTGTGCGGGATACTAAAATTCTCTTTTTTGCAGATTTAATGTTAGCCAAGTCGTACACCTCCATAATGTATACAATAAAATTATAATTTACAAGAAATGTTTCACTTTAGCCAGACACGGAAGACTAACGTAAACATACTATTGTAGTTTAGACAATCTGCCAGCTTTTGTCAATACATATTTTGCGGATTTTTGCAAAAAATATTACAAAAATATGGTATCTACGAAAGGCGGACAGAGGTTAGAAAATGGAGACTTTTCAGATCAGAACAGACCTGGCGCTGGAGGCGCGGGAAAGTGTCAATGAGGAAGAGAGCAGATTGCGGGGAGTATCGGTGGAAGAACGCTATGAAGAAGAGACGGATATCCGGACCACTAAGGTGACCATCGACACCAAAAATGCGGAAAAGACACTGGGGAAACCCATGGGAGTCTATGTGACCATGGAAGCCCCTGCCATGGTGGAACCGGATGATGATTATCACAGAGAAATCTCGGAGGCACTGGCGGAGGAACTGTTAAAAATGTTGCCGCAGGAGCAGGAAGAACTGGCGGTGTTGATCGTTGGACTGGGGAATCGGGAAGTGACGGCAGATGCCCTGGGACCTCAGGTGGTGGACAATCTGCTGATCACCAGACATGTGGTCAGAGCCTATGGAAAGGCAGCCTATAACTGTACCCGCATGAATCTGGTCAGCAGTATTGAGCCGGGGGTGATGGCGAAGACCGGTATGGAGACGGCGGAGATCATAGGCGGTGTAGTGAAGGAGACAGAGCCGGATGTATTGATCGCTGTGGATGCCCTTGCAGCCCGCAGCATAAAAAGGTTAAACCGTACGATTCAGATCACCAATACCGGGATCCAGCCGGGATCCGGAGTGGGGAATCACAGAAATGCTCTGACCCAAGAGACATTAGGAGTGCCGGTGATCGCTATCGGGATTCCCACAGTGGTGGATGCAGCCACCATCGTGGGAGATGCCCTGGAGAAACTGATGAACGGGGAGAAAGAGTTCGATGCCGTCAAATACATGGGGCAGCACCGTATGGCATTTGCAGAACTGAATAATATGTATATGACCGGAAAAGATATTGACTCCGTGATCAAACGTGTCAGCTATACCGTATCCGAAGGAATTAATATTGCCATGGAAAAAAACTGGGTATAGATGCATATATATAAGGGAGAATGTGCGGAAGGAAAGCGTGGACAGTGAAAAAAACCGAAAATGCCGCCGTGCGCCCGAAGATGCTTTGTCTGGCGGTTGTCTGCGGACTGCTGCTGGTGGATGGAGGAACAAATGAATTCCCGGTATTTACCGGAGCAGGCGCTTTCCCGGGAGAGACAGGCGGCTTTGGATGGTCGCTTCAGCAGAGTATGGAAGAGGTGGTTCCTCTGTTGGGCTACGGAAGTCTGCCGGAGCAAAAAACGCAGATCGCGGAGGATGAGACCACCTACAGGACACTGACTACGCAGGATCTGATCAGTGAGGAACTTCTGATTTCACAGTCCCCGGAAGAACAGACACAGACAGCGCAGGATCCGGAGCCCGCAGAGCAGACCGACGGGGTAGTAGTGGGAGGATTCCAACCGGCAGCCAGACAGGTGCAGATCGACAGAACGCAGCTGTCCGATTATGAGACTTTGGTGCAGAATTTCTATGCCATTGATGCCAATACTATGGCGGGGAGTGATCAACTGTCCGCGGAGAAACTCCTGGGGATGGATATGACACTGGCAAAAGAAGGAGAAAAACCGCAGATTTTGATCTATCACACCCATTCCCAGGAAGCTTTTGCGGATTCTGTACCGGGAGATGTGAATACCGGTATTGTAGGAGTGGGAGAGCATCTGACACAGATCCTGAGGGAACAATATGGCTACGCGGTACTGCATCATACCGGCGAGTACGATGTGGAGACCAGAGACAATGCATATTCCAAAGCCCTTCCGGCAGTGGAACAGATCCTTACAGAGAATCCGTCCATACAGGTGATCGTAGATCTGCACCGGGATGAAGTGGCGGAAGGAACGAGGCTGGTAACAGATCTCCAGGGCAGACCCACTGCGCGCTTTATGTTTTTCAACGGACTCAGCCGCACCCGTAAGACGGGAGATATCGACTATCTTCAGAATGAAAACCAGGAGGCAAACCTGGCATTTTCCTTTCAGATGCAGCTAAAGGCAGCGGAATATTATCCGGGACTGCCCCGCCGGATCTACTTAAAGGGCTACCGGTACAACATGCACTTACGTCCCCGGACGCTTCTGGTGGAACTGGGAGCACAGAACAATACGGTGGAGGAGGCCATGAATGCCTGTGATCCGCTGGCGCATATCCTGGATATGGTGCTAAAGGGAGAATAAGGAAAGGAATCGAAGCAAAAACATAGACAAGAATGCGGAATTTATGCTACAATTGTCAGACGTAAGAATATGTCAGGAAAGGACAGTAGTATGGCAGCAATAGACCAGAGTAAGATCCGCAATTTTTGTATTGTGGCACATATAGATCACGGTAAATCCACCCTGGCAGACCGCATCATCGAGAAGACCGGTCTGCTCACCAGCAGAGAGATGCAGGCACAGGTGCTGGACAATATGGACCTGGAGAGGGAACGCGGTATTACCATCAAGGCACAGGCAGTACGCACGGTATATCAGGCGCAGGACGGAGAAGAGTATATCTTTAACTTGATCGATACTCCGGGACATGTGGACTTTAACTACGAAGTCAGCCGTTCTCTGGCGGCCTGCGACGGCGCAATCCTGGTGGTGGATGCGGCACAGGGCATTGAGGCACAGACCCTGGCGAATGTCTATCTGGCGCTGGATCATGACCTGGATGTATTCCCGGTTATTAATAAAATCGACCTGCCCAGCGCGGATCCCCAGAGAGTCATCGAGGAGATCGAGGATGTCATCGGTATTGAAGCACAGGACGCACCGTTAATTTCAGCCAAGAACGGTATCGGCATCGAGGAAGTCTTAGAACAGATCGTGAAAAAGATCCCCGCACCCAAGGGAAGCCCAGACAAGCCGCTACAGGCGCTGATCTTCGACTCCGTGTACGATTCCTATAAGGGTGTTATTATATTCTGCCGTGTCATGGAAGGTACCGTGAAAAAAGGTACCATGATCCGCATGATGGCTACCGGAGCGAAGGAAGAAGTGGTAGAGGTCGGCTATTTCGGAGCGGGACAGTTTATCCCCTGTGACGAGCTTTCCGCAGGAATGGTAGGCTATATTACTGCGTCCATTAAAAATGTAAAGGATACGGCGGTGGGTGATACCGTGACGGATGACAACAATCCCTGCGCAGAGCCCCTGCCCGGTTATAAAAAAGTACAATCCATGGTATACTGCGGACTGTACCCCGCAGACGGATCTAAGTACCCGGATCTGCGTGATGCACTGGAAAAATTACAGTTAAACGACGCTTCTCTGTTCTATGAGCCGGAGACTTCCGTGGCACTGGGATTTGGTTTCCGCTGTGGATTTTTAGGACTGTTACACTTAGAGATCATCCAGGAGCGTCTGGAGAGAGAGTACAACCTCGACCTGGTGACAACCGCACCCGGCGTAGTCTATAAGGTGCATAAGACCAACGGCGAAGTGATCGAACTGACCAACCCCTCCAACCTGCCGGATCCTTCCGAGATTGAATATATGGAAGAGCCGGTGGTGAATGCGGAGATCATGGTTACTTCTGAATTCATCGGTTCCATTATGGAACTGTGTCAGGAGCGTCGGGGCAAATACCTCGGTATGGAATACATCGAGGGTACCAGAGCACTGTTAAAATACGAACTGCCCTTAAACGAGATCATTTATGATTTCTTTGATGCACTGAAATCCCGTTCCCGCGGTTATGCTTCTTTTGACTATGACTTAAAGGGTTACGAGAGATCCAATCTGGTGAAGCTGGACATCCTTATCAACCGTGAGGAAGTGGATGCCCTGTCCTTTATCGTCTGTGCTGACTCCGCCTACGAGAGAGGACGTAAGATGTGCGAGAAGCTGAAGGACGAGATCCCCAGACACCTTTTCGAGATCCCCATTCAGGCTGCCATCGGAGGCAAGGTCATTGCCAGAGAGACGGTAAAAGCCATGCGTAAGGATGTACTGGCAAAATGCTACGGTGGTGATATTACCCGTAAGAAGAAGCTGTTAGAGAAGCAGAAAGAGGGTAAGAAACGTATGCGTCAGTTCGGTAACGTAGAGATCCCCCAGAAGGCATTTATGAGCGTACTGAAGCTGGATGATAAAAATTAACCACAAGTCATTTGAAGGAGCAATATGAATCAAAAAGAACTGGAACTGTATGTTCATATTCCCTTTTGCGTAAAAAAGTGCAGCTATTGTGATTTCCTGTCTGCCCCTGCCACGGAGCAGACTAAGGAAGCCTATATGGCTGCACTTTTTGCAGAGATCGGGGGAAGAGCAAAGGATTATAAAGAGCGTATTGTAACCAGCATATTTATCGGCGGCGGGACCCCTTCCCTGTTATCCGGCGACAGCATAAGACAGCTGATGGAACATATCCGGGAAGGATTTAGACTGGCACCGGATGCGGAGATCACTATGGAGGTGAATCCGGGCACTGTCACTACGGAAAAACTCGCAGCATTTTATGGGGCGGGGATCAACCGTCTCAGCATTGGCATGCAGTCGGCGCAGGAGCAGGAACTGAAGATACTTGGAAGAATCCATGATTTTGACGGTTTCTGTCAGGTGTATCGGGAGGCGGTGGAAGCAGGTTTTACGAACATCAATGTGGATGTCATGAGCGGACTGCCGGGACAGACTCTTGCAAGCTATAAGGACACACTGGAAAAGGTGCTGCGGTTAGAGCCCATGCCGCAGCATATCTCAGCTTACAGCCTGATCGTGGAGGAAGGAACCCCTTTTGCGGCGATGGCGGACAGAGGAGAACTGCCTCTGCCGGAAGAAGATACGGAGCGCGCCATGTATGAGGAGACCATAGAGGTGCTGGCGGGATATGGTTTCCATCGCTATGAGATCTCCAATTATGCTTTAGACGGATACGAATGCAGGCATAATGTGGGCTACTGGATCCGGAGAGATTATCTTGGATTTGGTATAGGGGCGGCTTCCCTGATAGACAACGTGAGATTTCAGAACGGAAGGAATCTTAACGCTTATATGGCACATCCGCTTGCCTGCCGGGAAGAACAACAGAGCCTTACCACGCAGGAACAGATGGAAGAGACCATGTTTTTAGGACTGCGGTTAATACGGGGTGTGTCGTATCCGGAATTTGCACGCTGCTATGGACAGACGTTGGAAGAAGTCTACGGAGAAGTGATCTCACGAAATGTAGCGGATGGGCTGCTTACTGTCAGGGAAGATGAGACGGGACGGCGGCTTATGCTTACCGGGCGGGGGCTGGATGTAAGCAATTATGTCATGGCGCAGTTTTTATTCTGAAGATCCCCGGGGGACTGACAGGCACTTGTGGACAGAAAATCACATAAACTATCATAAGCAACTGTCCACGGAGGTGCTCTTTGAAGACCTTTCAACAGCCATTAACCGCGGAAGAAGAAGCTTATTATATCCGTATGCTCAGGGAAGGTACCGTGGAAGAAGCCAGGCAGGCAAAAGAGATTCTGGTAGAGAGGAACCTGCGTCTGGTGGCGCACATTGCGAAAAAATATCAAAATGTAGAGGAAGATATGGAGGATCTGATTTCCATCGGGTGTATCGGTCTGATCAAAGCGGTGAATTCTTTTGATTCCGGAAAAGGGAGACTGGCTACCTATGCCTGCCGCTGCATCGATAATGAACTTCTGATGATGCTGCGCAGCCGCAAAAAACTGTCCAGAGAAGTCTCTCTGTACGAACCCATCGGGCAGGATAAGGAAGGCAATGCCATTCATCTGCTGGATGTGATCGAAGAGAAGCAGAGAGATGTGGTAGAGGACCTGGAGTTTTTGAGGAACAGAAAACGTCTGCTGGTGGCGTTAGACCACTGTCTGACCGAGAGAGAGTATAAGATTCTGGTGATGCGCTACGGAATTTTAGGATACAAAGAATATACACAGCAGGAAGTGGGAGATGTTTTAGGAATCTCGAGGAGCTATGTCTCCCGCATGGAAAAAAGAGCACTGCAGAAGCTGGCAGCAGAGCTGAAGGAAGAATAACGCAGGCTTGTCAAGAGTACGACGCTGTGCTATATTGGTAATAGTGTTACTACACAGGATAAGGGGGGAAAAGGATGCACTTTGTGAGAACGGAAGACTTAAAGACAGGAATGCGCCTGGCGAGACCTGTTTATAATAAGAAAAGCATTCTTTTGTTTGACCGGAATTCCCTTTTGTCAGTACAGGCAATAGAAAGCATCCGCAATTTCGGACTGATCGGCGTCTATGTGCTGGAACCGGCAGAACCGCTTCCGCCCATGACACAGGAGGACCTGGAGTTTGAACGGTTCCAGATCAAGGCAGTTGGCGCCATCGAAGAGGAACAGGAACGTATCCGAAAGACCAGAAAGCAGAGCCGTACCCAGGCGATTGCAGACATGGTCATCCGCAATTACGGACATCTGGATGAGAAGATCAATTTCTATCAGAATCTGAGGAGTCTGGAGGACTATGTCTCCAGACATTCCCTGAATGTGGCAATACTCTGTGCCATGATCACCCATGTAATGAATCTAAGACGGGAAGAACAGTACCATACGGTATGTGCTGCAATTCTCCACGATATGGGCAAACTGGGAAAAAAGGATGCTGTGTATTACGGAGCACCCTATTCCGAGGAGGACATGCTTAAGAATTGTGAGACCCAGGAAGAAGCTTATGGGATGATCGAGGAGGCCTTTGCAACCGAAGGAATGCATATCCGCAGAATCTGCCAGCAGGCAGCGAGAAAGCAGATGGATCTGTTCCCGGCAGACGGGGAGAAGAGCCGGTACAAGATGTTGGCGGGATCCGGTGTCCTGCTGGTGGCGAACCGCTACGATGAGATCACTGCCATGACGCTGCAGGGTACAGCACAATCGGAAGTGAAAGCCATCCAGGAATTCATAGAACACCCTGAGGTCTATGATCCGGAGACGGTACGGGCGCTGATCCGTTCCATCAATATTCTGCCGCCCGGGGCAAGCGTGGAACTCAGCACAGGGGAAAAGGCACTGGTATTAAATGAAAATGAAGAAAATGTACTGCGTCCCACACTGGTAAGTTTCCGGGATAACAGTATTTTGAATCTGTCACTTCCGGAGAACGAAGATATTCACATCGTGGATATCATGAAGACCATGGATAACAGATACATATTCAGCAAATAGTGAGGAGCAACTATGCCAACAATCGAAGAAATACTCAGAGCCGCCAAGGAGGCGGGAGCAAGTGATGTGCATCTTACGGTAGGTATTCCGCCGAAGATGCGTGTGAACGGTAATCTGATCACCATGGATTATCCGAAGATGCTTCCTGCGGATACTTTGGAGGTATTAGTCAATATTATGACGGAAGTACAGAGAGAACGTTTCGAGGAACGGGGAGAATACGATATGTCATTCTCCATCCCAAACTGTGGACGTTACCGTGTCAATGCCTATAAACAGAGAGGCTCTGTGGCACTGGCATTCCGTCTGGTGGGTACCGTGGTGCCCTCTCCGGAAGAACTGGGTGTACCGGAATCCGTGGTGGATCTGTATCAGCGCAAACGTGGACTGGTATTGGTCACCGGGCCTACCGGAAGCGGTAAATCCACTACCCTTGCCGCTATTATTGACAAGATCAACAACAACAGAGATGCCCATGTCATCACTCTGGAAGACCCCATCGAGTATCTGCATCAGCATAAGATGTCCATGGTCAACCAAAGGGAGATCGGCATTGATTCTAACAATTATGCCAATGCCTTAAGAGCAGCCCTTCGTGAAGACCCCGATGTCATTCTCGTAGGAGAGATGCGTGACTTCGAGACCATCAGCGTAGCAATCACGGCAGCGGAGACCGGACATCTGGTATTGTCTACATTGCATACCATTGGTGCCGCCAGTACCGTAGACCGTGTCATCGATGTATTCCCGCCCCATCAGCAGCAACAGATCAGAGTACAACTGTCCAATACCCTGGAAGCCGTAGTCTCTCAGCAACTGATCCCTACCGCGGACGGTAAGCACCGTGTGGCAGCGTTTGAGGTCATGCATGCCAACCATGCGGTCCGTAACCTGATCCGTGAGGGCAAATCCCATCAGCTGGCTAGTGTCATGCAGACGAACCGGAAGCTTGGCATGATCACCATGGACGAAGCCATTGTCCAGCTCTATTTTGAAGGTAAAATCGACAGAGAGCATGCGATCCAGTTTGCACAGGATCCCGACAGCATGGAGAATAAGATCTGATTAAGAGGTAATAAAAGACTCCGGCAGCTTACGGTATCGTGGGCCGCCGGGGCATAGGTATTTGTTTTTCTTCTTTTTTCTAAGTATTATCAAAGTTTTTTTCAAGCAACTGTCCTTCGGGACATTCCGCAGAATTTCTGCAATCGTTTTCCATTTTTCATTATTTATGATGCCAGGGTCAAAAG
>DLZQ01000009.1:14066-63844 GCA_003447295.1 Lachnospiraceae bacterium
CCGCCCCGATATGAGCATAAAAGTGGGATGATAATCCCACGATATGCGAATAGAGGGTAGGATTGTGAGAGTGCGTAGCATGGAACAATCCGTAGGCATCAGAGTCGGGGGCTTTTGACCTCAACATCTTATTTATAAAAATAACAAAAATAACAAAAATAAAGGAGGTAGTTTATGTTTTCTACAATTTATTCCGGCGCGGTCTGCGGTCTGCAGGCGTATCTGATCCGCGTGGAGGTGGATCTGGCGGGAGGATTGCCGGCTTTTTTGATGGTGGGTTCTCTGGGCAGTGAAGTGAGAGAATCCAGGGAAAGGGTATGTGTTGCCATGAAAAATTCAGGTTTTCAGATTCCGACCGGCCACATTACCGTGAATCTGGCACCGGCGGACAGACGGAAGGACGGTACCGCATTTGATCTGCCCATAGCCATCGGACTATTGCAGGATATGGAGCTTCTGAAAGAGGACGCGGTGAAAGACACGCTGTTTTTAGGGGAACTGGGATTAAACGGTGAGATCAAAAAAGCAAAAGGAGTACTGCCGATTGTAAGAGAGGCGACCCGTCGGGGAATTCACAGGGTCATTGTCCCCAGGGAAAATGCCCTGGAGGCAGCGGTAATCCCGGGAGTGACAGTATGGGGCGTTGGGAATTTGGGAGAACTGTTTACGGCACTGTTACATCCAGGGGAGGATGAAGAGAAAATATACAGACCGAGAGTCTGCCCGGAGGATCTGCTGAAATGCAGCGGGGGAGACAGAAGAGGGGATTTCCGGGAAGTGGCGGGTCAGGAGAGTGCCAGGAGAGGTGCGCTGATCGCGGCAGCAGGCTTTCATAATCTGTTAATGATGGGACCGCCCGGTGTTGGCAAGTCCATGATCGCCGGCAGGATTCCCGGAATCTTACCACCGCTTACGCTGGAGGAAAGCCTGGAGGTCACCAGCATCTACAGTGTGGCAGGGCTTCTGCCACCGGAGCAGGCGCTGATTACAGAGAGACCTTTTTATGCACCTCATCAAAACGTCACTTTGGCGGCTCTGATCGGTGGAGGAGCGACGGTGCCGCGACCGGGAATGGTGTCGTTGGCGCATCGGGGGGTGCTGTTTTTGGATGAACTGCCACAGTTTCAGAGAGTGGTGCTCGACAGCATGCGTCAGCCTCTGGAAGAACGCAGGGTACAGATTGCAAGAAGTGCGGGACTGATCACCTATCCTTCCGATTTTATGCTGGTGGCAGCCATG
The DNA here is from genome assembly GCA_003447295.1 of Lachnospiraceae bacterium. GTDB lineage: Bacteria > Bacillota > Clostridia > Lachnospirales > Lachnospiraceae > Acetatifactor > Acetatifactor hominis. The sequence continues at coordinate 15,306 of DLZQ01000009.1, forward strand.
AATCCCTGCCCCTGCGGATATTATCCGGATCGGAACAAATGCCGCTGCACACAGCCCCAGATCGATAAATACTTAGGAAAAGTGTCAGGACCGCTGTTAGACCGTATTGATCTGTGTGTGGAGCTGCAGCCTGTGGATATCCTGCATTTACAGGAAAACGGATCCGGAGAGAGCAGCGAAGAGATGCGGGAGAAAATAGGTGCGGCACGAAAAATGCAGGAAAAACGATATGCAGGCACCGACTACCGGTTCAATGGAGATGTCTCTTCCGCAGATGCGGAAAAATACTGTGTGCTCGGAACGGAAGAAAAAAAGGTGATGGGACAGATGTATCATACACTCGCCTTGAGTGCGAGGGCATATCACAGGATCTTAAAAACGGCGCGCACCATCGCCGACCTGGAGGGATATGGGGAGATCACGAAGGATCATCTGCTGGAGGCAGCCTGTTACAGACCTTCGGAGGAATACTGGAATTAAGGGATGAAGGAAAGGAATAGATACGGTATGAATAGGGTGGAAACAGAGAGAATGTATGCGTATTTTCTATGCAGCATTCCCATGATCGGTGGTGTACGTGCTGGACAGCTCGAAGAGCGGTTCGGTTCACCGCAGGGAATATATGAGGCCGGAGTAACCGGTTGGAGAGAATGCGTGAGTGAATCCATTGCGGAGTATATGGACAGGCAGAAAAAAGAGGATGCATGGAGACGGGAATATGCACAGCTTGCAGAGAAACAGATCCATTTGGTGTTTCCCTGGGAAGAAGGATTCCCGAAAAAGTTATTGACCATACCGGATCCACCGTATGGATTTTTTTATAAAGGACGGCTCCCGGAGGATACCATTCCTTCGGTGGCGGTCATCGGAGCCAGAGAATGTTCGGAGTATGGCAGATATGTGGCGGAGGAACTGGGGAGGTATCTTGGCACACACAGAATCCAGGTCATCAGCGGTATGGCGAGAGGCATTGACGGAATCAGTCAGCAGGCGGCATTGTCAGCGGGAGGCACCTCCTACGGGGTACTGGGATGCGGCGTGGATATCTGCTATCCCAGCCAGAACAGAAGATTGTATGAAGAACTGGGCAGGGAGGGAGGACTGCTCTCCACCTATGCGCCGGGGATCCGCGCCATGCCGGCATATTTTCCGCCCAGAAACCGTATCGTCAGCGGACTGTCGGATGCGCTGATCGTCATTGAAGCCAGGCAGAAGAGCGGGACACTGATCACTGTGGATATGGCATTGGAACAGGGAAGAGATGTGTATGTGGTGCCGGGCAGAATCACGGACAGACTCAGTGATGGCTGTAACCGGTTGCTAAACCAGGGCGCGGGAGTGATGCTTTCGCCGGAACAGTTTCTGGAGGAATTTTTGCAAAGCTGGGAAGAGAGACAGGAGCTTCCTGTGGAGAGCGATATTTATAAAAGAAAGAAAAAGCACAGAAAAAATAAAAATCTGCAATTGAAGGAGCCTCTGAAAAAGGTGTATGAGAGACTGACTCCCGTGCCGAAGACTGCGGAGACGATTCTTGCAGAGCTGTGGGAAAAGGGGGAATATCTTGACATTGCCGCATTGCACCGGGCACTGATGGAGCTGGAACTTTCCGGGTATGTGAGACAAAGCAGCCCGGGGTATTTTGGCACTTCTGCGAATTGACAAGGCTTTGAAAAAAGGGGTATAGTAATAGTCATACATGAGAATGATGAGAAAGGTCAGGTACCCCTTATGAACGATAAAGATACTTACAGAATGCATACGAAAGTGATACAGATCGGAGGCAGGAAGATCGGTGGCGGGAATCCGATCGCCATTCAGTCCATGACCAATACGAAGACGGAGGATGTGAAGGCTACGGTGGAGCAGATTTTGCGTCTGGAGAAGGCAGGCTGTGAGATCATCCGCTGTACGGTGCCCACATTAGAGGCGGCAGCAGCCATCCGTGAGATCAAGAAGCAGATTCATATTCCGCTGGTGGCGGATATTCATTTTGACTACCGTATGGCTCTGGCAGCCATCGAGAACGGTGCGGACAAGATCCGTATCAACCCCGGCAATATCGGAAGTACGGAGCGGGTGAAGGCTGTGGTGGATGCAGCGAAGGAGCGGAATATCCCCATACGTGTCGGCGTCAACAGCGGTTCCCTGGAGAAGCCGTTAATAGAGAAATACGGTGGTGTGACAGCCGAGGGCATTGTGGAGAGCGCACTGGATAAGGTGCACATGATCGAAGACTTAGGATATGACAATCTGGTCATCAGTATCAAGTCTTCGGATGTATTAATGTGCGTGAAAGCCCATGAACTGCTGGCAGGGAAGACAGTATACCCGCTGCATGTGGGCATTACCGAGTCCGGTACAGTCAACAGCGGCAATATCAAATCTGCCATTGGTCTGTCCCTGATCTTAAGCCAGGGCATCGGTGACACGATCCGTGTATCCCTGACCGGAGATCCGGTGGAGGAGATCAAGTCCGCGAAGCTGATCCTGCGAACCCTGGGACTCAGAAAGGGCGGCATCGAAGTCGTATCCTGCCCTACCTGTGGCAGAACCCAGATTGACCTGATCGGACTGGCGACCAGGGTGGAAAAGCTGGTGGAGGATTATCCGTTAGATATTAAGGTGGCGGTAATGGGCTGCGTAGTGAACGGACCCGGAGAAGCGAAGGAAGCGGATCTGGGAGTAGCGGGCGGTATCGGAGAAGGACTGTTGATCAAACATGGTGAGATCGTGAAAAAGCTTCCGGAGGATCAGCTGCTCCCCGCCTTAAAAGAGGAATTGGATCATTGGAGTTAAAATAGATGAGTAAACCTTTTTTTGAAGTATTTCCGAATTTACAGTTGAATACGGATATTCATGACCTGATGGGTCAGACAGAGGTAGAGAGAGTCTCGGCGACAAAGCGCAGAGACTTTCTTCGGGTGTATTTAAAAAGTACCCGTCTGATTCAGAAAACAGATATCTGGACCGCGGAACAGGAGATTAAAAAGCAGTTGTTTCCGGATGCCAATCTGACAGTAAAAATATACGAAAAATTCGAACTTTCTTCCCAATACAATCCGGAAAAGCTGATGGATATCTATAAAGAAAGTATTTTGGAGGAATTTCGGGAATACAGTCATATCCAGTACAACGCCCTGAAGACGGCCAAGATCGAGTATCCTGCGGAAAATGAAATGCTGATAACGATGGAGGATACGGTGCTGAACCGCAGTATGGAAGGAGAGATATTACAGATCCTTGAGAAGATACTGGTGGAACGCTGTGGATTCTCTGTGAAGATACATGCAGCCTATGTGGAAAAAGAAATCGGAAGATTCAAGGAGGAAGAGGAAGCCAAGATCCGCATGAAGGTAGACGCCATCTACAGCCGCACCAGAGGCAGGAAGGAAGAGGCTGTGGACAGCACAGCGCCTGCACAGAACACGGAGCAGGAAAATACACAGAGCCCGGAACCAAAAAAGGCAGACAATTCCGACAAGGCAAAAAGCGAACCGGCAGGTGGCGTAACCAAAAGCTTCCAGGGGGGCGGCCGTGGCGAATTCAAGCGTGGCGAATTTAAAAAAGGAGAGTTTCGTAAGGGTGGCAATTTTGAAAAAGGTGCCCTGAAGAGATCGGACAATCCCGATGTGATCTATGGCAGAGATTTTGAAGAGGAAGCCATGAAGATCGAGGAACTGATCGGTGATATGGGTGAAGTGACCATCCGTGGAAAAGTACTGTCCGTGGATACCAGGGATATTAAGAATGAGAAGACCATCATTATCTTCAATATGTCCGATTTTACCGATACCATGACCATCAAGATGTTCGTGCGTACGGAACAGGTGAAGGAAGTGACAGGGGATATTAAGCCGGGAGTCTTTTTAAAGGTAAAGGGAATCTGCATGATGGATAAGTTTGACCATGAGCTTGCCATCGGCTCCATCGCCGGAATCAAGAAGATCCCTGATTTTACTAATACAAGAATGGATACTTCCGCCCGAAAACGTGTGGAACTGCACTGCCATACCAAAATGAGTGATATGGATGGTGTCTCGGAAGCCAAAGATATCGTAAAACGTGCCTATAAATGGGGACATCGTGCCATCGCCATCACAGATCACGGCGTGGTACAGAGTTTTACCGATGCCAATCATGTCTGGGACGATCTGTGGAAGGCGGAAAAGGGCAAACGTAAGGATGCCGGAGACGAGAATCCGGACAAGCAGGATTTTTTCAAAATTATCTATGGTGTGGAGGCTTATCTGGTAGATGATCTGAAGGAGATCGTGACCAATGATAAGGGACAGAGTCTGCACGAGGATTATGTGGTGTTCGATATCGAGACCACAGGGTTCTCTCCGGTGAATAACCGGATCATCGAGATCGGTGCGGTCAAGGTGTCCGGCGGTGAGATCGTGGATCGTTTTTCCACTTTCGTCAATCCGGATGTACCCATTCCTTTTGAAATTGAGAAGCTGACAAGTATCCGGGATGAGGATGTTATGGATTATCCGCAGATCGATGTGATCCTGCCGCAATTTTTGCAGTTTTGTGAGGGCTGTATCATGGTGGCACACAATGCCAGCTTCGATATGAGCTTTATTATGGAGAATTGTAGAAGACTGGGATATCCGCAGGAGTTTACCTATGTGGATACCGTGGGCATCTCCAGAGTACTGTTGAAGAATCAGTCAAAGCATACCCTGGATGCGGTAGCGAAGACTTTGGGGATATCTCTGGAGAACCATCACAGAGCCGTGGATGATGCAGAGTGTACGGCACATATTTTTGTGAAATTTATTAAAATGCTGGAGGAGCAGGATATCCATAATCTGACGGAAGTCAATGCACTGGGGGCATCCAGTGTGGATGCTGTGAAAAAAATGCCCTCCTACCATGCCATTATTTTGGCAAAAAATGATCTGGGACGCATCAATCTCTACCGACTGGTGTCCCAGTCACACCTGACCTATTTTAACAAACATCCCAGGATTCCCAAGAGTCTGGTGATGAAGTACAGGGAAGGCCTGATCTTAGGAAGTGCCTGTGAGGCGGGAGAACTGTACCGGGCATTGCTTGACGGGCAGTCGGATGCGCAGATCGCAAGGCTGGTAAAATTCTATGATTATTTGGAGATTCAGCCCTGCGGCAACAATAAGTTCATGATCGCTTCGGAGCGTGTCCGAAATGTGAATTCCATCGAGGATATTCAGAATATCAACCGCAGGATTGTGGAGCTGGGAGAGCAGTTCCATAAGCCGGTGGTAGCTACCTGCGATGTGCATTTCCTGGATCCGGAGGATGAGATCTACCGTCGTATCATCATGGCAGGACGGGGGTTTGATGATGCGGATGATCAGGCCCCGCTGTATTTACATACTACGGAGGAGATGCTGGAAGAGTTCTCCTATCTGGGCAGTGACAAGGCGGAAGAGATCGTCATTACCAATACGAATATGATCGCCGATATGATCGAGACCATTGCGCCGGTGCGTCCGGATAAATGTCCCCCGGTCATCCCGGACAGTGATAAGACACTGACGGAGATCTGCTATAATAGGGCCCATGAGATCTATGGACCCAATCTGCCCGGGATCGTAGAGGCAAGACTGGAGAAGGAACTGAATTCCATTATCAAAAACGGATTTGCCGTAATGTATATCATTGCGCAGAAGCTGGTATGGAAGTCGGTGGAGGATGGATATCTGGTAGGTTCCCGTGGATCCGTAGGAAGCTCCTTCGTGGCGACCATGGCGGGAATCACGGAGGTCAATCCCTTAAGCCCCCATTATTATTGCGGCAAGTGCCATTATGTGGATTTCGACAGTGAAGAGGTCAAAGCTTACGCCGGTAAAGCGGGAATCGATATGCCGGACAAGGTGTGCCCGGTGTGTGGAGAGAAGCTTCATAAGGATGGCTTTGATATTCCTTTCGAGACATTCCTGGGATTCAAGGGAGATAAGGAGCCGGATATCGACCTGAACTTCTCCGGTGAGTACCAGTCCAAAGCGCATAAATACACGGAGGTTATTTTCGGTGCGGGTCAGACCTTCCGTGCCGGAACCATTGCAACCCTGGCGGATAAGACCGCCTTTGGTTATGTGAAGAATTATTTTGAAGAACGTGGCATTCATAAGCGGACCAGCGAAATTGACCGTATTGCTTCCGGATGTACCGGTGTACGACGCAGTACCGGCCAGCATCCAGGTGGAATCGTCGTGCTGCCGCTCGGACAGGATATCAACTCCTTTACCCCGGTGCAGCATCCCGCGAATGATATGACCACGGATACCATAACGACACACTTTGACTACCATTCCATCGATCATAACCTGTTGAAGCTGGATATTCTGGGACACGATGATCCTACCATGATCCGTATGCTGCAGGATCTGACGGGGAGAGATCCTCTGACGATCCCGCTGGATGGACAGGATGTTATGAGCCTGTTCCAGAACACGGACGCGTTAGGCATCACCCCGGAACAGATCGGCGGAACAAAGTTAGGAGCATTAGGCATTCCGGAGTTCGGTACGGACTTTGCTATGCAGATGGTTATCGATGCGAAACCCAAGGCGTTTTCCGATCTGGTGCGTATCTCCGGTCTGTCTCACGGTACCAACGTATGGCTGGGCAATGCACAGGATCTGATCATGAGCGGCGTGGCGACCATTTCCACGGCAATCTGTACCCGTGATGATATCATGCTGTATCTGATCCAGATGGGCGTGGAGTCGGAGAAGTCCTTCAAGATCATGGAGGCAGTACGTAAGGGTATGGTGGCGAAGGGAAAATGTGCCATGTGGGAAGAATGGAAAGCGGATATGCTGGCGCATGACGTACCCCAGTGGTATATCGAATCCTGTCAGAAGATCGAGTATATGTTCCCGAAGGCACATGCGGCGGCGTACGTTATGATGGCATGGCGTATCGCTTATTGCAAGATCCATTATCCGTTAGCTTATTATGGTGCGTTTTTCAGTATCCGCGCCAAGGCATTTTCCTACGAGATCATGTGTCAGGGGCAGAAACACTTGGAGAGCGTGATGGCAGAGTACAAAAAACGACAGGATACTCTCTCTAATAAGGAAAAAGATGCTATGGGCGATATGCGTATTGTGCAGGAGATGTATGCGCGAGGCTTTGAGTTTGAGCCTATTGATATCTTCCGGGCCCAGTCCAGATCGTTCCAGATCGTGGATGGGAAGCTGATGCCTTCCCTGAACAGTATTGACGGACTGGGAGAGAAGGCGGCAGATGCCATCGTGGAAGCGGCAAAAGACGGTCCCTTTCTGTCCAAGGATGATTTTCGTCAAAGAACTAAGGTTTCCAAGACGATAATTGACCTTATGGATTCGTTAGGATTATTAGGAGACCTGCCCGAGTCCAATCAGATCAGCATCTTTGATCTGGTGTAACAGCTCAGCCATACCGTGTGGAAATCGCTGCGTGGACGCTTGCGTACAAAGCAGCGTGTTCCACACGGTATGGCTGAGCGCCTGATCCATGAAGCAAAAGATGAGCCGCGCAAAATTTTTTAAAAAACCTCTTGCATTTTTTCGACAACTCGATTATACTATGCAAGTACTGCTTTTGTGGCTGATTGGTCAAGCGGTTAAGACGTCGCCCTCTCACGGCGAAAACAGGGGTTCGATTCCCCTATCAGCTGCTTTTTGAAAATTGTAGAAATTTTTCAAAAAATACTTGCAATTTTCAAATAAATGTATTATACTGAACAAGGTTCGTAAGTAACCTATGGCTGATTGGTCAAGCGGTTAAGACGTCGCCCTCTCACGGCGAAAACAGGGGTTCGATTCCCCTATCAGCTGCTTATTCTTTTAATAGAATAGCCCAACCCTGAAAAGTGTCGAAGAGCAGAAATGATTGCTTTTTGGCTCTTTTTTTTATAAATTTTTCTTGCCATTCCCATTTTTTTGTTGTATAGTGGTTCACGATTACTCAAATCATGGGGAAATTACGGCAAAGAGGCGGGAACCGAAAGCCGTATATCCGCGAAAACGGATGGATGGGAGCATATATGGCAAAATATTTAGTAATTGTTGAGTCACCGGCGAAGGTGAAGACAATCAAAAAATTTTTGGGAGCGAATTATGAGGTTATGGCCAGCCAGGGGCATGTGAGGGACCTGCCCAAGAGTCAGCTGGGAATTGATGTGGAACATGACTATGAACCGAAATACATTACGATCCGCGGCAAGGGAGATCTGCTGGCATCCTTACGTAAAGAAGTGAAGAAAGCAGAGAAGATCTATCTCGCAACCGACCCGGACCGTGAGGGAGAGGCCATTTCCTGGCATTTATACTATGCCTTGAAACTGGAAGATAAAAAAGTATATCGTATCACCTTTAATGAGATCACCAAAAGTGCGGTGAAGGAATCCTTAAAGCATGCCAGAGAGATTGATATGAATCTGGTAGATGCCCAGCAGGCGAGACGTGTGTTAGACCGCGTGGTAGGCTATCGGATCTCCCCTATTCTGTGGGCGAAGATCAAGAGAGGCTTAAGTGCCGGCCGCGTGCAGTCTGTGGCTCTGCGGATCATCTGCGACAGAGAGGATGAGATCAATGCCTTCATTCCGGAGGAGTACTGGTCCCTGGATGTGAATCTGAAAGTAAAGGGCGAGAAAAAGCCCATCTGCGCAAAATATTACGGAACTACGGAGAAAAAGCAGGGGATCGGCAGCAAGGAAGAAGCTGATGAGATCATGAATTCCCTGAAGGGCACCAAATACGAAGTGAAGGAAGTTCGACACGGCGAGCGTGTGAAGAAGGCACCCCTTCCGTTTACTACCTCCACCTTACAGCAGGAAGCCAGCAAGGTGCTGAATTTCTCCACTCAGAAGACCATGCGTCTGGCACAGCAGTTATACGAAGGTGTGGATATCAAGGGAGAAGGTACGGTAGGTCTGATCACCTACTTGCGTACCGATTCCACCCGTGTATCGGAAGAAGCGGAAGCACAGGCTGAGCAGTTCATCGACGCACATTACGGTGAAAAGTACAAGACTGCCGCAAATTCAGAAAAAAAGAACGGTCAGAAGATCCAGGATGCCCACGAAGCCATCCGCCCTACGGATTTAAACCGTATGCCCATTGCTATCAAAGAGCAGCTTCCGAGAGATTTATTCCGGCTGTATCAGCTGATCTGGAAGCGTTTTGTAGCAAGCCGCATGAGTGCAGCACAGTATGATACCACCTCTGTAAAGATCCAGGCAAAGAACCGGATCTTCACTCTGGCAGCATCGAAAATGCGCTTTGACGGTTTTATGAGTGTCTATACCCAGGAAGAGGATAAGGACGAGGAAAATGTACTGGGTGGCAACCTGGATGAGAATAGCGTACTGGAATTTTTAAATTTTGATCCGAAGCAGCACTTTACCCAGCCTCCCGCACATTATACCGAGGCAAGTCTGGTGCGTGCCCTGGAAGAACTGGGCATCGGACGTCCCAGTACCTATGCACCTACCATCACCACGATTCTCGCCAGAAGATATATTACCAAGGAAAATCGTAATATCTATGTGACGGAGCTGGGGGAAGTGGTCAATCATATGATGAAGGAAGCCTTCCCTGCCATCGTGGATGTAAATTTTACCGCCAATATGGAGACCTTACTGGATGGCGTGGAAGAAGGCACCGTGAAGTGGAAGACCATTGTGGAGAACTTCTATCCGGATCTGGATGCAGCAGTGAAAAAAGCTGAGAAAGATCTGGCAGAGGTGACGATCGCGGATGAAGAATCCGATGAAGTCTGTGAACTGTGCGGCAGACGCATGGTGATCAAATACGGACCTCACGGCAGATTCCTGGCATGCCCCGGATTTCCGGAGTGCCGCAATACCAAGCCTTATTTCGAGAAGATTGGTGTGGCATGCCCCAAGTGCGGCAAAGATATTGTCATGAAGAAGACCAAGAAGGGCAGAAGATATTACGGCTGTATCGATAATCCGGAATGTGATTTCATGGTATGGCAGAAGCCTTCGGGGGAGAAATGCCCCCGTTGTGGTAAGCTGCTACTGGAAAAAGGTAACAAGCTGGTCTGCATGGACGAACAATGTGGTTATGTAAAAAATAAACCGACGGAAGAGAAGTAGTTTTATATACTGTCAGAATTTTCTCATAAATTAGCGCTATTTCCATTGTAATCTGAAATTACATGTGCTACAATGTGCATAACATCTCGTAGTTTCGTAGTATGTGTAAACGGAGGAAGATAGATGAGCAGCGTACAATTGTTGGACAAGACACGTAAGATCGGTAAATTGTTACACAATAACAACTCCAGCAAAGTGGTATTCAGCGATATCTGTAAGGTAATGCGCGAGATCCTGAATTCCAATGTACTGGTAATCAGCAGGAAGGGTAAGGTGTTGGGAGTAGGTAAATCCGACGGGATCGAACCCATTACAGAGCTTTTGGATGACAATATCGGCGGATTTATCGATCCAATGTTAAATGAGAGACTGCTTGGTGTGTTATCCACGAAGGAGAATGTCAATCTGGAGACTTTGGGCTTCGAGAATATCGATACGAGAAAGTTCCAGGCGATCATCACTCCTATCGAGATCGCCGGTGAGAGACTGGGAACACTCTTTATTTATAAGTGCAACGAACAGTATGACATTGACGATATTATTCTCTGCGAGTACGGGACCACCGTGGTGGGACTGGAAATGCTCCGGGCAGTGAACGAAGAGAGTGCGGAGGAGAGTCGTAAGGTAGCGGTTGTGAAATCCGCAGTCAGCACCCTGTCTTTCTCGGAGATGGAAGCCATTACCCATATCTTCGATGAATTAAACGGTATGGAAGGAATCCTGGTAGCCAGCAAGATCGCCGACAGAGTCGGTATTACCAGATCCGTCATTGTCAATGCCTTAAGAAAGTTTGAAAGTGCCGGCGTTATTGAGTCCAGATCCTCCGGCATGAAGGGAACATATATCAAGGTGTTGAACGATGCCGTGTTTGATGAGATCGAAGAATTAAAGCGTCAGAACGGCCGGAATTAAGCAAAAATACGAAAATAATGACAGATTAGGAAGAAGAGACTATTGCGAAAAATGGTCTCTTCTCTTATTTTAGTATTGTGTTTTTGTCGAAATACTTTATAATAAAGTAGTGTGGGTATGGTAGAAGCGGTTCCTAGGCGATTTTATCGATTCCCTAAGGAACAGCAGAATGTGAGGTAGTATGATACAGACAAACGCGTTTGATTATATCAATGTTTTAAATCGTGCAGCGGATGCTGCATGGCAACGCAACGAAGCTATTTCCAATAATATTGCAAACGTGGATACACCGGGCTACAAGAGACAGGATGTGGCATTTGAATCAGTACTGCAGAAGGCACTGGGGAACAACCGGTATGAGTCCATGGACGAGAAGGTCAGCAATATTAACTTAAGCAGACTCCGGGGCAGAGCGTATGTGGATTATGCCAATTATTCCTACCGCCTGGACGGCAACAATGTGGATATTGAGAACGAAAATGTAATGCTGGCGGAGAATCAGCTAAAATATCAAGGATTGATCAGCAGTATTAATCAGGAATTTACCAATTTACAGACAGTGATGAAGTGAGGAATAGCGTATGAGTATGTTTTCAGCATTTGATGTTACGGCGTCGGGACTTACCGCACAGAGACTGCGTATGGACGTGATCTCTGAAAACGTTGCCAACGCCAATACCACGAGAACCGAAGATGGTACCCCTTACCGCCGTAAGATCGTTACTTTTCAGCAGAAGAATCAGCAGCAGACCTTCAGTCAGGTGTTCCATGATGTGAAGAGCAGCTATACCGGCAGCGGTGTTAAAGTGAGTCAGGTCTTCGAGGACACCACAACGGAGATGAATATGGTATATGATCCTTCCCATCCGGATGCGGATGAGAACGGTTATGTGACCTATCCCAACGTGAATATTATCACCGAGATGACAGACCTGATCGATGCCAGCAGATCCTACGAGGCGAACTCTACGGCATTTAATGCCAGCAAGTCCATGGCACTAAAAGGTCTTGAGATCGGTCAGTAATCTGACGAATCCCTTAGGCGGCTGCCGGATACAAAAGCCGCAATACATGTAAGGAAGGACATGGTTTATTAAAATGGATATTTCCGCAATTACCGCTTTGAATAGTGTAAATGGTACCGCCAGTGTATCTCCCACCTCTTTGACCGGAATGCTGGCAGAGAAGGAGAAAAAGGCAGAGGGCACAATGTTCGAAGCTTTTCTGAATACAGCTATTGACAACGTAAAGACAACCAACAGCTATCTCTCGGATGCCGAGAATGAGAAGATCCGTTTTGCACTGGGTGAGACGGACAACACTCATGATCTTACCATTGCCATGGAGAAGGCATCTACCGCACTGCAGTATACGGTAGCTATCCGCGATAAGGTGATGGAGGCATACAAGGAACTGATGCAGATCCAGATCTGATCAGGCAGAAGTTAATCTTGACATAAGAGGAGAGAGCTGCAATGGCAGACAGATTAAAAGAAATACCTGCAAAAATACTGGAATGGTGGAACAAGTTCACGACCAGACAGAAGAGCATCATTATCGGAGCTGCTGCGGTCGTGATTTTCGCATTTGCGATCATCATGTACGTCATGACCAAACCACAGTATGTCCGGCTGATCACCTGTGAGACCACCGCACAGGCGTCAGAGATCATATCCACTCTGGATAGCGCGGGGATCGGACACAGAGAATCCAATGATGGACTGAAGATCGATGTAGAGAGCAGCAAACAGAGTGCGGCAAATCTGGCACTCGGATCTGCGGGATACATGCCGGATGAATTGAAACTGAGCGATTATCTGGGCAACAGTATGTCTACGACTGCTACTGACAAGGAGAGACTTTACAATTCCTATCTGGAAAAATACATCACCCAGACCATAGAGGCACAGAGTGCCGTAAAATCCGCTAAAGTGCATTTGAGCTTTCCAAAGGATAACGGAACGCTGGCAGCACAGAAGGAAGAGGCTTCTGCGTTCATTCAGCTGGAACTGGACGGAACCTTTACTTCCGCCAATGCGGCAGCACTGGCAAAATGTGTGGCTACCTGGCTGCGAAATGACACTACGGCGAATATTACGATTATGGATACAGATTCCAACCTGCTGTTTGCAGGCGGGGATGATTACAGCTCCGCGGGTATTGCCAATTCCATGCAGGAATTGCAGAATCAGGCGGAGTCTATGATCGCCAATCAGGTAAAAAAGGTGCTGCTGGGAACCAAGCAGTATAACGATGCGGCAGTTACCAGCCATCTGAGCATGGATTTCTCCGATTACGAAGAGACCGTAAAAGAATATTATGCAAACTCCGACAGAACAGAGGGTATGCTTTCTCATGAGGAGACCTATGAGAGTGAGAATACCAATGACGGTGGCGGAGTACCCGGTACTACCTCCAACGGCGAGAGCGGTAATACCACCTATGTATCACCGGACAGCAATAACAGCTCTTCGTCCACTTCCGAGACGAGCAGAGATTACCTGCCCAACGAGTCTATTACGAACACCGTAACTCCGGCAGGGGGAATCAATTATACGAATTCTTCCATCTCTATTGCGGCCATCACTTACCGGGAGGTCCATTACGAGGATGTGAAGAGACAGGGACTTTTGGATGGCACAACATGGGACGAATACAAATCCCAGAACAGTGCAGACAAAAAGATCGATGTGGATCAGGATATGTACAGCCTGGTAGCAAATGCCACCGGCATCAGCGAAGATAAGATTACGATCATTGCTTATGAAAGCCCGATCTTTTATGACAAGGAGAGTAAGCCTGTCAGTGTACAGAACATACTCAGCATAGTAATGTTAGTACTGATCCTCGGACTGTTAGCCTTTGTGGTACTGCACAGCATGCGCACCAGACAGGCAGTACAGCAGGAAGAGGAAGTATCTGTGGAAAATATGCTGCAATCCACTCCTGAGTCGGAACTGGAAGATATCGATGTGGAATCCAAATCCGAGACACGTAAGATGATCGAGAAATTCGTAGATGAGAATCCGGAATCTGCAGCAGCATTATTGCGTAACTGGCTGAACGAGGACTGGAACTAAGAAACGGAGTAACTATGGCAAGGACAAAAGCAGAAGGCGGAATATCGGGGGTGCAGAAAGCAGCAATCCTTTTGATCGCATTGGGACCGGAGAGATCCGCCGGAATTTTTAAACACTTAAAAGAGGAAGAAATCGAGGAACTGACCCTGGAGATTGCCAATACCCGAAGCGTAACCCCCCAGGTGAAGGAAGAAGTGATCAACGAATTTTATGAAGTTTGTCTGGCACAGCAGTATATTGCCGAGGGTGGTATCAATTATGCGAAGGAACTGTTGGAGAAGGCACTGGGCACCGACAAGGCAATGGATGTTATCGGTAAGCTGACTGCGTCTCTGCAGGTGAAGCCTTTCGAATTTGTGCGTAAGACCGATGCCAGCCAGCTGATCAACTTCATTCAGGATGAGCATCCGCAGACCATAGCCCTGATCCTGTCCTATCTGGCTCCCAGTCAGGCAGCACTGATCATCTCTGCACTGCCTCCCGACAGTCAGGCGGAAGTGGCAAGACGTATTGCTGTTATGGATCGTACCAGTCCCGATGTCATCAAAGAAGTGGAAAAGGTACTGGAATCCAAGCTGGCAAGTCTGGTGAATCAGGACTATACCATTATCGGTGGTGTCGATGCAGTGGTAGATATTCTGAATACGGTAGACCGTGGTACCGAGAAACACATTATGGAGACACTGGAGATCGAAGAGCCGGAACTGGCAGACGAGATCCGCAAAAAGATGTTTGTATTCGAAGATATCCTTCTGCTGGACGACAAAGCGATACAGCGTGTGCTGCGTGATGTGGACAATAACGATCTGGCAGTGGCACTGAAGGGCGCCAACGAACAGGTACAGAATGCGATCTTCAATAACCTGTCCAAGCGTCTTGTGGTTATGATCAAGGAAGATATGGAATTCATGGGACCTGTCCGTATGAAGGATGTAGAGGAAGCACAGCAGAAGATCGTCAATATTATCCGTAAGCTGGAGGATTCCGGTGAGATCATCATTTCCAGAGGCGGAGGTGACGAGATCGTTGTCTAGTAATCTGTTAAAACGTGGATTTACCAAGCTTTCGGAAGACGATACCAGAGTGATCAATACCAATGATCTGGTGGCAAAGCGGATTCAGGAACTGTCTGCAAAAATGCAGCAGACAAAAACGGAGGGCTTTGTCTCCGGTCTTGCGGCAGATAAAGTGGATGCCCTGGTGGCAGATACGGAAGAGCCCGAAGTGGAACCGCAGAACTGTGGGAATGTGATCAAGGCAGGAGAAGATTTACAGAAGCTGCGGGAAGATGCTGAAGCACAGGCCGCGCAGATCGTAGAGGAGGCAAAAGCCCGGGCGGAAAGCATTTTACAGGACGCAAGGGCACAGGCGGAGTCCGAGAAGCAGGCGGTGTTAGAACAGGCAAGGAAACAGGGACTGGCCGAAGCACAGGAACAGGCAGACCGCATACAGACACAGAGGGAAGCTGAGTACAGGGAAAAGACAGCCGGACTGGATGCGGAATATCAGAAAATGATAGATGAACTGGAACCGAAGTTCGTAGATACCATCACCGGTATTTACGAGCATATTTTTCATGTAGATCTGCATTCTTACAGAGAGGTTCTGTGTTATCTGATCTCTACAACCATGAGAAACACAGAGGATAACAAGAGTTTTCTGATTCATGTGTCCAAGGAAGATTATCCCTATGTCAGCATGCAGAAAAAGCAGATTACTGCCCAGGCAGTGTCACCGAATGCATCCGTGGAGATCATAGAAGATATGACACTGGGCAAGGGAGAATGCCTGATCGAGACAGAGGGTGGTATCTTCGACTGCGGACTGGGAACACAGCTTGCAGAACTGCGTCAGAAATTAAAATTGCTATCTTACGAAGGCTGATAAATGGTCATAAAGAACATTAATTTTGAAAAATATAATAAAGTAGCGGATAAAACCTTCTATCGTAAGCTCGGAAAAGTAGTGAATGTGGTGGGACTGACCATAGAATCCGCAGGACCGGATTCTAAGCTGGGAGATTTGTGCAGGATTCTCCCGGAGACGGAAGGAACGAAGCCGATCATGGCAGAAGTGGTGGGTTTTCGTGACAAAAAGACCCTGCTCATGCCCTATGATTCCGTGGATGGTATCGGACTGGGCTGCGTGGTGGAGAATACGGACGCACCTCTGAAGGTGACAGTAAGCGACAAGCTGCTTGGTAAGACGGTAAACGGACTGGGCATTCCCATTGACGGAGAGACCATTAACGGAGCTGCTTATCCTGTGGAAGCGGCACCGCCGGATCCTATGTCCAGAGAGATCATTGATCAAGTGCTCCCCCTGGGGGTAAAGGCGGTGGACGGTATGATCACTGTCGGCAAGGGGCAGAGAATCGGTATTTTCGCCGGCTCCGGTGTTGGAAAGTCTACGTTGATGGGTATGTTTGCCAGAAATACCAAGGCAGACATCAATGTCATTGCGCTGATCGGCGAGCGTGGCAGAGAGGTCCGGGAATTCATAGAGAGAGACTTAGGCGAGGAAGGTATGCGCAGATCAGTGGTAGTCGTGGCGACTTCCGACAGACCGGCGCTGGAACGTAATAAGGCGGCGAAGACAGCTACCGCTATCGCAGAATACTTCAGAGATCAGGGGAAGGATGTTCTTCTGATGATGGACTCACTGACCAGATTTTCCATGGCACAGAGAGAGATCGGACTGGCCAGCGGAGAACCGCCGGTGACCAGGGGATATCCCCCCAGTGTGTATTCCGAGATGCCGAAGCTTTTAGAGCGTGCCGGAAGAGCGTCGGTCGGGTCCATCACCGGTCTGTATACCGTTTTGGTAGACGGCGATGATTTCAACGAACCGATCACGGATACGGCGCGAAGTATTTTGGATGGTCATATTATGTTAGACAGAAAACTGGGACATAAAAACCATTATCCGGCGATTGATATTTTACAGAGTATTTCCAGATGCATGAGTCAGATCGCTACCAGGGAACATAAGCAGGCAGCCAATAAGCTCAAAAATGTACTGGCAACCTATAATGAAGCGGAAGACCTGATTAACATCGGTGCTTATAAAAAGGGCAGCAATCCTAACATTGACTATGCAATCTCCCGGATCGATGCCGTGAACGGCTTCCTGTGCCAGGGCACAGAAGAAAAGTTTACCTTTGAAGAGACGGTGCAGATGTTAGAAGATCTATTTGCGGATCAGGGGTGAGATAAATGGCAAAGTTCAGATACTCCCTGCAAAACATTCTGAATATCAAAGAAAAAATGGAAACGCAGGCAAAGCAGGAATTCGGAACGGCGCAGGCGGCATTAAATGTGGAAATCGAACATTTGGAACGGCTGAAAGCACGCAGAAGAGAGTACGAAGCACAGTCTGCGGGTCTCTTAAATGGAAAACTGGATCTGCGTGCCATTGAAGAGAACAAAGAAGCACTGCTTAAAATGGACAGTATTGTGGCGACGCAGACAATCCGGGTGGAAAAGGCCAAAGAAAATGTGGAGGCTGCCAGAGAACGTATGGCAGAAGCCATGAAAGAGAGAAAAATGCATGAGACACTGCGGGAAAAGGCCTTCGAGGCATTTTTACAGGAAGAGAATCATGCGGAAAGCAAGGCAATCGATGAACTGACCAGTTATACCTATGGGCAGAAGACCAGGCAGGCGTAAACAAGACAACAGGAGAATTTAAATGGCAAGAGAAAAGACTCCGGAAGAACAGACAACGGATAACGAGAGAAAACAGCTGGCGGATGAAAAGAAAAAACTGAAAAAAGAGCAGCAGGCGCAGCGTAAAGAAGCAAAACGCCGGGCAAAAGAGATCGCAAAGCAGGAAGATGCTTTAGACGACGGGAGCGAAGGCAGCAGCCTGCTTACGTTCGGTGCAACCATATTGATCGTAATTCTGTGGATTGCTGTGATCTGTGCAGTCATCAAGCTGGATATCGGCGGATTCGGAAGCTCTGTGGTGACACCTATTTTAAAAGATGTTCCGGTGCTTAACAGAATCCTTCCCGGCAATTCCATTACGGAGACTACGGATGGAAGCGCCTACGGTGGCTATACCAGCTTACAGGATGCAGTGGATCAGATCAAGAGTCTGGAGTTACAGTTAGAGCAGTCACAGACAGCATCCGCAGCCAAAGATGAGGAATTGGACCAGCTGAAAGCCGAAGTCTTACGACTGAAAGAATTTGAGGATCAGCAGGTGGAATTCCAGCGTATCCAAAAGGAATTCTATGACGAAGTAGTCTATTCCGACAAGGGACCGGGTGCGGAAGAGTATAAGAAATATTATGAATCCATGGATCCTGCAACCGCAGAATATATCTATAAGCAGGTAGTAACCCAACTGCAGGAGAGTAAAGAAGTGCAGGATTATGCAGCAGCATATTCGTCCATGAAGCCGAAGCAGGCAGCGGCCATTTTTGAAAAGATGACCAACAATCTGGATCTGGCGGCACGGATACTGAAGGTAATGAGTGCAGATGACAGAGGTGCTATTTTAGGCGCTATGGATTCTGAAGTAGCAGCAAAGATCACAAAAATTATGGATCCGGAATCTTAAGAAATTAAGCAAAAGCTCCGATAAATAATTTGTAGTATAATTACAGGTCAAATTACCTGACAAAGGGAAAGGATGACTTGGGAAAGGAGGAAAAATGGCAGGAACGACAATTAGGGGCGTAGAAAACAGTGGCAATGTGCAGATGCCGGATATGGCAACAGCAGCAAAGCAGAATGCGGGAACCGGTTTTCAGGCAGTATGGAATAAGACCCAGAGCAGTGCCCAGACAGCAAACGCGAGCACGAATAACCGTAACCGTACAGATCACAGTGATGTCAGAAGAGGTGATTCCTTAAAAAACGGCGACAGACAGCGGGACAATCTCGTGCATGCTTCTGATGACAAAGGAATGGACACCGAGAAGACAGATGCTAAAGACCTGGAGAAAGCGCAGGAAGTGTTGGGAACCATTGTACAGAATCTGATCGGACAGATCACCGGGACTTTTTCCATCAGCGAAGAAGAATTGCAGGGAATTATGGATGATCTGGGAATGACCAAGATGGATCTGACAGATCCCGCGAGCTTAAATGAACTCCTTATGAACATCAGCGGCGCACAGGATTCATTTGCACTGCTCACAGATGAGAATCTGTATGGCAATGTAAAGGGAATCATGAATCTGCAGAATGAACTTGTGGGACAGGCACAGGAAGACCTGAAGCTGGCTCCCGAAGAATGGCAGCAGACAGTTGCCGGGATCGCACAGAAGACTGTGGCGGAACCTGTGATCACCGTGGAGATGGATGATACTGTGAATACGGCAGCAGGATCCCAGACGGGCGAGGCAGCAATCCCGATGCAGGAGCCGGAAATTTTAGAAAATCAGGCAGCGCAGAACACGCAGGGAGAGAAAGCCGGAGACTTTGGTGAGAAACAGGAACATGCGGCGAACGGCGAACATGGCAATCTTCTGTTACAGAATCTGAAGGAAGGCAATTTCCTCACACAGTTACAGCAGACAGCACAGACTGAGGAAGCAGGACCAGTAGACACACAGGATATCATGCGTCAGATCATGGATTATATGAAAGTATCCGTAAAGCCGGACAGCTCTGATCTGGAAATGCAGCTGCATCCGCAGAGCCTGGGAACCCTGCACATTCAAATGGCAGCCAAGAACGGTGTGGTCACGGCAAACTTCATCACAGAAAATGAGACGGTCAAGGCAGCACTGGAGAGCCAGATGGTTCAGCTGAAGGAAAACTTCACAGAGCAGGGTATTAAAGTGGAAGCCATCGAAGTTACGGTACAGACCCATCAATTCGAACAGAACTTGGAGCAGGGCAGAGATGGCAGCGGCAGCCGGGAAGCAGAAGCCGGTGTAGGCAAAAGACGTACCCGCAGGATCAATCTGAACACAGCGTTCGCAGAGGACGAACCGCAGACGGAAGAAGACCGGATCGCAGCGGATATGATGTCGGCGAACGGCAATACGGTGGATTTCACCGCATAAAAAATATCAGAAAGGAGAAAAGAAAATGGCATTAGTTGCACCCGTAGAAAACGGCAAGATCGTAGAAACCGCATCCCAGACTTCTGTGAAAAAATCTACAAAATCAAGCAATAACGGGATGGACAAAGAAGCATTTTTACAGCTTCTGGTAGCGCAGATGAAGTACCAGGATCCCCTGGAACCCACATCCAACACCGAGTACATATCCCAGTACGCACAGTTCTCACAGGTAGAGCAGATGCAGAATATGTCCAGCAGCATGGACTTACAGAGAGCAAGCTCACTGGTAGGCAAGGAGGTCTACATCAAGACCACCACATCCTCCGGAGATACCAAACTGGTACAGGGCAGAGTAGATTATGTGTCCTATGAGAACAACAAAGCATACCTCTACATCAATGAGAAGAAGTACTCCATCGATGATCTGGATTCCATTGTGGATGCGAATTATCTGGATGCGTATAACAAGGCATATAACTTTACGGTAAAGCTGAACAAGCTTCCTAATGTAAACGGCATTGATTCTACGGATGGTGAGAGCATTGATGAGCTGGAGAAGGAATACAACAAGATGAGTGATTATGAGAAATCCTTCCTGGCCAAAGATACCGTAACCAGCCTGAATAAGTACATCGAGAGACTGAAGGAGATCCGTAAGGCGGAAGAAAAAGCCGAAGAAAAGGATTCCGAGAGTACGGAGAAGACAGAGGGTACCGAAGAAGCATAGAACAATAAGTAAGCGGCTGACACAGAGGGGTGTTTGAATATGGATATTCAGAAAAACAGTTTTCTGTCCATTGACCAGCTGGCAAATCAGTATTTAAACAACAGTCGTAAGACCGTAAAAGCAGCACAGGAAAATCTGGTATCATTCCAGGAAATCTTACAGAGCAAAAGTAACGAGCAACTGAAATTTTCCAAACATGCTACGGTGCGGCTGGCAGACAGAGGCATTGAATTGACCGATGCACAGCTGGAACGCTTGAACGACGGAGCGCAAAAAGCGGGACAGAAGGGAATCAGGGATTCTCTGGTGATCGTGGACGATCTGGCATTTATTGTGAATGTACCCAATAAGACCGTAGTCACTGCGATGGACAGCAGAGAGACCGAAGAAAATGTATTTACAAATATTAACGGAGCCGTAATTATGTAGACCGGACCTTAACGGAGGTTACACTCTTTTGAATGACAGAGAAAGAGTACGGTTCCGAACACAGGAGGAACAAGCACTATGATGAGATCATTGTATTCTGGTGTAGCAGGACTGAAAACACACCAGACCAGAATGGACGTAATCGGTAATAATATTGCCAACGTCAACACAACAGCTTACAAATCCAGTTCCATGACTTTCAGTGAACTGATGAGCCAGACCACACAGAAGGCCAGCGGTGCCAACGCCACCACCGGTGTCGGCGGTACCAATGCCAAACAGATCGGTCTGGGCGTTAAGGCAGGTGCTATTAACACTGCCATTACCACGCAGGGTTCCGCACAGTCTACCGGTAACCCCTTTGATATCATGATCACCGGAGACAACTTCTTCGTAGTCAGCAACGGCTCCGAGAATTTCTTCACCAGAGACGGCTCTTTCTATGTAGATGGTGCCGGTAACCTGGCAATGACCAGCACCGGTTACAATGTTATGGGTTGGGGCGTGGATAAGACCACAGGCAACATCAAGCAGGATACTGTAACTGCACTGCGTATTATGAGTTCTGCGAATATGACTTATCCCCCTGAGGCTACCACAAAAGCGAATATCTCCGGAATCCTGGATCAGAATGACAAGGATGTGACCAGTGCCAACGGTAAGACCGTAAACCTGAACTTCTTCGATGCGAGAGGTTACAGTTATACTGCGAAGTTTACCTTTAAACAGTCCAGCGGAACCGCCAGCAATGAATACAGTATGGAATTGACGAAACTGCTGGATTCCACCGGAGCAGAGATTGATATCTCCAAAGTGAAATTTGGAGACAACTCTACCCAGACACTTCAGACACCGGTAACATTTGCCGGCGATACTTATGAGTGGGATGGTAAACAGTTAAAGACCAAGGCCGACAAAAAGGTGGTTGCGGACCTGAGTGCAGCATTTAATGCCGACGGAACTCTGAAAGATACTTCTAAAGATGAGGCAGCGGCAAAGACACAGCAGGAGACCCTGGATGCTATTGCAGCGGCTTATGGATATGAAGGTTCTACAGACGAGTTTCTGAAACTTTATCAAAAAGATGCCAATGGTACAGAGGTAACCGTAGAGACCATGCTTGGAAACATGGCAAAAACGACAACTGCACAGGGGGATCTGGTTCTTACTACAGATAAAGATAAACCAATGACTATGGATGGCCGGTTCTTTGAAGGTGTCAAGGTAATATTTGACACAGATACCGGTAAGCTGAAACAGGTAGGCAGCAACGTTACCGACTTTAAAACCAATGTGGATTTCACACCACTGGGCGGAAATTTTTCAAATATTACCATCGACCTGTCCGAATGCACCAACTACGACAACAAGGGTACCTCCACCATCGGTGCTACCAGCGGAGACCTGGACGGACTGGGAACCGGACGTCGTCCGGGAGATATGATCGGTGTATCCATCCAGAAGGATGGTATGATTTACGCAAGCTATGACAACGGTATGACCAAACTGTTAGGCCAGATCGCTACCGCAGCATTTGCCAATGCTTCCGGTCTGGAGAAGGAAGGAGACAACCTCTACTCCGCAACACTGAATTCCGGTGAATTCGATGGTATCGGCGTAGATATCACTGCAGGCGGCGGATACATGTCTACCGGCCAGCTGGAGATGAGTAACGTGGATCTGTCTTCCGAGTTTACCGAGATGATCACCACACAGAGAGGTTTCCAGGCGAACAGCCGTATCATTACGGTATCCGATACACTGCTTGAGGAACTGACCAATCTGAAGCGTTAAGAAATCGTAAAAAATAATTTGACTGCATAAAGGGATAGGATAGAAACCTGTCCCTTTTGCGTATATAAAACATCAAGGGAAAAAAGTACTATGCCATAGCAGGAAACCTGCCAGATACGAAGGGAAGAGAAGGAGGAAACAATATGATCGAAGTCACGAAGATCAATGGAGTCAGGGTATTGGTGAATCCGGACCTGATCGAACTGGTGGAGGAGACCCCGGATACAGTGTTGACACTGACCACTGGGAAAAAAATTATTGTAAAAGAAAGTAGACAAGAAATAAAAAATCTTGTAATATTATACAGAAAGGATATTTTTGCAAGATAATGCAGAATGTCAGGTGATTTAAGTGGATATAGCATCTTTAGCCGGTATATTGCTGGCATTATTCATGTTGGTATTTGGTATCATAAGTTCCGCAGGTGTGGGAGGATTCGGTGAATATCTGGATCCGGCTTCTGCGATCATCACCTTTGGCGGAGCTTTTTCCTGTACTCTCATGTCCATGGGTCTGCAGAATTACATAGCTGGTTTGAAATCTTTCACACTGATCTTCAAAGCGCCCACACTGAATACTTCGGATATGATCGGTAAGATCATAGAGCTTTCCAATGTGGCACGTAAGGAAGGTCTGCTTTCGTTGGAAGAAGCAGCAGCCGACCTGGATGACCCTTTTCTGAAGAAAGGAATTCTTTTGATCGTCGATGGAACCGATCCTGAATTGGTACGTGCGATTATGGAGACGGAGCTGGTCAGCGTGGAGGGTAGACATAAAGATACGATTGGCTTCTGGGATACACTGGCAGCCATGGGTCCTGCCTGGGGTATGATCGGTACCCTGATCGGTCTGGTAGATATGCTGTATCATATGGATGATCCGTCCACACTGGGACCTGCTATGGCAGTCGCATTGATCACGACTTTGTACGGATCTTTGCTTGCTAACTGGATCTGTATACCGGTGTCCAATAAACTAAAAGCGGATAATGCGATAGAAATGCAGCAGAAAGAAGTTATGATCGAGGGTCTTTTGTCCATACAGGCAGGAGAAAATCCCCGCGTCATTGAAGAAAAATTAAAATCATTCCTTCCTCCGAAGGACAGAACAAGTGAAGATGATGAAGCGGAAGCAGGGGGTGAAGCTTAATGGCAAAGCGTAAGCCAGAAGATCCACCGGCAGGATTACCGGCATGGATGGCGACGTTCAGTGACCTGATGAATTTGCTGCTGTGCTTCTTTGTCATGCTGTTTTCCATGTCATCTATTGATGCCAATAAATGGAATGCAATGGCTGCGGCAATGTCTAGCAGTGCTTTTAGTATTTTTAATGCCGGCTCTACGGCCATCGGTGAGGGAATACTGATCAGCAACGGCGTCAGCCAATTGAACGATCTCGATGAATATATCAGTAATGCCGGAAGAAATGCAGACAGCGAGACGGATTCCGACAATTACGAAAAATATGAAAGTGCAGCCGCTCTGGAAGAGGCTCTGAATGAGAAGAACCTGCAAAGTAATGAAGAACTTTCCGAGACAGTGCAGGAAGCAATAGATGAAAATAGTCTGGCAGATCAGGTCAATGTATCTTTTACGGCACAGTATGTACAACTGTCCATGAAAGGCGCGCTGCTATTTGATTCGGGCAGTGCAGTACTGAAGGATCAGTCCAAACCGGTACTGGATAAAGTGGGCGTGATCTTAGAGCGTTACGGCAGCGATGCAGTGATCGAGATCGAGGGGCATACGGATAATGTTCCCATCCACAACTCCAAATTTGCAGATAATGAGGAACTGAGCAGCGCCAGAGCATTGTCAGTGTTCTACTATCTGGTAGAGAATACTTCTCTGGATCCTTCTAACTTAAGACATGCAGGAATGGGGGATCGCACTCCGGTAGCCGATAACTCTACCGATGAGGGGCGCAGCAAAAACAGACGTGTAGAGATCAGAATATATAATCCTTCCGCAGTAAATTAATACGGAGAGGGAAAGGAAGTATAAAAAAATGAAGAAAAACCTGATGACGGTGCTGATCCTGGCATTATTGATCGTGAATATCGTATTGACCAGCGTCATGCTGATAAGCATTGTAGGCACCAATAAAAAAACCGCGCAGCTGGTGGATAATATCACCACAGCCATGAATCTGGAATTGACGGTACCCGGAGCAGAGAGCGCAGCAAATGTGTCTCTTACCGATACGGAAGTATATAACATTTCCGATACAATGACGATTCCGTTAAAGTGTGATCCAGGTGCCAAGCAGGATTACATCATGTTCGATGTATCTTTGTCCATCAATAAGAAGAGCAAAGATTATAAGACCTATGGAAGCAGCGATACCTTGTCCGGTTATGAAAATCTGATCAAGGATGCCATTACGGCTACTGTCTCCGCACATACAGAAGAAGAGTGCAGTGAGGACATGGAAGGGTTGAAAGAAGAAATCTTGAAATCCATCCAGAATCTGTTCCAATCCGACTTCATCTATAAGGTCGCAATCAGCGGAGTGAAATTTGGCTGATGAGACACAAAAAATAAGATGATAGGAGGTGAGGACCTGTGAGCGATATACTTTCGCAAAACGAAATTGACGCCCTTCTGAAGCAGTTATCGGAAGGGGATCTGGACATGGACCAGATCCAGGGCGAGGATGAAAAGCAGGTCAAGAATTACGACTTCAGCCGTCCTACCAAGTTTTCCAAAGAGCATTTAAGGACGTTAGAGATCATATTTGAACATTACAGCCGTCTGATCTCCACGAACCTTCCGGTATATCTCCGCAAAAATGTGCAGGTAACGGTGGCAAGTTCGGAAACAGTTACATTCAGTGAATTCTCCAATGCACTGTCAAATCCGTCAGTACTTGGTATTGTTAATTTCGCGCCGCTTAACGGCAATATTATTATAGAGATCGCAACAAACCTGTGCTATGCCATGCTGGACCGTATGTTGGGAGGCAGTGGACAGCCTTTGGAAAAAAGCAGAGATTTCTCGGACATAGAGCTGACGATTTTACAGAAGCTTCTGGTTATGTTTACTCAGCTCCTGCGGGAACCCTGGAAAAATGTTCTTGAGATCTCACCGGTCTTAAGCCGGTTGGAGACGAATCCCCAGTTCGCACAGGTGATCGCACCCAGCGACATGATCGCCATCGTGACTTTGAATATGAAGATCGGGGATGTCGAAGGAATGATAAATATCTGTCTTCCTTTCTTTACGCTGGAAGATGTGATGGATAAACTGAACACCAAATACTGGTTCTCCACAATGCAGGAGAATCATGATGAACACTACGAGGATTACATTGAGTCCATGATCCGCAGAGTGGATGTTCCCATTAAGGCCGTGCTGGGTAAGAGCACGATCTCGGTGAATGATTTCCTAAATCTGCAGGTGGGCGACTGTATCAGACTGGATTCCAGAGTCGATGCCGACATGGATGTGTATGTGGGTAATATCAGGAAGTTCACGGCATTGCCCGGCACGGAGAGAGACTCGTATGCTGTTCAGATCACATCGGTGATCAGAGAGGAGGAGTAACGATGGATGGGATGTTATCTCAGGATGAGATAAATGCCCTGCTGCAAGGCATGGATCTGTCGGACACTGCGGATGGCAGTGACACGGCGGCGCCTGCACCGGAGAGCAGCACGGCTGACAATAATGACAACGGATATGTGACAGACACGAAACCGACAATCGGAGACGGAGAGGTACTGACTGATGTGGAGAAGGATGCCATCGGTGAAGTCGCCAATATCAGTATGGGTTCTTCCGCCACTACATTATATTCGTTGGTTAACCGCAAAGTAAATATTACCACACCGGTGGTTACACTGGCTACATGGAATACCTTGCTGGATAGTTACGAAAAGCCCTGTGTATTTATTCAGATCAAATATACCCAGGGACTGGATGGCACCAATATTCTGGTGCTGAAGGAACATGATGTAAAGGTGATCACTGATCTGATGATGGGCGGTGACGGCACCAATACAGACGGAGAACTGGGAGAACTGCATCTGAGTGCGATCTCTGAAGCCATGAATCAGATGATGGGATCTGCGGCAACTTCACTTTCCACACTGCTGCAGACAGTCATTGATATCAGCCCGCCTGAGTCGTCTCTTTTCGATCTGACGGAAGTAAAGGACGGCAAAGAAATCTCTCCGTTCCTTGGTGGCACTTTTGTAAAAATCGCGTTCCGGATGCAGATCGATGATCTGGTGGACAGTACTATTATGCAGCTGTACCCGATTGACTTTGCAAAAAAGTTAGTAGAGACATTTATCAATACCCAGATGAGCAGCCTGGATGGAACAGCGGAAGAGCAGCCCACACAGGTGAAGGACAGTGCATCCGAACAAAATATGCAGGGTAGTGCTGCTATGGCAGGCACAACAGATCATATGACTCAGCCTGGTATGGACAGCATGGGACAGCAGGGTTCCATGAATATGAACGGTATGAACCAGATGGGCATGAATCCTACGGGTAACATGGGAATGAACCAGATGGGCAGCACCCCTATGGGTATGAACGGTATGAACCAAATGGGCGGCATGAACATGAGTCAGATGGGAATGAACCAGATGGGCATGAACCAAATGGGCAACATGAATGGCATGAATCCTATGGGCAACACCCCTATGGGTATGAATGGCATGAACCAGATGGGTAACATGAATGGCATGGGCATGATGAATCAGATGGGCATGATGGGAATGCCTGGACAGAATGTACAGAATGTGAATGTACAGCCCGCGCAGTTCCAGAGCTTTTCCAATGATAATACGGGAATGACGGGGCAGGAGAACATTGGCCTGATCAAAGATGTACCTTTGGAGGTAACCGTAGAGCTCGGAAGGACGACAAAGTCCATATCTGATATTCTGGACTTCTCGCCGGGAACGATCATAGAGCTCGACCGTATCGCCGGAGAACCGATCGATGTATTGGTGAATGGCAAGTTCGTAGCCAAGGGCGAAGTGGTTGTGATCGAAGAGAGCTTTGGCGTAAGAATTACGGAGATCATAAAATAAGCAGAGAATAGACCAAATAAACGGAGGAAAAATTAATGGCTAAGAATATTTTAATCTGTGATGATGCAGCATTCATGAGGATGATGATCAAGGACATCCTGACCAAAAACGGATATAATGTTGCCGGAGAAGCAGAGAACGGACTGAAGGCTGTGGAGAAGTTCAAGGAAGTAAATCCCGACCTGGTACTTATGGATATTACCATGCCGGAGATGGACGGCATCCAGGCACTGAAAGAGATCAAGAAGATCGACGGAGGTGCTAAGGTGATCATGTGTTCTGCAATGGGTCAGCAGGCGATGGTTATCGAGTCCATACAGGCAGGTGCCAAAGACTTCATCGTAAAACCTTTCCAGGCAGAACGTGTTATCGAAGCAGTGAAAAAGGTAGTGGGTTAATGATCATACTCACCGGAAAAGCAGACAGTTATGCCCAGTTTATTACGGTACTGCTGATCTTCGTGGCAGTACTGGCGGTAACCGCATGGGTGACAAAATGGATCGCAGGATACCAGAAAAAACAGGGAGTGGAAAGCAATATTGAAGTAAGAGAGACCGCCCGGATCGCCAACAATAAATACATTCAGTTGATCCGGGTGGGAGAGACTTATTTTGCTGTTGCGGTCTGCAAGGATGCTGTGACGACTCTGGGAGAGATTCCCGCAGAACAACTAAAGGATATGTCAACATTTGAAAATACTTCCGGCTTCCGGGAGATATTGGAACGTGCGGCGAAGAAAGAGAATGAAGAGAAAGATCATTGATTTTGATTCCGACAGAAAATTAAAGATGACTATTTATATGGTATGCCTGCTGGTCACGGTGGGCATATTGTGTATTTGCACCCCGGTGAAGGTACATGCGACAGAACGTCATCTGACGGGGGATACCGAGGTATCTACCGTGATCAATCCGGCAGGAACGGCTACCACACCGGAAGAGGTGGGAAGTCTGAACACTGCGAACACGGTCAGCATTACTTACAATAACGGTAACGGACAGATCAACGGAGCACTGCGAATTCTTATCACCCTGACATTGATCGCACTGGCTCCTACGATCATCATCATGATGACCTCTTTTACGAGGATCATTATTGTATTGCATTTTACCAGATCTGCCCTGAACACGCAGACGGCACCACCGAACCAGATTCTGATCGGGCTGGCGCTGATCCTGACTTTTTTCATTATGGAACCTACCATTACCAGAATCAATGAAGAAGCGATACAGCCTTTTGAGGAAGGTACAATAGATCAGAGTGAAGCTTTGGAAAAAGGTATGGCACCTTTGCGGGAATTTATGTATCCCCAGACACAGGTGAAAGATGTAGAGCTGTTCATGGATATTGCAGGACTGGAGTGGGATGGAACACTGGATGACATTCCCAATTCCGTGTTGGTTCCCAGCTTTATGATCAGTGAGCTTCGGACTGCGTTCTGGATCGGATTTACGATCTATATTCCTTTTATCGTGATCGATATGGTAGTTGCATCCACGTTGATGAGCATGGGTATGATGATGCTGCCGCCTACGACGATCTCCATGCCCTTCAAGATACTGTTATTTGTTCTCGCTGACGGCTGGGCACTGATCATAGGACAGCTGGTGCAGACATTCTATTAACCGGGAGATGAGGTTTTGTTATGACGATTGATGCAGTATCGGAAATGACAAATAATGCGTTATATGTGATCATCAAGGTATCCCTTCCTGTGCTTTTAGTGTCATTGATCGTTGGCCTGGTCATCAGTATTTTCCAGACAGTGACATCCATTCAGGAACAGACACTGACATTTGTACCCAAGATCATTGCAATATTTCTGACACTTGTCCTGTTGGGAAGCTGGATGATGAATACCATGGTGGAATACACCGTGCAGCTCTGGTCAAGCTTCAGCCAGTATGTACACAGGTGATGGGATGACTACATGATAGATTTTTCGTTTTCCATATACGATCTTGAATATTTTCTACTGATTTTTGTCCGGGTATCCTGCTTTGTGTATATCGCTCCCTATTTCGGAATGAATGATACACCTGCCAGGATACGGATCGGTATCAGCGCATTTACGGCAATTCTGCTCTATGAGACACTGACACCGGTGGATGCAGTGGTGTTTGACACGGTAATGGAATATGCCGTGATTGTTATGAAAGAGGCAATCGCCGGTCTGTTGATCGGCTTTGGCGCAAATATCTGTATGGCAATCGTTAATTTTGCCGGTTCGATCGCGGATATGGAGACAGGACTTTCCATGGCGACACTGATGGATCCGGCGACCAGAGAGAGCACCAGTATTACCGGTGTACTGTATCAGTATTCATTTATGCTGATGCTGATCGCTTCCGGAATGTACCGTTACCTGTTCGGGGCACTGGCAGACAGCTTTGTGCTGATCCCGGTGAACGGCGTGGTGTTCCACGCAGACAGCCTGTTACAGTCCATGATCGAATTTATGAATGACTATATCATGATCGGCTTTCGCATTGTATTGCCGATTTTTTGTGCAACATTATTACTGAATGCAATCTTAGGTGTACTGGCGAAAGTATCGCCGCAGATGAACATGTTCGCAGTCGGCATTCAGCTGAAAGTGCTGACGGGACTGTCAGCAATGTTTCTGACAGCGGGAATGCTGCCGGGAGCAGCGGATTTTGTCTATCAGGAGATGAAGAAGATGGTGGTGTCCTTTATCGGAGGTATGATGTGAGCTTAGAATACAATCTGCAATTCTTTGCCGCAGAGGGACAGGGCGGAGAGAAAACAGAACCTGCTACCGAGAAAAAGCTGACAGATGCCAGAAAAGAAGGTCAGGTAGCAAAAAGCCGTGAGATCGCCAACGGACTGGGACTCCTTGCTGTGTTTCTGGTATTGAAACTATGGGTGGGACACATGGGCTACCAGTTCATAAATGTGTTTTCCGCGATTTATGAAAAGATTCCGGAAGTCGTAACCTTCTGGCACGGAAATATGCCACAGACGGATGCAAATATTGCATTTCGCGATATGATGCTGGAATCGGTGATCATTATGGCACCGATATTACTGATAGGTTTTGCGGTAGCCTTTTTAAGCGATGTGGTGCAGGTGGGATGGCATCCCACGGGCAAACCGATGCAGCCCAAATTCTCCAAACTGAGTCCGGTCTCCGGATTCAAGAGGATCTTTTCCGTCAATTCCGTGGTGGAGCTGATCAAATCTTTGCTGAGGATTGGACTGATCATATACATATGCTATAATTACCTGAAGGACAAATGGCCGATACTGTATACCTTATATGACATGGATCTGACCCAGGCGATCGCTCTGATCGGCGAGACAGTGACAGACCTAGGTATCCGGATCTCCTTGATCTACATGATCATTGCTGCGGCGGACTTCATCTATCAGAAGTACAAGTTCAGTAAGGACATGCGGATGACCAAACAGGAGATTAAAGAAGAATATAAACAGCAGGAAGGTGACCCGCAGGTCAAAGGACGTATCCGGCAGAAGATGCGGGAAGTCTCCCAGCGGAGAATGATGCAGAACCTTCCCCAGGCGGATGTGGTCATCACCAACCCCACCCATTATGCGGTTGCTATCAAATACGATCCCGAGGTGGCGGAGGCCCCTATTGTGATCGCCAAAGGTGCGGACAATCTGGCAGCTAAGATCAAAGAGATTGCCAGAGAGCATAAGATTGAAATAGTAGAGAATAAACCACTTGCGAGAATGCTGTATGCAAATGTGGATGTGGGACAGGCTGTGCCGCCGGAATTATATCAGGCGGTGGCGGAGGTTCTGGCATTTGTATATCATCTGCAGGGAAAAGTATAGAAAAATATTAAGATTAGAAAACACACAGACAGAAAGGAGGTAAGGCACAGATGAAAATAAAAAAAGCGGATGTGGGGGTAGCACTCTACATTATGGCGGCGATCATCATGTTTATTGTGCCGATTCCTTCCTGGCTTCTGGATATTCTGCTGGCTATCAATATTTCCATTGCGCTGACTGTATTATTTGCCACAATGTTCAGCAAGGAAGTACTGGATATGTCTTTTTTCCCGACAATGCTTCTGTTCACCACGATCTTCCGTATTGCGCTGAACACATCCTCTACCCGTCTGATCTTACGAGACGGTAATGCGGGTAATGTCGTGGAGACTTTCGGTGAGTTCGTAGGCGGCGGTGACCTGGTCATCGGTGTTATTATCTTCATTATTCTGATCCTGATCCAGTTCATGGTCATCAATAAAGGTTCTGAACGTGTATCCGAGGTAACGGCGAGATTTACCCTGGATGCCATGCCCGGTAAACAGATGGCGATCGATGCCGATCTGAATACAGGAGCGATCACGGATGCGGAAGCAAAGAGACGTAGAGAGAAGATCCAGGAGGAAGCAAGCTTTTTCGGTTCCATGGATGGTGCCGTGAAATACGTAAAAGGAGACGCAGTAGCGGGTCTTCTGATCACAACCATCAATATCGTGGGCGGTATTGTCATGGGAGTGACGAGACAGGGCATGGATATCACCGCAGCTCTGAATAAATACGCGATCCTCACCATCGGTGACGGTCTGGTGAGCCAGATCCCCTCACTGTTGATCTCTCTGTCCACCGGTATCCTGGTGACCAAAGGAAGTAAGGACGCAGATTTCGGAACCACACTGGTCAGCCAGTTATTCGGTGTGCCGAAGGCGCTGTATCTGGTAGGAGCCATGCTGGCGATCCTTGGATTTGTGACACAGTTAAATACGATCCTGTTCGTGGGACTGGGACTGGTATTTATCATTGTGGCCAGAAATATCGAGGGAACTATCGAGACAGCCAAGATTGAGCAGGAGGTAGACAGTGAAGAGGCTGCGGCGGAAGAAATCAGGCAGCCGGAGAATGTCAACAGCCTGTTGCAGGTGGATCCTATCGAGTTGGAATTCGGCTACGGTATCATTCCGTTAGCGGATGTTAATCAGGGGGGCGACCTGTTAGACCGTGTTGTTATGATACGAAGACAGATCGCATTGGAACTTGGTACAGTGGTGCCGATCATCCGACTGCGTGATAACATTCAGCTGAATCCGAACCAGTATATTATCAAGATTAAGGGAATTCAGGTTAGCGAAGGCGAGATCCTGTTTGACCATTATATGGCGATGAACCCCGGATACGTAGAAGAGGAGATCACGGGTATTCCTACTTTTGAGCCCTCCTTTCATCTGCCGGCGATCTGGATCACGGAGGGACAGAGAGAGCGTGCGGAGAGCCTGGGCTACACCGTAGTGGATCCGCCTTCCATTATTGCCACGCATCTGACGGAGATCATCCGCCAGCATATCGCAGAATTACTAACCAGACAAGATGTTCAGAACCTGATCAACAATGTCAAGGAGAACAATCCTTCTCTGGTGGACGAACTGGTACCGAAGCTGCTTGGGCTCGGTGAAATTCAGAAAGTACTGCAGAATCTCTTAAAAGAGGGTATTTCCATACGAGATCTGCTGACGATTTTAGAGACATTGGCGGATTATGCACCGACGACGAGAGATACGGATATTCTTACGGAGTATGTCAGACAGAGTCTGAAGAGAGCAATTTCCACAAAATATTTTCCTTCTCATGAGACTACCAGTGTATTGACGCTGGATCCGAAGATCGAGCAGGAGGTGATGGGAAGCGTGAAGCAGACGGAGACGGGAGCTTTCTTAAATCTAGATCCTGCCAGAAGCAAAGCCATCCTGAATGCGGTGGGAGAGGAGATCAAAAAACTGGAAAATATGGGGAAAACTCCCATTATTATGACATCTCCCATTGTAAGAATGTATTTTAAACGACTGACGGAAGATTACTATCCGGATCTGGTCGTGGTATCCTACAATGAAGTGGAATCCAATGTGGAATTACAGTCTGTGGGAATGGTCACAGCCTGAGAACAGGTACAGTGAACCGCCACAGGAGCCAGGGATAGTGTGAAAAATAAAATGGAACCGTCTGCGGAATGGAGAGTAGTATGATAATCAAAAAATTTACGGGGAAGACAGAAGCGGAAGCCACAGAGGCTGCGAAAAAGGAACTGGGAAGTACCCTTGTGATCATGAATGTGCGTGAGGTAAAAAAGAAAGGATTGTTTGCTTTCCTGTTACCGAAGCAGATAGAGGTTACCGCGGCACTGGAGGAGGAAGCACCGGCGAGACCGCAATACGGCAGTATACTCCGGACAGCAGCGGATAAGGAGATCCGGACGGAGCAACAGAATCTGTTAGCAAAAAACAGCACAGAGAACATCGAAAAAAAGCTGGATAGTTTACAGACGCTGCTAGAGAGCCAGTTAAATAACAGACAGTCCGAAAAAGAAGAATCCGCAAAGACGCAGGATGTACCTGATGCCGAAGAAAAAGAGGATAAGACCCAAGATATGGCTGCTGCGGAGAAAAAGGAAGAAGAGAAAAATCCTGAACAGGATAAATTTATAAGACTTCTGTATAATAAGATGCTGGATAATGAAATGGATGAAAAGTATGTCAACAGCATTCTGGAAGATGCTTCAAAGACGAAAAAAGCAGATCTGCCATTTGACTATCTGTTGGCAAATATCTATCAGAAGATGGTGCTCAAATTCGGAAGATCTGAAGGGATCACTCCTTCGGAAGAAGGCCCCAGGATCGTATTGTTCATCGGACCTACGGGAGTGGGCAAGACGACTACCATAGCAAAGCTTGCCGGTAGATATTGTGTGGAAGAGAAAAAGAAAGTGGCACTTTTGACAGCAGACACTTACCGTATTGCTGCAGCGGAACAGCTCAGAACCTATGCAAATATTTTAGAGACTCCGTTTCGGATCATCTATACCCCGGAGGAGCTGCAGGCAGCGGTGGAGGATTATTGGGACTGTGATTATATTTTTATAGATACAGCGGGGAGATCACATCAGAATACGGATCAACTGGAGAAAATGAAGGAAATGGTGGCAGCACTGAAGAGACCGGAAAGTTATCAGGTATTTTTGGTTTTAAGTGCAACTACCAAATACAGGGATCTTCAGAAGATCGCGGATTGTTACGGTAAGATCGCAGACTTTGAGCTGATCTTTACCAAGTTGGATGAAACAGAGGCAGTGGGGAATCTGCTGAATATGAAGCTTTATACCGATGCGCCGATCGCTTATGTGACCTGCGGACAGAATGTTCCGGACGATATGGAAGCATTCAATCCACAGAAGACAGTAAAGCAGATCCTTGGCGGAAAGGAATAAGCTTTTACAGAAAGGCGCGGAAAAATGGATCAGGCGGAACAGTTAAGGATCATTAAAGCAAATCAGCAGATACGACCTACTGCAAGAGTCATTACCGTCACCTCCGGCAAGGGAGGTGTCGGAAAATCCAATATGTCCATCAATCTGGCAATTCAATTTCGTAAAATGGGGAAACGAGTGATCATTCTGGATGCGGACTTCGGACTGGCTAACATTGAGATCATGTTCGGAGCGGTACCGAAGCACAATCTGTGTGATCTGGTCTATGAGGGCAAGAGCATCAGTGACATCATCACCTGGGGACCTATGGAGGTAGGCTTTATCTCCGGTGGCTCGGGAATCGCCGGCATGTCGAACCTGGGGCGGGATGCGCTGACCTGCATCATACAGAATCTGGCCGAGTTGGATGCCATAACAGATGTGATCATTGTGGATACCGGTGCAGGAATCTCGGAAAGTGTGCTGGAATTTTTAGTAGCCAGCGGAGAAGTACTTCTGGTGACCACACCGGAACCGACTTCTATCACAGACTCTTATTCGTTACTGAAGGCTCTGTACAGACATCCGAGGTTCGAGAAAGATTATACCAAGGTCAAAATGGTAGCCAACCGGGTGGATAATGTGAAGGAAGGACAGATACTGTTCGATAAACTGAATGCGGTAGTCACCAGATACCTGAAGACTCCTATGGAATATCTGGGATGTGTGCCGCAGGATCCGCAGGTCGTGCAGGCGGTAATGCAGCAGGTACCGGTATCTATACAGAACCCCGGGGCAAAATCCAGTCAGGCATATGAGCGGATCGCGCGAAGACTGTGCGACAAGACACAGCAGGAGCAGAAAAGACGCGGAATGGCAGCTTTTTTCTCACACATTATAGGAACCAGAAACGGAGCTGCAAAACAGTCCAGATAAGAGAGGTACAAAATTATGTTGTCCAGATTTGTGGAAGAAGGTTCTAAAGTAGAGCTTCGGGCGCTGGAACATGGATTGGGAGAATCCGGAGCCGAATATACGACAAAGGTTTACCAGAGCCGTGTACTGCAGATCCTATCGGAGGATACACTGGAGATTTCCATGCCAATGGAACAGACCAGACTGATCCTTCTGCCGGTGGAGAGCGAATATGATATGGTGTTTTTTGAGGAGAACAGCCTGTATCAGTGTTTTGCCAGAATAGTGGACCGTTATAAGAGCAACAATGTCTACGTGTTGGTCATGGAGCTGACCAGCAATCTCAGAAAATATCAGCGAAGAGAATATTACCGTTTCAGCTGTGCTCTGGACATGTGTGCCAGAAATCTGGAGGAGGAAGAGATTGAGGCACTGGAGAAGAACTCTCCCTATGAATTGCAGCCGGGACTTCCCTTAAAGCATAGTATTATCGTAGATATCAGCGGTGGTGGGTTACGGTTCATGTCAACGCAGAGATACGAACCGGGCAGCCTGATCCTGTGCAGTTATCATTTGCTCACGAAGGACGGTGAGAGAAAAAAATACGATGTGGTAGGTAAGGTGCTGGCGGTACGGGAACTGGAGAAAAGAAAGGGAACCTTTGAACACAGAGTCCAGTACTACAATCTGGATGTGAATATCCGGGAAGAGATCATACGTTTTATATTTGAAGAAGAGCGTAAGAGCCGCAAAAAGGAGAGAATGAATTAATGCCGAAAAAAATACTGCTTGTAGATGACTCTGCACTTATGAGAAGAGTGCTGTGTGATATAATAGATTCAGACATAAGATTCCAGGTGACTGACAGAGCAAAAGACGGATTGGAAGCCTTTGATCTGTTGAGCAGAAACAGCTATGATGCGGTAGTCCTGGATGTAAATATGCCGCGAATGAACGGATTGCAGTTGTTACAGGAACTGCGGAAATACAAGATTCCGGCACGAGTGATGATGGCGAGTACCGACACAAAGGAAGGAGCCAGAACCACTCTGGATGCTCTGGAACTGGGAGCACTGGATTTTGTACATAAACCGGACAGTGCAGTGGACTGCCGGGGCGAGAATTTCCGAAGAGAGTTCCTGCGAACACTGAATGTGGTAGCAAACAGTAAGCTGCCGACATTTGCTGCGGAGGAGAAGCTTTCCGAAGAGAAGGGCACCGTAAAAGAGATGATGAAGATCATCAATCATCATCCGGTCAGTGTGTCCGGCAGCAAGATCGTAGCGATCGCAAGCTCCACGGGAGGTCCGAAATCGCTTCAGTCCGTGATCCCTCTTCTACCGGCCAATTTAGATGCACCGGTGTTAGTCGTACAGCACATGCCGGTGGGATTTACAGCATCCCTGGCAGAGAGACTGGACAATTTAAGTCAGCTTCATGTAAAGGAAGCAGCAGAGGGAGAAGAACTGAAAAAGGGATGGGTCTATATCGCTATGGGCGGTAAACACCTGAATGTCGTCACTTCTCCGGCAGGACGACATACCCTGCATTTGTCGGAGGAACCTTACAGAGAGGGTGTCAGACCCTGTGCCAATTATATGTATGAATCATTGCAAAACAGCCGTTTTGATACGGTAGTATGTGCCGTAATGACGGGCATGGGAGCAGACGGAACGGAAGGAATCAGCAAATTAAAATCTTCCGGGAAGACATATGTGATCGCTCAGGATCAGGATACCAGTGTAGTATTTGGAATGCCTAAAAGTATAATCCAGGCAGGGCTTGCCGATCAGGTAGTACCCTTAGACCAGATAGCCCAGGAGATCATACTTCATGTAGGAGTAAGTAAGTAAGCAATATATGCCGCTTTCGGGGATACCGTGGCAGGCAGAATGGAGGAAGAGATGGACGTAAGCCAATATCTTGAAATTTTTCTGGATGAAACAAATGAACATCTGCAGAACCTGAACACACAGATTCTGGAACTGGAGTCAGACCCTGAGAACATGGACAATATCAATGAGATATTCCGTGCGGCACATTCCCTGAAAGGAATGGCGGGAACTATGGGTTACAAGCGCATGCAGAATCTGACTCATGATATGGAAAATGTGTTCTCGGAAGTACGTAACGGCAACATTAAAGTAAAGCCGGAGATGATCGATGTATTGTTCCAGTGCCTGGATGCTTTGGAGGAATACAAGAATAATATTCAGGAGACCTCTGATGAGGGAACCAATGACAACGAGAACCTCATCAAAGCACTGAACGATATCTTAAACGACGGCAAGACCGAAGCACCCGCAGCAAAGGAAGAGGCACCCGCAGCTGCAGCTCCCACAGCGGAAGCCGGCACAGAAGGTACTGAAAAATGGAATGACATTGCTTTTGATGACAGCCAGATCCGTGTGATCAGAGAAGCTATGAAGCAGGGCAAAAATGTATACGGAATCAACGTGGTGGTACAGGAGACCTGCATACTGAAGGCAGCAAGAGCTTTTCTGGTATTCAAGGCAGTGGAAGAAAAAGGTGAGATCATCGTATCCATGCCCAGCGCACAGGATGTGGAAGATGAGAAATTCGATAAGGATTTCACTCTGATCGTATTATCCGATTATTCTCTGGATGAAATCATCAAGGCAGCCGAGAGCGTATCCGAGATTGCACAGGTAACCGGTGGTGTTCTGGAGCTGGAGAAGACGAAGAATTATCATTCCGAAGAAGAGACAGCCGAACCCGTAGAGGAGAAAAAGGAAGTCGTAGCGGAAGTCAAGGCAGAGCCTAAGAAGGAAGAGAAAAAACCTGCGGCTGCAGCCAAGGCTCCGGAGAAGAAGCCTGCAAATAAGCCGGTAGTGAACCGTACCGTACGTGTGGATATTGAAAAACTGGATTCCCTGATGAATCTGGTAAGTGAACTGATCATTGCAAAGAACTCTCTGGTATCGGCATCCAGCAGCGACCATGGCAACAATACTGCTTTCAATGAGCAGATTGAATACCTGGAGAATGTTACCACGAATCTCCACGAATCCGTGATGAAGGTACGAATGGTACCTATTGAGAGTGTTGTTGTGAAGTTCCCCAGAATGATCCGCGATCTGTCCAAAAAGCTGGATAAGAAGATGGAACTGTATATGACCGGTGAAGAGACTGAACTGGATCGTACCGTGGTGGATGAGATCGGAGATCCCCTGATGCATCTGCTCCGTAACTCCGCCGATCATGGTCTGGAGTCCGCAGAAGTGCGTGCACAGCGTGGAAAGCCCGAGCAGGGATCTATTTTCCTGGATGCATATCAGGATGGCAATAACGTAGTCATCGAAGTAAGAGATGATGGTAACGGTATTGACGTGGAAGCTGTTAAGAATAAAGCAATCGAGCGCAATCTGGTAACCGCAGAGCAGGCAGCCAACATGCCGGAGAAGGATATTATCAATCTGCTGTTCCTGCCAGGCTTCTCTACTTCCGAGAAGGTAACCGATGTGTCCGGAAGAGGTGTGGGACTGGATGTCGTGAAGTCCAAGATCGAATCCTTAAGCGGTGAAGTGGAAGTGAAATCCAAGTGGGGCGAGGGAAGTACCTGGACGATCCGTCTGCCGTTAACCCTTGCGATCATACAGGCTCTGATGGTAGTCGTAGGCGGAGAAAAGTATGCAATCTCTCTGGGATCTATCCAGACGATTGAAGATATCTCCCCGAAGGACATCAAGTTGGTAGAGAATAAAGAGGTCATCAATTTAAGAGGAACTGTAATCCCTCTGATCCGTCTGACAGAAGTGCTGGATGTCGAGAGTACAAGATCCCCGGAGGACAACCTGATCGTTGTTATCGTCAAGAAGGGCGACAAGATGGCAGGTCTTGTCATCGACGAACTGATCGGACAGCAGGAGATCGTTATCAAGTCTCTTGGAAAATACATCAAGCAGTGCAAATTCATCAGTGGCGCAACGATCCTCGGAGACGGTGAGGTAGCACTGATCCTGGATGCCAATGCATTACTGTAAGGAGGGAGATGACAGTTATGGAAGAACTTAGCATGAGAGAAACATTAAAAGCCGGAGACGAGCGTAAGGTTGAGGAGGAATTTTTCCAGTATATTGTGATCCGTCTCGGAGACGAACAGTACGGCATTGATATCCGCTATATCGATAATATTGTAAGAATGCAGCATATCACCAGAGTTCCCAAAGTGCCTGCATATCTGAAGGGCGTGATCAATCTCCGCGGAGAAGTATTGCCCGTTATGAGCCTTCGACTGAAAATGGGACTGGAGGCAGATGAAATGACCCGTGCTACCAGAATCATTATTTTGAAGCAGGAACAGCAGGGAAGCGTAGGAATTATTGTTGACGAAGTGAAGGAGGTTGTTACTCTCGGCACCAGTCAGATTGAAAAAATGTCTCAGAATACCGGCGAAATCAAGAAAAGCTTCATCACGGGTGTCGGTAAACACAATGGGGAGCTGATCTCTTTACTGGATCTGAATTCCATTACACTGGAGGAAAATGCATAAAGGAGATGGATCCATGGGAGACCTGAGTTTAGAAAAAGTTTCGGAAACATATCTGGATGTTTTAAAGGAAATCGGCAACATTGGAGCGGGCAACGCTATGACAGCACTCTCCCAGATGCTTAACTGCAAGGTGGACATGAAAGTACCGCAGGTAAAACTTTTGGATTTTAACGAAGTAGGAGCCATGATGGGCGGAGAAGAGCAGGTAATGGTCGGAGTATTCTTAGGAGTAGAAGGTGACATTACCGGCAGCATGATGTTTTTGGTAGAGCAGAACAGTGCAAAACATCTTCTCCATAAGATTATGGGGGACATGGTACAGCAGGATGGATTTTCGGAGATTGAATTTTCTGCCATGAAGGAGATCGGTAACATTATTACAGGTGCCTATCTGAATTCCCTGTCTATGCTGACGAATCTGACGATCATCCCAACTCCTCCCTCTCTGACTCTGGATATGGCAGGTGCGATCTTAAGTGTGCCCGCCATTGAATTCGGAACATTGGGAGATAAGATTTTACTCATTCAGTCACAGTTCTATGATGAGGTAGAGATTGACGGTTATTTCATTCTGGTTCCTGATATTGAATCCTATCCCAAGATCCTGTCATCTTTGGGAATATCGGTGGAATAAGGAAGGCAGAAGCAGAAGAAGGGGAGCAGAATGAGCGAGATAATTAAAGTAGGAATGGCGGATCTGAAGACCTGCGTAAGTCCTGACGGAGTGACTACTTTGGGACTCGGATCCTGCGTGGGAATAGCAATCCGCGATCCGGTGACGAAAATAGGCGGTCTGGCACATATTATGCTGCCGGACAGCACTACGATCCGCAACAGTAACCAGAATATCGCAAAATTTGCAGATACAGGAATCGACGAACTGGTCAGGCAGATGGAAAAGCTCGGTGCGAGGAAAGCAAGAATGGTTGCCAAGATCGCCGGCGGCGCCACCATGTTCACATTCCAGGGACGTAACGATATGATGCAGGTGGGGGAACGCAACGTAGAAGCGGTCAAGAAAAAGCTGAAAGAGATCAGTATCCCCATTCTTGCGGAAGATACAGGTAAAAACTACGGAAGAACCGTAACCTTCTATCCTGAGACCGGAGAATTTCATATCCGTGCTGTGGGAAGAGATGAATCGGTGATCTGACAGGGTTTAGATGGGAAGAAGATTATGAACAGAAAGAACATGCCATTGCTTCTGATGCTGATCGCGGGTGCATGCACCTGTATCATTACATTAGTAAGATCATACTCAGTGCTGGCAAGCCTGGTGGCGCTTTTTGCGGTGATGCTTTTATTCTATTGCCTGGGAAGTGCGATTCGTCTGTTGTTGGACCGATTTGACAGACAGAACGAGGAGAAGGAAAAGCAGGAGCAGGAAGCGAAGGCGGAAGAAGCAGCTGCGACGGAAGAAGACGCAGGGCAGAAGGGTGTAAGCGAATCGAATGGATGAAACCGGTAAGAAAAGGTTATTAGAAGAATATGCTGCTAATAAGCGACCGGAGACCAGGGAACAGCTGATACTGGAATATGCTCCGCTCGTGAAAGTGGTAGCCGGAAGACTGAGTATGTACCTGGGATACAACGTAGATTATGAAGATCTGGTAAGTTATGGTATCTTTGGACTGATCGATGCTATCGACAAGTTCGATTGTATGAAGGAAGTAAAGTTCGAGACCTATGCCAGTCTGCGCATCCGGGGCGCGATTCTTGACCAGATCCGAAAAATGGACTGGATCCCCCGGACGATCAGACAGCGGCAGAAAAAAATCGATGCTGTCATCAAGGAAGTGGAGCAGACTACCGGACGCACTGCAACAGACGAAGATATAGCACAGGGATTGGGAATATCCTCCGAGGAATACCTGGATTGGCAGTCCCAGATGAAAGTCACAGGGTTAGTATCCTTAAACGAATACATGGAACAGGGCAGTGATGTCTCACAGGATTACAGCAGACATACGACGGCACGATTTGACAGTCCGGAAGAGAGCATAGAAAAAGAAGAACTGACCAAAGTACTCGGAGAAGCACTGGAGCTTTTGACAGAAAAAGAGAAAAAAGTAGTTACTTTATATTATTATGAGGATCTTACGCTGAAAGAGATCAGTAATATTCTGGAAGTATCGGAATCGAGGGTATCACAGCTGCATACCCGTGCTTTACAGAAGATGAAGACCAAAATGGGGAACTACATGGGACTTTTATAGAACCTGATTGATCTGCACAGAATGCAGGAAGGAAAGGCAGAGGGAAGGCATATGCAGAACGGATATTTTCAGATAGTAAAAGCCCCTGGAGGCTATGGACTGCGGCTCGTACAGCCAAAGGACGGGGGCAGTGGCATAAACCTTCAGGAGGTTCTCTTATACCTGGACAGAGAATCGGTGCCTTACGATCCCGTGGTGATCAAAAAAGCAATTTTAGACGGTGAAGATACTGTCTGCTTTTTAGAGAGAAAAGATTGCCCGGAACTGGAGGAGACCTACAGTATCGAAGTCGCTGAGGATAACATGCAGGTCACCTTACGCTTTTATCCTGCATCACAAACCGGGAAAAGAGCGACTATGGACGGTGTGATCAAAGATCTGAGATTCCGGAACATAGTCTATGGAATCCAGATGAGTGTTCTGCAGGATCACTTTATGTCTGAGGGAATCTATTGCACAGATCTGGTGGTGGCAAAAGGAAAAGAACCCAGACACGGAACGGACGCATATATTAAGTATTATTTCAACACCGATGTTCATGCCAGACCAACCTTAAAAGATGACGGAACGGTGGACTATTTCCACCTGAATATGATCAACCCTTGCAAGAAGGGGCAGCTTTTGGCGGAAATCATCCCGGAGGATGAGGGTGAGTACGGGACCACGGTACAGGGCACTAAGATAAAGCCGAGACAGGTGAAAAAGGCGCATCTGGAATTTGGCCATAACATTGAGATCTCCGAAGACCGCAGGAGGATCACTTCCATGGTAGACGGACATGTATCCCTGGTAGAAGGCAAGGTTTTTGTATCC
Organism: Lachnospiraceae bacterium; assembly: GCA_003447295.1. GTDB lineage: Bacteria > Bacillota > Clostridia > Lachnospirales > Lachnospiraceae > Acetatifactor > Acetatifactor hominis. Next base: position 59,086 of record DLZQ01000009.1, read on the forward strand.
GATGTCTACGAAGTGGAAAATGTGGATCTGTCTACCGGTAATATTGATTTTGAAGGAAGTGTACAGATCAGGGGCAATGTGTCATCCAATTTTGTCATCCGGGCGGGTGGCAACGTGATCATCAGCGGTGTCGTGGAAGGCGCGCATATCGAGGCCGGCGGCAACATTATCATTGCAAGAGGCATGAACGGCATGTCCAAGGGAATATTGAAAGCCGGCGGCAATATTGTGGCGAAGTTTTTGGAGAATTCCACAGCAACAGCCGGAGGATATGTCAGTACCGAATCCATCCTGCACAGCAATGTGACGGCATCTACGGAGATTCAGGTAACCGGTAAGAGAGGATTCATCACCGGCGGACATGTACGTGCCGGACAGAAGATCGAGGTGAAGACCTTAGGAGCGACCCTGGGTGCACCTACGGTGGTGGAAGTAGGTGTGGATCCCGAGAAAAAGGCAGAATATATGAGACTTCAGAAGGAAGTCTCCGAGATTGTTAAAACCATCCGGGGTATTCAGCCGATTCTGACCAGCTTTGCGGAAAAAAAGAGCAAAGGGGTCTGTTTTACACCGGATCAGATCAATTATATCCGGAACTCTGCAGCTATATTGGAGACACAGAAAAAGAGTCTGGAAGAGAAGAACCGCCGAATGCAGGAGCTGCAGCTGGAATTCAATCCCCAGGACAGAGCAATGGTATTGGTAAAAGGAGAGGTATATCCCGGCACTACGATCATTATCGGAGACTCTTCCATGCAGGTGAAGAGCACTTATCATTATTGTCGTTTTGAACGTATTGACGGTGATGTGAAGTCCACTCCCCTGTAAGAGTTCACAGAAAAGAGGCATAGATATGGCATTTGGCTCTTTAGAGATTGCTTCGATCCCCCGGACACAGGATTATACTGTGATGAAGCAGAATGAAGATAACAAGGGGGCATTCCAACAGATGACTCTGGGACAGCAGACGCAGAAGCACACAGAGCAGCTCACCAAAGAGGTGCACAGCAGTGACAATGCGGACTGGTACACCGGACAATACGACGCCAAAGAAAAGGGAAATAACGAGTATGCGGGCAACGGCGGCAAACGCCGCAAAAAGCAGCCGGAAGATGGTGTTGTGGTGAAAAAAGAGCATCAGGGATTTGATATTAAGATCTGACAATGCAAAGGAAAAACAAGTAACATGGGTATTTTGGAGATCGTCCTGCTGATTGCGGGAGTCATAATATTTACAGGAAGTTTCTTTTTGCCGCTTGGCGGGGAAAAAAACACAGGAATCGATCAAAAAGCAGCAAAAGAAGAGATCCACGGTCTGGTGGAAGAGGAAATGAATAACGTCCGCAGTAAAATGCAGGACAAAATGGAAGAGACCTCTGAGGACGCGATAGAGAAAGCAGAACGCGCTCTGGAACGTCTGACCAATGAGAAGATCATGGCAGTTAATGAATATTCCGACACGGTATTACAAGAGATTCATAAAAATCATGAAGAAGCAATGTTCTTATATGATATGCTGAACAGCAAGCATGCAAATATCAAGGACACCGTATCCAAAATGGATAAAGCGGTCAAAGCGGCGGAAAATAAAACGCTGGAGAATAAAACGGTGGAAAATAAAGCAGCCGCAGAGAAGACCGCCACAGATAAGACCGCCGGGACGGTGGCGGAGGAGAAAGCAGCGGATGCTTCCCAGACAGAAACTCTTATACAGCCGGAGAATTCTCCAGAGATCGGATTTATGGGAGAGACGGTGCAGGAGGGACAGAACAATAACGAGAAGATCCTTGAAATGCACAAACAGGGCAAATCCACAGTGGCAATTGCCAAAGAACTGGGACTGGGTGTCGGAGAGGTAAAGCTTGTGATCGACCTGTACAAGGCCTGATAAGAATCGTGCGAAGCAAGGATAAGGACGGAGAAATACAATAATGAAGTTAAAATATTATCTGCGCGGTCTCGGGATAGGAATGGCTGTAACAGCACTGATTTTAGGAATCAGTTTTTCCGGTAGACAAGGACAAGAGGCGCAGACACTGACAGATGAGCAGATCAGAGAGAGGGCTTCGGAGCTGGGGATGGTGGACAGTAGCGAACTGACCCTGGCGGCACTACAAAACAGTGCACAGCCGCAGACAACGATGGAGCCGGAAGTGACAGAAGAGTCTGAAACAATGACAGAGCGTGAGGCAACCGCAGAGCCTGAAACAACGACAGAGCCTGAGGCAACCGCAGAGCCGGAAACAACCGCAGAGCCTGAAATGACAACAGAGTTTGAAACGACAACAGAGCCTGAGACAACGGAAGAGCCTGAATTAATCACAGCACCGGAACAGTCACAGACAACCATTACTATTAAGAAAGGCTCTGATTCCGGAAGTGTCAGCAGGATGTTCTATGAGGCAGGTCTGGTGGAGAATGCGAAAGCATTTGACAATTATTTATGTAATAACGGATACAGTCGCAGCATCAATCCCGGCATCTATGAAATAGCTCCCGGGACTTCGGAAGAAGAAATTGCCAAAATAATCACAGGAAAACATTAAAAACCCCTTGTCACAGGGGTTTTCCTATGTTATAATCGCACTGTTGTGACAAAAAACACGCCTTTCGATTTGACGATGGTGCTTACTGCTTTTACAGAAGTCTTTGTCAGAGCTAACCGGGTTCTTAACGCGTCCCGGCAGAAAAGAAAAGCGGAAGATTTTAACCAAACGGAGGTAAAGACATGAGCGTTATTTCTATGAAACAGTTACTTGAAGCAGGTGTTCATTTTGGACATCAGACCAGAAGATGGAACCCTAAGATGGCTCCTTACATCTTCACCGAGAGAAACGGAATCCACATCATCGATCTGCAGAAGTCTGTAGTTAAGGTTGATGAGGCTTACAAGGCAGTATCTGAGATCGCTGCACAGGGCGGTACTATTCTGTTCGTTGGTACCAAGAAACAGGCACAGGACGCTGTAAAGGTTGAGGCTGAGCGTTGCGGTATGTACTATGTAAACGAGAGATGGTTAGGTGGTATGCTGACCAATTTCAGAACCATCCAGTCCCGTATCGCAAGACTGCACGCAATCGAGACCATGTCTCAGGACGGTACTTTCGATGTACTGCCTAAGAAGGAAGTTATTCAGTTAAAGAAAGAATGGGAGAAGCTGGAGAAGAACCTGGGCGGTATCAAGAACATGACCAGAGTTCCCGATGCTATCTTTGTTGTAGATCCTAAGAAGGAAAGAATTTGTGTACAGGAGGCTCATGCACTGGGCATCACCCTGATCGGTATCGGCGATACCAACTGTGATCCCGAAGAGCTGGATTACATCATCCCCGGTAACGATGATGCGATCAGAGCCGTTAAGCTGATCGTTTCCAAGATGGCTGACGCTGTCATCGAAGCTAAGCAGGGCGAGGCTGTATACAGCGATGCTGATGTAGCTACCGAAGCAGAGGATATCGAAGAGGTTGCAGCTGACGCTGAATAATCCGATTCCATAAGAGAAGCATAGGAACCCAGATTGCGATGCCTGTCATTACGGTCTGGGTTCTTGAGGATAATATATTAATTAAGAAGAGAGGATAAAAAAATGGCAATTACCGCATCTATGGTAAAAGAGCTCCGTGAAATGACCGGCGCTGGTATGATGGATTGTAAGAAGGCTCTGAACGAGACAAATGGAGATATGGACGCAGCTGTTGAGTTCCTGAGAAAGAACGGACAGGCTAAAGCTGAGAAGAAGGCAAGCCGTATCGCAGCAGAAGGCGTTGCACGTGCAGCAATCTCCGCAGACGGCAAGACCGCCTGCGTTATCGAAGTTAACTCCGAAACCGACTTCGTTGCAAAGAACGAGACCTTTACTTCTTTTGTAGAGGCTGTTAATGCAGCTGCTCTGGCATCTGATTTACAGGGTGGCAAGGATGGAGAAGATATCGAGGCACTGTTGGCTGCTCCTTTCGAAGGTGCAACCGTTAAGGAAGCTCTGGTAGAGAAGACCGCTACTATCGGTGAGAAGCTGTCCATCCGTCGTTTCGAGAAGGTATCCGGAGATGTAGCAGTATCCTACATTCACGGTGGCGGACGTATCGGTGTTATCGTTGCAGCTAACGGTGCATCCGATGACGCAGCAAGAGAAGCGCTGACCAACATCGCTATGCAGGTAGCAGCTATGAATCCTACCTACATCAGCAGAAATGATATTTCCGCAGAAGAACTGGCTAAGTTACAGGAGATCACTGTTGACGCAGCTCTGAACGATCCTGCATCTCTGCCCAAGCCTATCCTGAACAAGCTGATCGATAAGGCTATGAATAGTTCCGCATGGAGCGATGAGGATAAGGCTATCTACGAAGAGAAGAAGAGCAACATGAACTACCTGTTCAACTTCCTCTCCAAGGAAGCAGCTGCTGCTCTGGCTGAGCTGGCTATGGCTGACAAGGACGCTATCGTATCTGATAAGATCTTCAAGGGTCTGGCAGACGGTCGTGTATCCAAGCAGCTGAAGGAGATCTGCCTGTTAGATCAGACCTATGTTAAGGCTGAGGACGGCAAGCAGACCGTAGCTAAGTATTTAGAGAGCGTTAATAAGGCTCTGACCATCGCTAAGGTTGTTCGTTTCGAAGTTGGAGAAGGCATGGAGAAGAAGAACGAGGACTTCGCAGCAGAAGTTGCTGCTCAGATGAACGCTTAATTATAATGGATTTATTTTGAAAAGGCATACGTGAGTATGCCTTTTTTGCTTATGGGCTTTAGCCTGTTGAGT